>CAZIWT010000130.1:0-10384 GCA_964542895.1 uncultured Thermodesulfobacteriota bacterium
TGGAGTTCAGACGTGTGCTCTTCCGATCTGATTCAAAGAGATGTGTGTGAATCAGCCTCGGGATATCTATTCCGTCCCCGTTGCTTTTTGAAACGGTCTTGTCTATATATGTTATTGTCGATGGTATCATCGGGACGGCGAGAAGGAATGGAACCGAGGGCTCAACCCCGGATATAACGAGATTATCCAGAAGGCCCAGGGCTTTTAAGACCATCTCTTCGGTTATGTCCGTGTTTTCGATCGACTCGCAGATATAAGGAAAAAGGACTTTCAGGATGCCATATTCCCTGAAAAGCCTGAAGGCCTCTTTGGAGTATCCGCTTCTCAGATCTTTCAGTATCTCTTCCTGAATCCTATGGGAGGAGCAAAGGGCGATGCTGTCAGACATCTTCCTGATGGCCCTTTCGGTCTCTTTTTCGATGGTAAAGCCGGTACGGGCGCTGTGGCGAATGGCGCGGGTAATCCTGACCGGGTCTTCGGTAAATCGCTCCTCGGGATCGCCTATCACCCTTACTATTCCATCTTCAATATCCTTTATACCTCCTACGTGATCGATTACCGTAAAGTCGGCGATATTGTAGAAGAGACCGTTGATGGCAAGGTCCCTTCTGAAGGCGTCTTCCACGGATGTGCCAAAGGTATTATCCTTCAAGGTAGGAAGTCCTTTCTGTGATTTCTCCTCTTCGCTCTTTTTCCTGAATGTAGTAACTTCGATTATGCTGTTTCCTTTGAATCTTATGTGGACGATCTTGAACCTTCTCCCGATAATAAGACTGTTTGCGAAAAGGCGCTTGATCTCCCTGGGGGTGGCGTCGGTTCCAATGTCGAAGTCCTTCGGCTTTCTCCCTATCAATAGATCCCTGACGCTTCCGCCAACGAGGTAGGCCTTGTAGCCGTGGTTGTGCAGTCGATACAACACCTTCAGAGCATTCTGATCGATGTTCTTTCTGGAGATGGGATGTTTATCCCTCGATAGGATTACGGTCTTTGGGGTCGGTAGGGGCTTCCCTTCACTTCTCACCCTTCTCCCCTTTGCTTTCACAAAGGGAAACCGCATAAATATTTTGTTTTTTAGCCAGCTCAAAAGAAAAATTGGCAGAGGTCCACTTAGAGAAATAAAAAAAACAAAACGATACGCAACTAGTAAATATAATAAAGGATTTTTTGTAAATTTTCAAGACATTTATTTACTTTTATCTTTAAATTGGGGAAAAAGTGTTATTTTCCCCTGGGAAAATAGTAAAATATGGTAATTCTGGAGTCGTTTTTTAGGTCAACGGACGTCTGTAGAGGCGATCAATCTATTTATATGATCAAAAGGATGCTTACGGTGTTCAGGCTTCCTCGATAATTTTACCTATGCTCGCATCGTAGGGGGGATAGAGAATTCCCCTTTCGGTGATTATGCCGCCCACGAGATGATTGGGTGTTACGTCGAAAGCGGGGTTGAATACTTTGACATCTTTCAGCGTAGAGGCCCTGCCCATGAACCGCCTTACCTCGTTCGGGTCGCGCTCTTCGATGGGGATGTCCTTACCGCTCTTCGCATCCGGGTCTATAGTGGAGACGGGGGCGGCCACGAAGAACGGCAAATCGTTCTCCCGGGCGACGACGGAAAGCGTGTAGGTGCCGATCTTGTTTGCCACGTCACCGTTTACCGCAATCCTGTCCGCGCCCACGATTACCCTGTTTACCTTTTTCCCCCTCATTACGCAGCCGCACATGTTGTCTGTGATGAGCGTTACATCAATATTGTCGGCCGTCAGCTCCCAGACGGTGAGCCTGCTCCCCTGAAGGAGGGGCCTTGTCTCCGTTGCGATTACCTTGATATCCTTTCCCTCCTCGACCGCCCACCTGACAACCGAGAGGGCCGTGCCGTATCCCGCCGTGGCCAGGGCGCCGGCGTTGCAGTGGGTCATTACGGTTTCCCCCGACTTCAGGAGGGAGGCGCCGTTTTGGCCTATCTTTCTGTTGGTTTCGATATCCTCATCATATATCTTTAGAGCCTCCCTCTCGAGCTCGGCTGTTATCTCTTTTGGGTCCACCCCGGCCTTTTTTGCAACCGCCATCATCCTGTCTACCGCCCAGAAGAGGTTTTTGGCCGTCGGGCGGGAGGAGGCGATGAGATCCGCGATACCGGTCAATTTGGCGACAAAATCTTCAAGGTTGGAATATCTTATCTGTTTTGCGCCCAGGGCGATTCCCATCGCCGCCGCGACGCCTATGGCGGGAGCGCCCCGTATCCTGAGCTTTTTGATCGCCTCAACCAGGTCGTTCGGGTTTTTAAGGGTGATATAGGTCTCTTTTTGTGGGAGGAGGGTTTGATCTAATATCTCGACGGCGTTGCCAAGCCATCTTATCGTCCAAAACGACATAGGGATGGAAATAGACTATTCAAATATGATAAATTTTATCGAGTACTCTTCCTTGTTCTGCTTCTCCAGCTCCCTCTTGAAGTCTTCAAATATCTCGTCGGCGTTCTTTTTCATCAGGAACTTGGGCCTCAGCAGGAACTCGGGATTCTGCAGGTTCCCCGTTATCTTGAACGGGATGGAGAATCTCCCCGCAGTATCCCGAATCAAGGAGGGAATGTACTCCGTTTTTAACTCCAATGCCATCGAATCGGTGAGGAAGATGTTTCCCATGACATCGATTTGACCGTCCATGTCCAGGGATCCCCGGGCGAACGCATCCCACTCCGATGACTTCAGGATGATGGTCGATGTCTTGAACTCGCCCTCCGAGAGGAGGAAGCTCCCGCCGATTATCGTAAACCGGGTATCGAGGTCCTCAGGCAGGTCGGACCTGGGTATGAGGCCCAGGGAGAGGAGCTCGGTGCGCATACTGAAGGCGGGAATTATTCCGTCTTCGATCCTGAATATCCCCTCTCCGGAAAGATTGCACCTCATCTCGTCTATCGTTTTACCCTTGCCGGTAAACGTACCCTCGAAGGTGGTCTTGCCGAAAAAGGTTTCATCGTCTTTGCACACGATCCCGATCAGTTTGTTGGCCATCACACCCGAGATCGAGCCGTTGACGACCAGCTCGGGAGTCTTGCCGGAGAGGTCGACAAAGCCTTTTGACCTCACCATCCCGCCGAAGAGCTTTAGGTCGACTTCGTCCACCTTGAAGACATTGTCTTTGATCGTGGCGGTCAGAGTCAAATCCTCGAAGGGGGAGTCGAAGAAGACCCCGAAGGGTATATCGAGGCTCAACTTGCCGGATAACGGCAACGTCGAAGATCGAAAAAGGGTGAATATATCGGAGCGCTCGACTCTCGTTTCACCGCTCTTCGAGATAATATTCGAGAGGAGGCCTTTATCTTGGAGCTTAAGGTCGCTCAAGGTAATATCCGCTTCCTTCAACCTCAGGGCCTCAACTAGGATATCGTCAGCTCCGATTCTATTTAAGCTAACCGTGGCGTCGTTAAAGGCGATTCTCTCGATCTCCGCGCTCTTCTTTTTCAGGGGGGACTTTGTTATATCCGACCGGTCGGACGAGACGGCGCTGTCGCGGTTGTAATCCTTATAAATCCCGCTGCCGAGGGATGACGTGTTATATTCTCCTGCTTCATTCTCGATGATGGTCAACTCCGCCCCGACAAAGGTAATCCCGGTGACCACAAGATTCCTTTTAATTATTGGGAAAAACCTTATGGAGAGAACGGCCTCTTTCGCTTTGAGAAACGGCTCCTCCGAAAAGGCAGGATCGTCATCGATGGACACGTCCTTCAGGACGATTTTTGATCCGTTGATCAGCTTGATGTCGATATCCCTTGCCGTTACATCCCGCGCAAACTCGTATGACAGCCATTCCTCGAGGCTCTCCCGGTAAGCTTTGGTGTCCAACATCTTGGGTATAAAAAAGGCGGTGAGAAAAAAAGATGACAGAACAACGACAAAGAAAGCAGAAAGATACAACAATATCTTTTTCTCTTTACTGTTCAGTCTCTTCTTATTTTTTCCTTTTATTGCCGTCTTGTACATAAATCTTGTCTCTTATTCAAAATCCTGCCCCATCCATCTCATCGCCCAACCCAACACCTTGCCCCATCCACCTCTCATCTCCTCCGTTTTCCCCCTTTTTCCAGCCTCCAACATTCCCTTGGTTTATCGCCCCCCCCTAAAAAACGAGTGAATATCGACAACAATTTTAGTTCAATGAGATGCGTGCTACTTTTTCAGTTGATCCCTCAGGATTTCGTTTACGATCTGGGGGTTCGCCTTTCCATTCGTCTCCTTCATAATTCTACCGACAAAGAATTTCAGAAGTTGTTCCTTTCCCGCTCTGTAGTCGGCCGCCTCTTTCTGGTTCTCGGAAAGAACCTTTTTGACGATCTCCTCTATCTTGCCTGTGTCGGTTATCTGCTCGAGGCCCTTTTCCTTTACGATTTGGCCGGGGCCCTTCTTTGTTTGGTACATATCGATGAAGACTTCCTTGGCTATCTTCCCGCTGATCGTGTTGTCTTCGATAAGCCCGATCAGCTCCGAGAGGGCCTCCGGGGATATGGGGGAGTCCTCTATATCGGCTTTGGTTTCCTTTAGCTCCCTCATCAGCTCCACCATGATCCAGTTGCTGGCGAGCTTCGGGTTTGCGCCGCTTTTGACGACCCTCTCGAAGTAGTCCGCCGTGGCCCGCTCCGCCGTCAGGACGGAGGCGTCGTAGGCCGGGAGCTTGTAGTCGTCTATGAACCTCTTGACCTTCTCGTCGGGAAGCTCCGGAAGACTTCCCTTGACCTCCTTTATCCAGTCCGCGTCAATTTTCATAAAAACGAGGTCCGGGTCCGGGAAGTAGCGGTAGTCGTGCGCCTCCTCCTTTCCCCGCATGGATTCAGTGATATTTTTAGAGTCGTTCCAGAGGCGGGTTTCCTGAATTACGCTTCCCCCCTCTTCGAGGACCTCGATCTGCCTTTTGATCTCGTATTCGAGGGCGCGCTCGACGTTCCTGAAGGAGTTCATGTTTTTCAGCTCGGCCCTCGTTCCTAACTCCACGGCGTTTTTCGGCATGACGGAGACGTTGGCGTCGCACCGAAAGCTCCCCTCCTCCATGTTGCCGTCGCAGACGCCGATGTAGCGCAGTATGCTCCTCAGCTTCCTGAGGTACATCCCCGCCTCCGCCGGGGTGTTGATATCCGGCTCCGAGACGATCTCCAGAAGGGGGACCCCCGTACGGTTGAGGTCGACGTAAGATACGGGCGCCGTCTCGTCGTGGAGAAGCTTTCCCGCGTCCTCCTCCATGTGGATGCGGGTGAGGCCGATCTTCCTTTGGCTTCCGTTCGTCTCGATCTCGATATACCCCCCCTTTGAGAGGGGGAACTCGTACTGGGAAATCTGGTAGCCCTTAGGGAGGTCGGGATAGAAGTAGTTCTTCCTGGCGAACTGGCCGAAGGGGGCTATCTCGCTGTGGGTCGCCAGGGCGGTTTTAATTCCGAACTCCACCACGCTCCTGTTGAGGACCGGAAGGACGCCCGGCTGGGCGGTGCAGACGGGACATATATGGGTGTTCGGCTCGGCCCCGAACTCGGCTGAGCACCCGCAGAATATCTTTGAGGTGGTCAAAAGCTGGGCGTGTACTTCGAGGCCGATTACCGCTGTGTAATTCATGGTTAAGATATCGAGGTAAATAAAATTAGATTCGGATTATATCAGATAAACAAGGTAAATGTTATCCTTTTTTCATTTTCGCAGGTTAAATCTTTTTAATTAAATAGGCTGGGAAAACGGGGATTTAAAAAAAAGATTCCAATATTGAGCGGATAGAAGGGAAACCCCTTTTTTGTTGACCGGGTATTTGTCGGCTCATATAATATAGCGTTTGCCAACAAATTGATCGAGGTAAATCAGCGCTCGAAGTTTTAAGCTGGAGCGTTTCTCCGGTGGTTTAACAGAGGAGTGAGAAATTATGAAATCTGATAGGTATAAAATTGGATGGGAAAAGCTTGCGGAGATCGACGGGGAACAGGGCGAGAAAGTTGTCCAGGCTCTTAAGGATATCTCCCCGGAGTTCGCCGACCTGTTGATAGAGTTTCCCTTCGGGGACGTGTACAGCCGTCCGGGATTGGATCTGAAATCGAGGGAGATAGCCACGCTGGCGGCCCTGACCGCCTTGGGGACGGCGGCCCCCCAGCTGAAGGTTCACGTCCACGGGGCGTTGAACGTCGGGTGCACGAAAACGGAGATAATCGAGGTGATGATACAAATGGCCGTTTACGCGGGATTTCCCGCCGCATTAAACGGGCTTTTTATCGCAAAGGAGGTCTTCGACGGGCGGGGGATGTAGGCCTGAAGGTCCGATTTTGTCGGTTTGTTGAGGTCGGACTCCTTTGGGAATTTTGGAGTCATAAATAAGACATGCTTTGGGGATGTTTAAAAAACATTTCTCTTAGGTAAGCATATTATGTTTTTTTGAAGAATATTTAGGGGCAACTGATGGATAGAAGAAGACTTTTCTCGCCTTTTTTACCCGTGTTAATTACCCTTGTTGCCCTGTGTCTCCCATTGGGCCTTGCGGGAGGTCTTTACGGCGGAGATATGAAACAGGGCCTGAGCGGTCGAGACGGCATGCCTGACTTTATCAAGGGATATAGATGCACGGTCGGTTTTTGCAGCGTCGCCGAAAACGGTGAAAACGAAGTTGAGACGCATGTAGGCTTTTTGTTTTCACGAATTGAGAGGGTAGGGACGAAATCGGAAGGCCCGGAGTATTATCTCAGGGCAGACGGGGGAGATGAGATCCACCTGCATAAAAACGCTATTTTGTGGAAGGAAGATCCGGTACTTCAGGAACATATAGACAAGAGGGTTTCTGTATCCGGGGATTTGATCGGCAATGAGCTGTTCTACAAGAAAGTGGAACTTATAGATAAATAGACCGTTTTGCTTCGTGATGTTGTCATATATAACAACGCCTAAAAACGCCGCCCTACCCGAATATATTCAGCCCGATAATAAGGAATGTGAAGGGAATCAAAGCTTCGGCTTCGGCGTCTTAACCGTCCGGTTCCGCTCGAAGTAGTACGCCGCCCTGAGGATGGCCCCCTCGTTCAGCGGCTTTGCCAGAAGCTGAAGCCCTATGGGAAGTCCCGCTTTGCTCAATCCCGCGGGGACGGAGATCCCCGGAATTCCGGTCAGGTTTGCCGTTACGGTGTAGATGTCAACGAGGTACATGGACAGCGGATCTTCGATCTTGTCCCCGATCTTGTAGGCCGGTGCCGGGGCGGCGGGGCCGGCGATGACGTCAACCTTTTTGAAGGCCTCGTCGTAGTCGTTTCTGATTAGCCTCCTTACCTGCAGGGCTTTTTTATAATAGGCGTCGTAGTAGCCGGAGGAGAGGGCGTAGGTCCCCAGCATTATTCTCCTCTTGACCTCCCAGCCGAAGCCCGCCGACCTCGTCTTTCTGAACATCTCTATCATTCCATCGTCCGGCGAGGACTCCCTGTAGCCGTACCTGACGCCGTCGTATCTGGCGAGGTTCGAGCTCGCCTCGGACGGCGCGATGATGTAGTAGGACGCCAGGGCGTACTCGGCGTGGGGAAGGCTCACCTCGATAACCTCCGCGCCACCCTTCTCCAAGGTTTCCACCCCCTCCATGATCCTTTTTCCCACCTCGGGATCGAGCCCTTCCCCGAAGTACTCCTTCGGCACCCCGACCTTGAGTCCCTTGACCTCCCCGGTCAGAAACTCGGTGTAATCGGGGACGTCGATATTAAGGGAGGTGGAGTCTCTCGGGTCGTGCCCGGCGATTGCGGTTAAGAGTACCGCCGCGTCGGTGACGTCCTTGGCCAGAGGCCCTATCTGGTCGAGGGAGGAGGCGTAGGCCACGAGCCCGTAGCGGCTTACCCTGCCGTAGGTGGGCTTCAATCCCACTATCCCGGTGTATGAGGCGGGCTGTCTTATCGAGCCCCCCGTGTCTGAGCCGAGGGCTGTTATACAGAGGTCGGCCGCCACGGCGACGGCGCTCCCGCCGCTGGAGCCGCCGGGGACGTAGTCCAGGTTGTGAGGATTTCTTGTTGCGCCGAAAAAGGATGCCTCCGTGGACGATCCCATGGCGAACTCGTCCATGTTCGTCTTCCCTATGATTATTGCCCCCTGGGAGTCGAGCTTTTCTATCACGGTTGCGTTATAGGGCGGTATGTAGTTCTCGAGGATCTTCGACCCACAGGTGGTGGGGATCCCCCTGGTGCAGATGAGATCTTTCACGGCGATCGGGATGCCGGTGAGCGGCGTTATATCCCCCGACTTGATCCTCTTGTCCGCCTCGATAGCCCTCTTCAAGGCCAGGTCTTCCGTGACCCTGATGTAGGCGTTCAGCTTCTCGTCCACCTCCTCTATCCTTGCGAGGACGCTCTTTACCACGTCTTCGGCGCTCGCCTTGCCGCTCCTGTAGAGGTCGGTGGTCTCGCTCATCGTCAGGGGAAAATAATCCATCCTTATGCCTTACTCAATTATTGTTGTTGACAACTCGAACGGCCCACGCCCCCTGCCGCATATTTTTTAGGGCTTTAGGGGGGCGGGCCGTTTGTTTTAAACTTGTATTGTTGTTATATCTACCTACCACAAATGTCGCTACCACAAATGTAGGGTTCTCAATCCCTCCCGCGCAACGGCGAAGTCCGCTTACTCGATCACCTTCGGGACCCGGTAGAAGGCCCCCTTCGAGTCCGGGGCGTTTTTCAGTATCTCCTTTGTGTCCGTAAAGGGCTTCAGGGCGTCTTCCCTCATCACGTTCTCGTTCGGTATGGCGTGGGTCATCGGCTCGACGCCGGACGTGTCGAGCTCCCCCAGCTTTTCCATGTACACTAGGATGTCGTTTAGGGTCCTGGCCATCTCCTTCGCCTCGTCATCGGTCATGATGAGCCTCGAGAGCTTGGTCACATACTGGACCTCGTCTGTGGTCAGCTTTACGGTTTTATCCGCCATATACCTACACCTCCACCTGCTCCATCATCTCGGCCGTGGTCATCTCCTTCGCCTCGCCCTTTTTAACAAATAGCATCATGATGAGAGCCGCCAAGAAGAAGAAGGGGACGACATAAAACATCGACTGGTATTCTCCCGTCCTGTCTTTTACTATCCCGATGATGGGGGGAGAGACGGTCTGCGCAAGCATGGAGAAGAAGTAGTAGAGGCCGGTGTACAACCCCAACATCTCCTCTGTGGAAATGTCCCAGATCATCGCTATGGAGTTGATATTTATAGCCGCCCACGAGATGCCGCCGAGGAACATTATTATATACACGAAAGTCACATTAGTTGTAAAAGCCAGGGCCCCTATGAAGACGGTCATCCCGACAAGTCCCCCGATGATCGTCTTTTTCCTTCCGAACTTCGTGGCGAAGTATCCGCTGGGGATGGAGAAGAGAATAAAGGATACAATGAAAACTGAGAGAATCTGGGTAGTCGTCCCCGTTCCCAGTCCGAGCGTGTGCTTGCCGTAGAGGGTAAAGAAGGTCTCTACACCGTTGTAGCCGAAGAACCAGAAGAAGATGGCGAGGAAGATAAAGATCGCGCTTTTTTCAACCATCCTGAACAGGAAAAAGAACACGATACCGGTAAAGACAACAAGGGAAACGAGGATATATCCTTGATATGCCGAACTAAAGAGCCTTGCAAATAGATCTCCCATCAATCCCAATGAATTGAATGTGAAATAGGTAATAAGCCCAAAGACAATGGCGATGGAGGAGATTCTAACCAGTTTCCATGTAAAGTCTTCTCCTTTTTCTTTTGGAATTTCTTTCGGCTCCTTAACCGTGTAGTAGAGGAGAATTACAGCGGCAACCAGGATCACCGCGGCACCGGAAAAGGGGAGTTCATGATTCATGTCAAACAGGCGGCCCCCGATGAGGGTGGCAATGATCGCTCCAACACCGCCCATGAAGTTGATAATCCCGTTCGCCTTGCTCCTCAGAGGAGATGGGGTGACATCCGGCATAAGCGCTATGACGGGGGAGCGGTAAAGCGCCATGAATAGGTTCATCATAACGATGGCCAATATCAGTATCCAGAAAATCTCTGCAAGCGGGATAAAGATAAAGAAAAGAGCGGCAATAGGTGCGCCGATAAGTATGTAGGGCATACGCCTGCCTATCCTTGTCTTGGTCTTGTCGCTGACCGCGCCGATGATGGGCTGGACGGTGACGGCAAGGATGTTGTCAAATGTCATAAAGAGCCCTATTATTGTCGCCGATGCGATGTATTTCTCAAGTATCAGGGGAACAAGCGTATTGTAGACCATCCAGATTATGGAGACTCCGAAAAATCCGAGCCCGATTAGAAAGGTCTTTTTAAAATCGAGTTTCATAATCATAATCCTTTAATATTGAAAGATTTGTTTTAGTTATCATATTTTTCTCTTTTTCAAGCCGAGTTCCCCAAGTCGGCTT
>CAZIWT010000131.1:0-10330 GCA_964542895.1 uncultured Thermodesulfobacteriota bacterium
CCGTAGAATCAGAACAACAATAAACATTTCTTAAATTCATCGATTAAAAACGGAAACGGGGGGTATCATGGGACTCAAGCTCTTCAGATTCTCGATCATCCTGTTGATTATCTATATGCCGATCCACATTACGGTCTTCTTCGCCGCACCGGGGCCGATGCTGATCGGAAACGCCGTCGACGAGATGACGGCGGAGAGCATCCTCTACCGCAAACAGCTAATGGTCACAAACATCGCCCTCGAATATTTAGACATTACGCTGAAGGCCCTGGAGATGGAGGCCGAGCTGGGCAATTTGAGGGAGCTCAACGAATTAGTCAAGGGTGAGCGAAAATGGAGGAATTCCCTTGTGGAGAGGGTCGACAGGATGGAGTCGGATTTGAAGTCCAAATGAGAATTTAGAGAGTACTTCCCCTCTCTGCCTTCTACGTGCGACGGAAAATTAACGCTGGATTTGTAAGGGCGGGTGGTAAATCCTCCTAAATCAGATCTGGCCTTTGGGGAGGTTTGTAATCGGCTGCTTTTTCTTCTCCTTGGTCTCTTTGCTCTTTTCCATCTCGATTTTCTGTTTTTTCTTCTCCCTCACACCGCCCTTATCCTCCCCACCCCCGTCGCGCCCCTTTTCGGGGACCACCATCTCCACCCCGTTTTCTGATCCCTGAACATCCCCGGTCTTCCCCTTGATCAGACCGATGAGCGCTCCGACGGCATACCAAAATCCCACGAACATCAAAATGGTCAAAACCAGTCCAAACGTAGTAAGGGCTACAACGGCGGGGGTGTTTATGCCCGCCTTCCCTGCACCGTGGCCCGTTTGAATGCGGTCTCCCGGCGCCTTCCCGCTCATGGGAGGTTCCGTGCCTATGCCGATCAGCGTCCCGCCGAATCTGCGGTCCCTCCTCAGGCGCCCGAACTCTAGCGCCGCAACGGTGATGTTGTCGTGGCCGCCCCTCTCGTTTGCGCGGTCGACGAGCCACTTGAGTCCCCCGTTGAGCCGACTCTCATGGTGAATCGCCCCCAGTATCTCCTCATCGGAGACGAGGTCCCAGAGACCGTCGGAGCACAGCAGGAGAACGTCTCCGCCCGTCAAATCGACCCTGACCGGCATATCGATCTTGGTTTTGCTTCCCGCACCGAGAGCCCTCGTGATGACGTTCTTCCCCTCGAAGCTCCCGGCGTCTTTCGGATTGATCTTTCCATTTCTTATAAGCTCTCCCAAAAGGGAGTGGTCTTCGGTCACTGCCTTTATTGTCCTGCCCCTTATGACGTAGGCCCTGCTGTCCCCTACGTGTCCTATATAGGCGCTGTTTCCGATGACGAAGGCGGCGGTAAGGGTGGTCCCCGGGGGCTTCTCCCCCCCCCGGGCCAGGGACCTGATGCGACTGTCCGCCTCACCTATGAGGTTGACAATGGCGTCAACGATGTTGTCGCCGAACCTCGACAATCCCCAGCCGTCCTCCGTGACAAACGAGCCCCCTATGAGCTTCACGGCGGTGCCGCTGGCGACCTCCCCCCCGACGTGTCCCCCCATGCCGTCCGCCACGACGGCAACGGCCCTCACCCCGGGCGGACGTACATCCTCGGGCCCGATCGCCATGATAAAGTAGTTATCCTCGTTTCTCTCCCGGACCCTGCCGACGTCGGTCAGGGCCGCCGCCCTTACCCTTATCTCTTTATCTGCCGCCATATTTTATCCTTTTTGGATACCCCCCACTCCTCTCCCACCGTTTCCGTTTATCAAACAGCCCCAAATATTAAGTTTAGACACAACTCTCCCCATCCCCCCCCAAAAAAATTACCGTCGAGCCGATGCCGCCATCAGTGGACGATCTTGACCCTTGTCCCCACCTTTACCGCATTTCTGAGCTTCACGACATTCCTGCTGTTGAGCCGAATGCACCCGTGGGAGACGGGCGCCCCGAGGAGATACGGCTCGTTCGTCCCGTGAATCCCGATTCCCGTCCAGCCGGGCGTCTTCAGCCTAATGAAATATGGGCCGTAGGCGAGCTCTATATTCTTGAAGCGCCAGTCGGAGCTGCCGTGGATGTTGGAGACGGTGAAATCCCCCTCCGGGGTGCGGGAATCCCCGACCATCTTCTTGTCGGCGAGGTCGGGGTTTTTGCCTATCGAGACCGGAAATTCACAGACTACGGCTCCCGTTGAATCCAAAACCTCCATGATGTACTTGGTCTTGTATATAATAACGCTATAAGTCTCGTTCGGATTCGGCTCCCAGTCAGGCACGGCCTTGAAACTCTCCTCGGAGTAATCGGGACCCAGTACGATGAAGATATCCCCCCCGTTCAGCCCAACGGCCCTTCCAATCCCGAGGACCTCGACCAGCTTCCGAGCGGTCTCCTCCATGCCCTCCGGGTAGTAGACCAGGGTGGTCTCGGCCGCACCACCCATACCCTTTCCCGTCCCGAAGGCCTTGACGTCGCCGATCTCCGGAGCCTCGGCGGAGAGGTCCTCCAGAAAGGAGGCCGCGGCGTCTTCCCTGCCGGTACCGTTTAACAGGTATATTGACGACCCACCGCTCCCCCCGGGCAGGAGCTTCGAGACGGCGTCGATGCCGAGGATGACCTTCATATATCCCTTGATGAGGGTGTTGTCGCTCACTCCCTCACCCACCCCCAGTGCCTTAACGACGGAGTTTAAGGCGGCCTCGTCGCCGGGGTAGTAGTGGATGTAGGTCTTAAAGCGCCATATGGGAACTGACATGGGTCTTACCGTGTCGTCGTCTCTGACCTTGATCCCCGCCCTCGTCAATCTCTCTTTAACAATCCCCAAAATATCGGCTCCCCTCTCTTTTGTGTAAGCACCACAGGCGCTTACCAAGGCGACCTCCGCCGAGACCGACGGCATCATTGCGGGGGATATGCCCATGCCGTTTACCTGTCCCACGCTCGAGGACGGCACGACCTTGACTCCCGGCTTTTTCCCCGTCTCCCCGTACACATTAAGGCCCGAAATGAGGGAAAGGAGAAAAATGGAGAGAACCAAAATCCCAATGCGTGGGAAAGTCCTTCTCCCTCTTCTTCCCTCCAGTTCACCACTGCTATTTATCTTAAAAGTCATATTATCCACCATTTTTGAGTTTACTCAGTTTACTCTATCGCCAATCCGTAACGTTGACGTAGTCGTCGATCACCCACCCGGTGGTTCCACCGGGAGTCTCGATCTTGTACCAGTAGTCATCGGTGAAGAGCTTCACGCTTCCCTTGTTGACGTAACCGTAGTAGGTCATGTTCTTTTCTGTTATCCTGAATCTCACGTAGTATTCGGAGCCGCTTTCTCTCAAGACCGTAACGGCGTGGCCCTTGTTGAGCGTCTTTCCACCGCCGCCGTCGAGTCTTACCGTAGTCTTGTACCAGAGCTTTCCCTCGTTTTCACTCCCGGACAGCTTCTTGTCGAGAATGGTTATGCCGTCCCCCTTGTTGAGCTTTGCAACGACGTTGCTGTTCACCCCCGGGCCCAACCTGATGTTGACCCTGTCGCCGGTGATGTATCCGTATCTCGGGGAGGGCTCCGGGGCGGGAGCCGGCTTCGGAGCTGTTGGCTTAACCGGCTCCTCTGTGGCCATCGGGTCCTCCACCGGCGGCACCGCATCCGGTGTGGATACGGCCGGGGCATCCGTACCATCCTTGAAATAGAACTTTACGACCAGACCGAGAACCACACCCACAATAACGAGGAACAGGAGGGCGCCGATACCGACGGCCACTATCGCCATACTCTCACCCTTTATGTCCGGTTTTTTCATCTCACCGGTCGCCTCGGCCGCCGCACCCGCTCCACCTTTCGATGACACGATCGTCTTCTCATCCCTTACGGGTACCGGCTCATCCTTCGATTCCAGATCCGCGGCTTTAGCCTTGGGGGTTTTGTACATCTCCTCCGGCAGCTCGCCCGCGAGTCCGGCCTTTAAGGCCTCGGCAAACTCGCTTGCGGTTTTAAACCGTTTATTACGACTCTGCTCCATCGCCTTTGCAACCACGCCGTTTACCCAGGGGGGGAGGGATCGATTTACCTCGGTCGGCGCCGGATAGTCCCCCTTGATCTTCTTGTACATGACCTCCTGGGTGGTATCCCCCGGGTAGGGGGAGGCGCCCGTGATCATTCGGTAGAGGGTCGCCCCCAGCGAGTAGACATCGGTCCTCTGATCGAGGTTTGAGCTCCCCTCGAACTGCTCGTGGCTCATATATTCTATCGTACCGATCGACTGGCCGGTGACCGTGAGCTTCTCCTCCCAGGCGGCCCTTGCAATCCCGAAGTCGGTTATGACCGCCCTCTTTTTTTTATCCACGATAATATTCGCCGGCTTGATGTCCCGGTGGATCACGCCGATCTGATGGGCGTGGGAGAGGCCGTCCGCAATCTGGCATGTCAGATCCACCGCATCCTTCAAGGGGAGGGGGCCCTTCAACAGGATATCCGCCAGGTCCTCGCCCTCCACGAACTTCATCGAGAAAAAATAGGAATCCTTGTCTGTCCCCACCTCGAAGATTGTCACTATATTCGGGTGGTCGAGCTTGGCGGCGTTTCTCGCCTCCCGCATGAAGCGCTCCACAAAGCTTTTCTTCCTGGAGAGATTGGGCAGCAGAACCTTGAGGGCCACGACCCTGTCGAGCCCCTTCTGCTTCGCCTTGTAGACGATCCCCATTCCCCCCTCGCCTATCTCTTCCAAAATTTCGTAATTGCCTATTCGCTTCCGTGCCATGATCCCCCCTGTTACAAAAACGCTATTTCTAATTATTAGTTATAGCCTATAACTTAAGATATAATAGCAAAAAGCGCATATTTTTGCCAAAAAAGTTTAGATATAAAAACAGCATATATACCTGTATAAGACGGCCGTTTTCTTGAAAAAGAAACCGACATCCAAGAGATTCGGCCGGCAATTGTGCTACCTGACCGCGTAGAGGAAGCCGTCGTCACCGCCGAAATAGACGGCAAAACCTGAATCCGTTCTCACCACGGCGGGAGATGCCTTCACGGCGCCGCCGACCTTTAGCTTGGAAAGGAGACTCCCCGTCTCCGCCTCAAGGGTGTAGAGGCAGCCGTCGTCGCTCCCGAAGAGTACCGTTCCGCCTAATACCACCGGCGACGAGACCACCCTTCCCCCCGTCGTAAACCGCCAGGCCTCTACTCCCGTCACCGCATCGAGGGCGTAGAGGTTTCCGTCTAAGCTCCCGAAATAGACCTTCCCGCCCAACCCGTTGCCCACCCCCCCCTTTGATATTCCCCTCGATATTGCGGGAGAAGAGGTGACCCCGCCCCCGGCCCGAAAGCGCCAGACGAACCCTCCCTCCAGCGCGTCAACGGCGTAGAAAAATCCGTCGAAGCTTCCGAAGTAGACAACGCCGTTACATATACCCGGAGACGAGACCACGTCACCCCCCGTCCCGAAGCGCCAGAGGAGTTCCCCGGAGCTTGCCAATACGGCGTAGAGACTGTCGTCGTTGCTTCCCACGTAAACCACGCCCGACTCCACCGCCGGCGACGAGAGGATCCAATCGCCGGTCTTGAAGCGCCACCGCTCCTCCGCCTTTTTTTCGTTTACTGCGTAAAGGTTGCCGTCCCAGCTCCCAAAAAATACCGAGCCCCCGTAAAGCGCCGGAGAAGACGTTACACAGTCCATCGTCTCGAATCGATAAACCTCACCTCCGGCCTTGGCCGATATTGCATATAGGACCCTGTCGCCCGATCCTACATACACGATCCCCTTCCCGTATGCCGGCGACGAGAATACCTTCCCTCCCGTCCGAAAGCGCCACAGCTCGTCGCCGGTCCTCCCGTCAACGGCGTAGATATTTCCGTCCGACCCCCCGAAACAGACCCGCCCCTCCACCACCAGGGGGGATGAATAGAGGGGACCTCCTGTCTCCCTCTTCCACAAAAACTCCGAGGTCGGAGCGACCCCCGGGCCTTCGTAGAAGCCGGTGCGGAAGGCGCCGCCCCGAAACATCGGCACATACTTAAGGGGGGCGTTGACCTTATCCCCCCCCGGAACCGACCCGTCGACCTCTACCCCGCCGCCCCCCCCAACGGAGTCCCCAAGAAAGCCCGGGAGGCGAACAGATTTTTTCCCCGGCAGCACGGCCAGGATACTTATCGCCAGAGCCGCAGCAACCACAGCAGTGGTCAGAATTATAACGAAAGAGCGGTTAACTCCCCTGTCGTTGGACATTAGAATCGGCCCCCGAAGTTTCCGGTTTCAGACCCGTCATCGTTGAGAGGCGGGATTTCTCCGGCCGCACGTGACTCCTTAAAAAAACTCGGCCGACAAACAACCCGTCCATATAAAGTAAAGCACTATACATCGACCTGACGGAGACAATTATATCCCCGCCCGCATATTAATTCAATATTAAATTCAAAATCATTAAAGTCCAAGTCGGCTTGTTTCACGACCGAAGGGGTTTTAAAAGGTCCGATTCGTGTTATCAGCAGAGGAAAAGGGGGGGGAGACGGCTTTAAACGCCGTACGATATTTTATACGCCAGCCGAGGAAATGTTTTTTAAAATCAGCTCGTAGGTGCACGACGCCGATTCAAATAATCAACCTATAATTATCTGCATAAAATTGTCGAAGTTCAAGCCGTTTCTAATATTAATATACTAATAGGATGAATAGTAGCTTGTCTTACAGTCCGGACAGATGCCGTGAGAGAAGTCCGCCTCGGAGTTGTCCCTGATAAACACCTCGAGTTGAACCCATTTCCCGTCCTTATCTCTGATCTTCTTGCAAGCGGCGCAGATGGGGATAATTCCGCTGAGCCTCTTTGCCTTCTCGATGGATCTCTTCAGCTCCACCAGTATCTTCTTCTCCCAGTCGGCGAGCTCCCTCTTGGTGATGTCCCTCAATATCGCTATAATCACCACCTCGTCCTCGAGGTTGGCCGTACACGCACTGACCTCAACCGGGACAGCTTCTCCATTATCGCCCACAACAAAGAAGTTCTCCAGAACCGGCTTTTTGCTTTTCATCAGCTTCTTGATCAGCTTATTGAAGTTTTTTATCTCCTGCTCGGGTAAGAGCCTGAAAACGTCCATCCCGATAAACCTGTCGTAAGATATCCCGAAGAACTCCTGAGCCTTTTTATTTGTCTCGATTACATCGAGGTCGGAAGCCTCGAAAATCATTATCGGATCGTTTGCCCTGTCGAGGATCGTACGGTACTTCAGCTCGGATCGGCGCAGCTGTGTGCCGACGTGCTTGTTGTAGAGAGCCACCTCGATCGCCGCCTTGACCTCCCTCTCCTGAAACGGCTTGACGATATACCCGAAGGGCTCCGTTGTCTTCGCATTCATGATATTTTCGTCGTCTGCAAAGGCGGTAAGAAAGATAACCGGTATATCGAGGTCCTGCTTCACTATTCGGGAGGCCTCGATCCCGTCCACGTCCCCCGGCATGACGATGTCCATGAGAATAAGATCCGGATTCAGCTTTTTCGCCTTATCCACCGCCTCCCTCCCCGAAGACGCCCTTCCCACCACATTGTATCCCATCGACGACAACCGCTCCTCAAGCTGCATCGAGATCACAACCTCATCATCAACTACCAGTATCCTGGACATACTTGCCCTCCTCTTTGAGCGCATTAAACTCAATTACAAATCGAGTCCCACCATCGCCCGATTCTATAAATATATCCCCCATCAACTGTTCCCTGACGAGGTTCCTGACAAGCCTGAGACCCAAGCCATCGACCTCGTTGATGTTAAACCCCTCGGGCAGTCCGACACCGTCATCTTTGACCACAACCGTAATAACGCCCTCGGCGGATTCCCTGATCGTGCATTCGAGGGTGCCCTTTTCTCCCTCGTCGAACGCGTGTTTGTAGGCGTTCGTAAACAGCTCGTTCAGTATCAGGCTCAAGGGAATGGCCTGGGTCACGGAAATTGTAACGTCAAAGTCCTCGATAACGGGAACTATATTTACATGTCTCGATGCATGAACAGCGGAGATGTAGTTTATCAGGTCTTGGGTGTGTTTAACAAGGTTTATTTTGTCAAACCTCTCGCTCTGGTAGAGCTGGGAATGTATAAGGGCCATCGTGTGAATCCGCGAGCGGGCGTCATTAAAAAGCTCGAAGCTGTCTTTACCGCCCACCATTTTAATCCCGTCCATATCGAGGAGTCCAGAGATGATCTGCAGGTTGTTTTTGACCCTGTGATGAACCTCCCTCAAGAGAATCTCCTTTTCATCCAGAGACTGTTTTATCTTCTGCTCGACCAGCTTCCTCTCGGTTATATCCTTTGTAAAATTCACCGTGGCGATGACATCGTTGTTGTCGTTGAAAATAGGCGATATGGTCGCCTCTGTATATACCCCCCTCTCCCGATCATACTCCTGCAATACAACCGGCTTTTTTGTCTCGATGACCTTCTTATGGGGGCAGTCGGGCAGCGGCTCATTCAATCCGTGCTCAAGCTCGTAGCAGACCTTTCCAACTATGTCCCTTGGATGCTTTTTGTGGGATTTCGCGAAGGCCATGTTTACCTTTATATAACAATGGTCTCTATCGATTATCGAGATCTTGTCGGAGAAGGAGTCGAAGGTGGACTGCCACTCCTTGGCCGCCCCTATAATCTTCTCCACCCATTTATTACGATAGGCGATTTCGCTCACAACCACGACATAGGAGACTGTCTCACCGCCGTTGTCAAACAGGGGGGAAATCTTGAACTCGCAGTCAAAGGCGGTGCCGTCCTTTTTCAAGTTCTTCCTCTCTCCCACCCACATCTTGCCGGAGGATATCCTGTCGTACATTTTTCCCCGGCTCCCCTCCGACGTCCGCTCGGCATCCAGCAAATCGAGGCTCTTTCCCAAAAGCTCCTCCTCCGGGTAACCGTACATCTCCTTGGCGGCACGGTTAACGTGGATAATTTTCAGATCGGTATCGGTTATGATTACGGCGTCGGTCACCTGTTCCGTAATTATGCTCTTAACCCTCGATATCCTGCCGAGTCTCTTCACCTCGGTAATGTCGCGCAAGATGGTCAAGGCCTCGTTCTCTCCGCTCACCGCCATCCTGACCTCAAAGTCCTTGGCCCCCTTTACAAGCGTAGGCATCCGACATTCAATGGCCTTAACCTCTCCGCTCTTGAGACAGCCTTTGATGGAGCTCATAAACCTGTCGCTCAGGTCTTCGGGCAGTATCTCGTCAATCCGCTTCCCTACGATTTCCTCCGGCCTCATCAGGAGGTATTCGGAATCGGTGCAGTGAAAGTCCAGGCATTGACCGTCCACTGAATTGCGAAAGACGATATCGGGAAGGACCTTCAACAGGGCGGCGTTTCTCCCTTCGCTCTCCTTTAACACCTCCTCGGTGCGAAGGCGCCCGGTGATGTCCTCGGTATGGAGCAAAGCGAGGTCGGGGGGAACGTAGGTATAGCTAACCGCGAGACACCTTCCCTCCCCGAGAAGATCACAGCCTTCTGTCATCTCCCTTTTTACCGTTGTCTTTTTGCTGTAGCAGTTGTACAGGCCCCTCAAGATCTCCTTCTCGTTGTCGAACATCTCGTTTGCCACCCTCCCAAGATAATTGGATATCTTCCCATCGGTGGCCGAGAGGGCGGCGTCGTTGTAGTTGACGAGGACAAAACCCTCCTTCCTCTTTTGCCATGTATATGTGGGGATCGGAATCCCCATATACTGGGCCCTGAGCTTCAGCTTCGATTCAGTGAGCTTCGCCTCGGTCTCCACCCTCAAAACCGCGTACGAGAGCGCCCTGACCAAGAGCCCCGGCGTTATCTCCCTCTTGAAGAGGTAGTCCTGGGCGCCCCTCTTGACCGCCTCCGTGGCGGTCACTTCGTCCTCGACGGATGTAAGGACCACAACCGGAGTGTTCCCAGCCCTGTCCCTGACGGTGAGAAACGTGGAGAGCCCCCCGCTTTCGGGCAACAACAGGTCCAGGAGTACCACGTCGATTCCCCCCGCCGTCAAGCGTTTTATACCCTTGCTAAGGCTTTCTCGATGCTCAACGGTGAAGGATTTCCCCTTGGCGTCTTTTATCATCTCCTCGATCAACCGGGCATAACCGAGGTTGTCTTCTATCAACAGCACGCTAATCGGCTTCACTCTCATTTAACCCTCCATCTATAAACGCCCAAGCTTTCAATAAGCTTCTCAATATCCCTTTAACGGCGCCCTCTGAAAATACTCTACAGTTCAAACGCCGTTTTGGAAAATCTATTCCCCTGGGACGTCAAGAGCGAAAAGTCCAAAAAAGCAAAAAACCGCCGTACGGCGGTTCAAAAAGAATCTCGATAAAGTAGATATCGAATAACTCGATTACTGTTTCAAAAATTGAACCCCGTGAAA
>CAZIWT010000132.1:0-10285 GCA_964542895.1 uncultured Thermodesulfobacteriota bacterium
ACATTTTCATATTCAGATTTCGAATATGAAAATATTTCATCCGGCTTAAAAAACTCCTCAACAATCTCCTTGAAATGGTGCCCTCTGTTATGTTAAATATTATATGTTTGATGTTGGAGTTGATTCTGCAAATGTTGGTTTTGGATTGAAAAGGTTTAAAAGGGGATTCTTATGGAGATTAAAGGCAGGACGGCGATGGTCACTGGGGGGGCGTCGGGCCTCGGGGAGGGGACGGTCAGGGCGATAGCCGCAGAAGGAGGAAACGTCGCGATACTGGATCTGGACGAGGGGGGTGGAGGCGCCCTCGCATCGGAGCTCGGGGAGAGCGTCGTCTTTTACAGGACGGATGTGACATCTGAGGAGGAAGTCAACGCCGCAATCAAGGGGACTATCGAAAAGTTCGGTGCCGTACACTTCCTCGTGAACTGTGCGGGCTACGGGATAGGGATGAGGACGATAACGAAAGAGGGCCCCCACGACCTCGATGCGTTCGAGAGACTGGTAAGGCTGAATCTTATCGGGACGTTCAACACCTCCTCCAAGGTCGCCTTCGAGATGAGCAGGAACGACCCGGACGACGCAGAAGGGGGGGCGGGGGAGAGGGGGGTGATTATAAATGTGTCGAGCGGAGCCGCCTTCGACGGGCAGATCGGTCAGGCCGCCTACGCCGCATCGAAGGCGGGGGTCCACGGGATGACGCTTCCAATGGCGAGGGATTTGTCGATTGTCGGCATCAGGGTGGTCGCGATAGCGCCGGGGCTCTTTCTCACCCCGTTTTTCACCAAATATATGGACGAGGAGAGGATAAAGAAGCTCGGCGAATCGGTCCCCTTCCCGAAGAGGATGGGGGCGATAGGCGAGTTCGGTCAGCTCGTAAGGGATGTCATCAAAAATCCGTACATCAACGGCGAGACGATAAGGCTCGACGGGGCGTTCCGCCTTCCGCCGAAGTAGTCACCGTTTTGAGGTTTCCCTTCCCCCTTGGTCTTGAGGGGCGGCTTGATTAAGGTCGTTACCGTTTTTTTTAGGCGGGGTGATCGGTCACATTGCTTCTCCGGCGTCTTTTTAGGGATGGATCGGTCGAATCGATTCGTTTGGGCTACTCAACCATCTCCCTTCTTCAGCACCCAGATGTACGTGGGAGAGACGAAGTAGGCGACCTTCAGAAGTCCCAGGACGATCTTCTGCTTGACCGAGCCCGGCCTTATCATATCCTGGGCGTGATACCTCTCGGGATCCTCTATTACCTTCAGCGTGTAGTCGTTTATCTCGAAGGAGGAGACCAGTCTCTTGAGCCCCCGGTACGTCAGGTGATTTTCATAGTAGTAAGTTCCCCTCCTCAATATCTTAAGGTAGAGATGGGCCAGCGGCTTCGGGACGACGGAGAGGAGCGGGAGTCCGTAGTGTCCCTCGATGAGGACCAGGCGGTTTCCCGCCGCAAAGTAGCAGATGCCGCCCGTTTTAAGCAGCCTGTATATCTCGGAGAGGAGCCTTTCGGAGTCCGGGACGTGTTCGTAGATGTGGGTGCAGGAGATGACGTCGAACGATTCGTCGTCGAAACCCGTGTCCATCGAATCGGAGACGAGATATCTGATGTTGACCCCCGAGTTATTTTTTTGGGCGTATCGAACCGCCCCTTCGTCGATATCTATTCCTACGACCTCCCCGAAGCTCTGACCGTAGAGCCTTGTCATAAATCCCGTGGAGCAGCCGATGTCGAGGAGGCTTAACTCGGCCGGGTCTTTTCCCTCACTCGACAGATAGTCCAGCATTACAGCGAGGGTCTTGTTCCCCTTTCTGGTCCTCTTTTCGATGTCGTACATCTCGTCCGGGTGCTCCTCGGAGAATCCGTATTGATATTCGTATCCGTCGTTTCCCATTCTAGCTCCGCTCCGGGTTGGAATCAACGGCCCCACAGAAGCCCTGGGCCGTGGTTTTCTACAATTATACGGAAATGATCGGATTTGTCAATTTATCGGGCGGGTTTTTTAGATAGCCTATCTTCAAGGCGGGGGAAGGGGGATTGACTTTACTCAAAAAAGGGCTGTCGAAGCGGTCCGGTTTAATACCTTCGGGATCTTTTACTTATCCTCGTCTTCACATCGGTTTTTTATAAAGAAGAGATAGAGGACATCCTTTTTCAGCAAAAGACTCCGCATGGTCCAGGGAACTATCTTCTCCAGCTTCCAGCCCTCGTCGGCAATCTTGTTGATTATTGTCTCGATCCTCTTTTTGGAAAAGGGATCGAACATGTTCTGCTCGTTGATTATCTCCAGCTTGTAGATATATTTTGTTGAATCCTCGAGGGCTATTTCATACTCTCTGGGGAGGTTGAACGTCTCCTTGCAGTTCGGGCAGGTGAGCTCCAGCTTGTGGGCGAGGAAGCGTCCGTTTATATCCCTTGAAAACTCGCAATTTGGACAGATAACTTCCATTGGCCCTCCGATTTACATATCATATGATTTTGGAAAGAAGCCAATGCAGGACCAAAGATCAAGATTCCTATGATCTTCAATTTTCGTTTTCAGTGAGTCTGGATTCAAACGACGTTCAAATTGCCCGCCGAGGGGTGATGCAGAAATCTGCCGGTCAAGTGCTCAACTGGAGGTTGAGTTTGAGGCCGATTGGAGTTGTAGAATAGAGTGAGATACAAGTTCCTGGCTGATTTTTGTACAAATATAGCAAGGTTTGAATTTCTTGTCAATATAAAACGGTCTTGGTTTTTTTGGCCGTCAAATTTGAAAAAAGGCCTTTTTTCTCCCTTTTAGAAGGAACGGTTCCCCAAAAGACCACCCCTTTTTCAATTTTATAAAGGAAGTGTTTGACATCCAAGACTACTCAAAATATAATCATAAAAAGTCAGCTTAAAGAGAGCCTTCAATATCTATCTTATCTCGGAAAGACCGATCACACGCTTTCGCTCAAATCCGGGGTGGTGTGAGGGCCTGTGTAATTTTTTGTATGGAGGCGGTTTTTAATTTATTTGAGGGGAGGCGTAACTGGAAATATGGGAGATAGTGTAAGAAAGAACCGCGGATTGTTGCAGCTTGTTTTAAAAGAGCTGAAGGGACTCTTCATCTTCTTCATCATTATATTGGGAATCTATTTTTTATTTCGTTTCTCGCCTCTCTATAAAACCTACAGCGTAGATCAATTGAAAGTAGTCCTGGAGAATCTGGGGAACTGGGCCGTGCCGGTTTTTCTCTTGTGCTACGTGGTGCTCCCCCTCTTTATCTTTCCCATCTCCCCTCTGTCCATGGTCTCGGGAGTTATCTTCGGAACGGCGTTCGGTTTTTTACTCTCCGTGTTGGGATATATGGCAAACGCCTGGCTGGCGTTCTTCTTGGCGAGGGGGATGTTCAGGGAGAGGATAGTGGGGGTCGTCTCCGGTAGGGGAATCAACATAGACAGGGGTCTTGTAAAAAACGGCGTTCTCGTAACCTTCCTCCTCAGGTTTGTCCCCGTGACGCCGGTGGCGCTCCAGAACTACGCCGCGGGACTCTCTGGGATTACGTTTAACCAATATACCGTTGGTACGGTTTTAGGCGGTCTGATATGGGTATTCGTCTTCGTTTTCATGGGGGATTCCCTTTTAAAGCCCGGCTCCCGCGAGTTCTTTACGTCTGTCGCCCTGTGGGTAACGCTTTTCTTGATCTCGATTCTGGTATTGATAAAAAACAGGACGGTATTTATGGATTAGTGTGATATCAAAAATTTTTAGATCACAGAGAATCTTTGAGGGGGGAGATTTATGATATCGGAAAAATTTATAAAACTGATCGAGGAAAATGCCACAGAGATCACCGATTACTGGACCAAAGATATCCACAAAAACGAGAGCACACCCTCCTTTCACGGGATGGAGAGAGAAGAGTGTATAGGCTACGGGATGTCGATTCTGCAGGAGCTGGGCAAGTGGTTCGATGAAAAGGAGCGGGGGGGAGATATAAAGGATATCTACATAGAGCTGGGCCGGGCGAGGGCGAAGGAGGGGCGTCCCCTCTCCGACATTGTCAGCGCCCAGCTTCTGCTCAAGAGACATATCTGGCTCTACGTCCTCTCCCACGGTTTTCTCTCCACCGCGTATGAGCTGTATCAGATATTGGAGTTGAACAACAGGGTGGTCTACTTCTTCGACAGGGTAATCTTCTACCTGATCTACGGCTACGAGCTCGAATCGACCGCAAAGATAGGGCGGATGGCGGACCTCTTTAAATAGTTGTGAAGAGATAAAGCTTCGTTATGGGAAAGAAGGTCACTTCAAAAGGGATCAACCGAAAGGAGTATTTGGGCCAGTGTGGCGTTACGGCCGTGAAGGTTCCCATGCCGCTTGTGGTCCCCAGTGCCAACGTCTTTTTCATAGACGGCGACGTTCCGATCCTCATCGACACCGGATATTCGAGCCCCGGCTCGATAGACGTGATCAAAGAGGGGATAAAGGGGGCGGGAAGGGGTATTGAGGATATCGGTCTTATCCTCTTGACGCACGGGCACAGGGATCACTTCGGGATGGCCGATGAGATAAGGGAGATATCGGGAGCCAAGGTTTTTCTAAGTGAAGCAGATGGAGGATTACTTGATAGATATGCGTTTTCCAACTACCTTGATAGGGTAACAGAGCTCTACAGGGAGGTAGGCATAAGCGACGAGAAGTTCCAGTTCCACATCAATTTCACCCATCATGATTCACAAACCGTAGGTCTTAAGGAGTTTGTCCCTGACGGGGGGATATTGGAAGGTGATGAATTTATAACTGGGGCAGGTAAAGTAATTGTTTTTGAAACCCCAGGACATACGGAGGGATCTGTATCCTTTTTTCTCGAAGAATCGGGGATTCTCTTCACTGGTGATCTGTTATCCGCAGTTTACGATCCCCCTCCGCTTGTTATGGTGGAAAGGGACGGCCATGGCTGGATAAATTATTACGATATTTATGTCAATTCCCTTTTGAAGCTCAAAAAGATAGAACCCATTATTCTGGCCCCTGGTCACGGCGCACCTATTAGAAAGTGGGATGATCTTTTAAAAAGGTTTTTTTCAGTTCACGGGGCATTGCCCGAAAAGATAGAAACCATACTCAAGGAAGATTCGGGAATTAAGCTTGGAATACTTGCAGAGAGAATATATCCAAATGCACTTGGTCCGCTGGTAACGCTTGCCATCAACGTAGTAAAGGGGGTACTGGCAAGAATGGAGCGGGAGGGGAGGGTCTCCGTCTCGGAGGAGTATCTTGTAAGTCTCGCCGATCGGTGACCTGATCGTTTCGATCGGATCGGCTCGGGGGTGCCGGCGAGTTTTGTTTTTCGTGTTGGGAATAAATCGTCGAAGCGGAATTTGGATTGGTAAGATTATTTGTTGAAGTAATAAAGGGTGATTCAATGGCAGACAAAAACATTCTTGTGGAAAAGAAAGACTCGGTTCAGATAATTACGATAAACCGCTCGGAGGCGAGAAACGCCCTCTCTCTCTCCATGTTAAAGGAAATCGAAAGCGCCTTCAAGGCGGCCGACGGGGACGAAGACGTGTCGGTGGTGATCTTAACCGGGGCGGGGGAGAAGGCCTTCTCGGCGGGGCTGGATCTCAACGACATGGAGTCCTTCATGAAGGCGGAGAAGGAGTCGAAGTCAAAGGAGCTCTTCGCCGGAGAGGGGGCCTTTCTGGCCGTGCGCAACATGAAGAAGGTGGTTATAGCCGCGGTAAACGGGTACGCCGTCACCGGCGGACTGGAGCTGGTTCTCGGCTGTGATATCGTGATCGCCGCAGATACCGCCAGGTTCGCCGACACCCACGCCCGGGTGGGGATAGTGCCGGGCGCCGGGATGACCCAGATTCTCCCCAGGATAATCGGGACTTACAGGGCAAAACTCATGTCCTTTACAGGGGAGTTCATGGACGCAAACGAGGCGTTGAGCACAGGGCTAGCGAGCAAGGTAGTTCCCGCCGGCGAATTGATGGACGAGGCGATAAGGATAGCGACACTCATAAGCTCCTACAGCCCGGACGCTGTAAGGAGGATGAAGAGGATGATCAACGTGGGAGGGGGCTTGAGCTTAAGCGAGGGGATGAAGGTCGAGGCGAAGGAGTTCTCCGACTGGAAGGGGGGGATAAAGAGCGAAGATGTGGAGGGTGTGAGCACCGACACCATCAAGAAGGAGTAAAGTTATTGAAACGGCAGGGGGGCGGAGGGGACCGTCTCTGTTTGAACGGTGTATGTTAGAGAGAGGTGGATATAGAAATATTTGATATGTTAATATTAATATGGGGGGTAGCAGGCCGGGAAATCGTTAACCGGGGCGGAAGCGGGATATCCTCAAATCGGATGCGAAATCGACGGCTTTTAAGCTGATGGATGGAAACTAAAACAGGGGTCAATTTGAATAACTATTTCTATAAAACGGCACTCATTTATACCGACCTGAAATCTCCATCGACGGCTTTTAGGTTCAAAGATGTCCGGTGGGGCTCCCTGTCGCTGTCGCGCGGATGTGGGCAGTTCCCCTCTATTTTATAGATAACGCCCTGTCCTGCCGTCTGAATCTCTTGAGCTGCGATCGTTTCCGTGAAGCTCCGCGGTTCTTTAACGAGGAGGGCGTTCAAATATACGTCGAGAGGGACGAGAAATGTTTGTGATTTAGGAGGCGGTCAAAGGTGTTTTTTGATTTGCCTGAAGTAATAGAAACAGTTTTTATTCATCCCCTTAAGGGGGACTAATACTAATTTTTAAGGAGGAATATTATGGCGGAAAAAAACCCGTATGCGAAGAAGCCGTGGCTGAAGTTTTACGACGACCATGTGAAGGAGAAGCTTAAGTATCCTAACAAGACCTATGCGGAATTGTTCAAGGAGGCGGTGGAGACCGTGGGAAAGGATCACCCGGCGATCTACTACATGGGATCTGAGATTACCTTCGGGGAGCTCGACATGTACGCCGACAAATTTGCGAATTTTCTGATAAAGATGGGGCTGAAACCGGGAGACACCGTAGGCGTCAACCTCCCCAACATCCCCGCCTATTACATTTCCATTGTCGGCATCCAGAAGGCGGGCTGTGTCCTTACCGGGGTAAGCCCGCTGCTCTCCGCCGAGGAGCTGGAGTACCAGCTTAACGACTCCGGCGCGAAGGTTCTGGTTACGCTTGACGCCCTTTTGCCCAGAGTGGAGAAGATAGTTAGAAATACGGGGGTCAAGGCGGTGGCGGCGGCGGGAATCGCCGATTTTCTCCCGGCCGTAAAGCGATTCCTCGGCAAAGCCCTGAAGAAGATACCGACCGGGAAGATAAGGCCGATCGAGGGGATTACCGTCAAAGGCTATATGGATCTTCTTGAAGAAATGCCCGGAGATCCGGTATTGAAGAAGAGAAAGATGGACGCCCCGTCCCTGATGCAGTACACAGGCGGCACCACCGGCCCGCCGAAGGGAGCCGTTCTTACCCAGAAAAATATCTCCAACCACATAACCCAGATGATGACGTGGCTGGACGGCAAGGTGGGTGAGGAGATCATGCTCTCGGCGTTTCCCCTCTTCCACATGGCCGGCCTCTTCGTCGGGATGATCAGCATGAGTGTGGGGTATTCTCAGGTGGCGATTCCGAATCCGAGGGACCTCGACTTCATAATCTCGGCGATCGACAAATATAAGCCGGACGGAGTTGTGAACGTCCCGACGATCTTCATCGAGCTCTTGAAAAAGCCGAAGTTCAGAAAGCTCGATTTCTCCGGCGTCAAGTGGTTCGTCAGCGGCGCCGCGCCCTTCCCGGCCGAGTACATCAAGGAGTTCGAGAGCGTAGTGGGGGAAGGAAAGCTGCTGGAGGTTTTAGGAATGACGGAGACGAGCCCGGTCACGACCTGCCTTCCCCTTTACGGGGTCAAAAAGCCGGGATCGGTGGGGGTTCCCTATCCGGACACCGAGGTCAAGCTGGTCGATCCCACAACCAAAAAGATCGTACCGATAGGGGAGGCGGGGGAGTTCGTGGTCAAGGGCCCCCAGGTCTTTTCAATCGGTTACCACAACAAGCCGAAGGAGACGAAAAACGCCCTCAAGGGGGGGTGGATGTACACCGGGGACATCTGCGAGATGGACGAGGACGGCTACTTCTACGTCGTGGACAGGCTCAAGGATATGGTCATCGTCTCCGGCTTCAAGGTGTTTACCAGAAACATCGACGATGTCCTGATGGAGCACAAGGATATCGACATGGCGGCCACTATCGGTCTCCCCGACCCGAAGAGGCCCGGCTCGGAGATCGTGGCCACGGCCATCGT
Organism: uncultured Thermodesulfobacteriota bacterium; assembly: GCA_964542895.1. Lineage (GTDB taxonomy): Bacteria > Desulfobacterota > Zymogenia > Zymogenales > Zymogenaceae > Zymogenus. The sequence goes on from CAZIWT010000132.1 coordinate 8,262, forward strand.
CCTCAAATCCGGGGTGGAGGGAACCGACGAGCTGAAAAAGGAGATAATGGAGTATATGAGGGAGAAGGTGGCCAAGTACGAGGTGCCAAAAAGGGTGGATTTTATGGACGAGCTGCCGGTATCGGCCGTGGGCAAGATATTGAAGCGGGAGCTTAGAGACATGATGAAGTAGGGATTGGGGGGAACTGTTTGAACCGTGGTGGGGGGCGATCTTTCGGGTTGCCCCCCCGTTTTTCCATTTTTTTGTATTTGACGGAATTGGATAATGAAGCCCGAGTTGTCCTTCGTTGAGATCGCAGAAAAGCACGGCCTTAAGGCAAGCGAGGACGGAGAAAGGCTCGTGGGACTCGTGAAAAGCTTTCCGGTCTACGTCGAGAAAAGCCCCTTCAAGGAGGGAAAGAGCGTCGTCGTTACCTTGAGATTGAGAAGCTTTGAAGACGTCGAGGGATTTGAGGAGGCTGTGCAAAAGTCGGATATCGTTGACGCCTCGAGGCTTACGATGGACGTGAGGAGGGACTGCATCGATTACGTCTTTCTGCGCACCTCGGAGATGAAATACGGGGATATATTTGATGACAGGGGCGAGGTGGTGGAGCTTATCGGCCTTGTGGAGAGATATCTCGGAAAGCCCAGGGCGGTGTGCGAGAGGTGCGGAAGCGGGGACGTCAAGTTCCCCGTAATCGACGGCCGGGTCCCGGTGCTTCTCTGCGGCGACTGCGCAGGCAGCAGGGTGAAGGATCGAGACGGCCTGAAGGAGACGTACGGGGTCGTCCTACATTCATACGGAAGGGGTGTGAAGCTCGGTCTAATCGGGGTCGTGGCCGGGGGCGTTTTGATGCCGGTTCTTGCTTATCTTACGGGCATGTCCGATCCCAAGATCTATTCGATTCTGATCGCGGTTGTAATACCTTACCTTGTGAAGAGGGGCGTGGGCAGGGTCAACAATTACGTCTATCTGATCAGCGCCGGGTTGGCAATTTTCTCCATCTTCATCGAAAGGACTATTTTCTATCTGCTGTTGGGGGAGAGACCGACAGTGGCGCTAATGGCGTTCTTAACCGGGATAAGATACACTTTTCACGGACGGCTCTTCTTTATTGTCTTGCCCCTTGTTGCCTGTGCCGTAACGCTTCTGGTCTTGAAGAGGCTGGAGCAGAAGGACAGGGTTGCGATATGAGAGGGGGCCTGTCATGGAATCTTTGAGGCGCAAAATACGGAATCTTTAGCTAACAGTGCCGCGGACCCCGAGATAGTTTTAATAATGGGAAGGGGGCACCCCAAGTCTTGGGAGGCCCCCTTCTTTTGATTGAATTCTCTATGTCCACGGCATCTTTTTTATGCCTCGTTGAGTTAAAGTTACGGCATCATTAGGTCACAAAAAATAGAAACTATTATTAAGTACTCAAGTTTAAGTGTAATATGTGCAATCTGTAGGTCTTAGTTTTTATAGTTACTATTTAAAACTATCGAGCCACTTTTCCCCCTCCTCGATTGACGAAAAGGCCTTTTTAAACCTTTGAGACTCTTTATCATAACCTTTAATGACAATGCTTATCAGGGATCCATCTACAATGTCGGCCGTTCTTGTGAGACCTCTTTCTACACAAAGCGTTTGCGTTTTTACATGCAATTCCGCAACACTTTTTGGGGGTGGCTTCATCTGTCTCAAATCTGCTATTGCATCGAAGCCTTTTGAAAGTTTATCGAGGGTTTTTATAAAATCATTGTAGTTTTCTGGAACTTCGTCAACATTTGGCCAAAAGCCCTTGATGGTGTAGTAGAATCTGTTTTTTGCTATGTCCACATGTAGTTCATAAAAGTCATTTTTCGCAATTTCTTCTTTCATTTTTCCTCCTTGGTTGGATTACCAACCTGCTAAAGTGAAAAGTATAGCAGAAATTGATTAAAAACTATCCTTAATGTAACAATATACTATTGTATATATATTATAAATAACTCATCAAGAGAACAATATTGATTTGCCAGCTTACATTTAAAAAATGGCCTATGGTTAAATTATATGT
>CAZIWT010000133.1:0-10229 GCA_964542895.1 uncultured Thermodesulfobacteriota bacterium
ATATACCTAAAGGAGGCCTTACATCGATTCACCAATCAAAAAAAGCCCTGCAATCGTAAAGATTGAGGCAATAATAAAGAAGGGAAATATAATAAGCAGCCTTTTCAGTTTAACGTAATCTTCTTTCACACCCCTTATCAATAGATAAGTACATATGGGCAGGTTAAGCAGTACGGCCGAGACCGTCCCAGGCGCCAGGGAGCCTGTAGCTATCGTGGCAAGCAGGTGGGGAAAGAATACGTTTATGTCGACTATCAGTATAAGGCAGAACAGTAGATAGGCTGGAAGGCTGCCCTTACCCTGTCTTACGGCAAGGTACGTAAACAGATAGCCTACTATCGTTATGACAATAACGGAAAAGACAAACTCGAATGTTTCCACAGGTGGGTGAAACAGGCCTGCTCTCACAGACCACCCGGGGAGATCGGAGACAACCTCCTCCAGGTTGTGGATGGTAAAGGCTATGGGAAAGAGATAGAGGGTTTTTTCAAGAGGTGTTTTCTTGACCATATAAGATTATCCGTAATCATATTTAGAAAGTTGCACCTTCTACTTTCCAACTGATTGTTTCGGCACTGTACAGACTATGTCACAATAGGCTACTTGATACCTACCCGGAATGTTATCTTGAAGCCTATCGAGGAAAAAGGACAATCTATACACAACGATCTTGAGCCAACGGACACCTTCATCTTTATTCCAACTTATCCAATCCAAGAGCGTCTATCAATCCTCCCCGGTTACGCCGCAGAGCTCCTTTGCCCTCTTCTTCTTCTCTTCCAGGTTCACCCCCCTCGATATCATGACTCTCTGGGCCTGTGGGGAGCCGGCCCCGTGCATCGACTCGGTGAGGTAGCCAACGGCGGCGGCCCCCAGCGTGATGTTCTCAATGAGCCTCAATATCCGAATCCTGTCTTCCGTCGATACATCCGCTTTCGCCCTGAAATACTTCTCGACCCACTTTCCCGCCTCCGGCGACCTCAGGTCCGCCTCGGAGGGGAGCGTCACCATAAGCCCCCCGGCGATGTCCTGGGCGAGCCTCGATATCTCGTAAGGAAACCGGGTGACGTTCTGCTTGTGGACGTTGGCGAGAAGCGTATCCACGAAATATGTCCCTGATGGCTCTTTTTGTCCCTCCGCGGCGCAGGCTATCGCCCCGCAGTAGAGGGTCTCGTTTAGGTGGTTCATCTCCACAACCTTGTCCCTTATATGGGAGGCCTTGTCAGTCCCGTTGTACTCCGCTATAGTCTGGGCGGCGCCGATAAGGACGTCCCCCACACCCACCTTGCAGGCGTAGCTCTGGCGGTGGTAGGAGGCGAACCTCTCCACCAGGTTTCCCGTAAACTCGAACTCGCCCTGCATGAAGACCCTCTCCCAGGGGACAAAGACGTTATCGAAGACGACGAGCGCCTCGTGCCCGCCGTACTTGATATTTCCCCGATCTATCAACCCATTCTCCAATTTCCGGGTGTCACACGACTGGCGGCCGATTATATACGTTATCCCCTCGGCGTCGCTGGGAAGCGCAAAGGATACCGCGTAGTCCTCGTCCTCCTCCCTCATGGACATCGTAGGAAGCACTATCACCTCGTGGGAGTTTACCGCACCGGTCTGGTGTGCCTTGGCCCCCCTGACCACTATCCCGTCAGGCTTCTCCTCTACGACCCGAAGGAACATGTCCGGGTCGACCTGCCTGTGGGGGGGGATGCCCCTCTGCCCCTTCGGGTCGGTCATCGCCCCGTCGCACGTGAGATCGTTATCCTGAACGTACCTGAGGTATTTCAAAAACCTCTCGTTGTACTCGGTTCCCAACTCCTGGTCAATATCGTACGTCGTCATGGAGAGGGCGTTCAATGCGTCCATCCCCACGCAGCGCTGGAAGCAACAGCCTGTGTGGGCGCCCAGGAGCCTTCCCATCTTGCTCTTGTTTACGAGGTCGTCAACGCTCTGGTGGATATGGCAGAAGCGGTTTATCCTCTCGCCCGTAAGGTGGGACGTTGCGGTCATTATATCTCTGTGCTCCGAGACGTGGGCGAGCTCGTATGTGGCGGCGACGGCGTTCATCGACGGGCGGATTATCGGGTCGTCCACAACGTTCTCCACCCTCTTGCCGAACATGTAGACCACCAGGTTGAGCCTCCTCAGTGACTCCTCGTAGCCTCTTGCGTCCATAATTGACATAACAATTCTCCTTCTGTCGTTATCCGGCCCTTTTAAAAAAGCATAGTTGAAATTGCTTTATCCCCATTTATAAGCCCCTTGAAGACAAGATAAGGTTTTAAAAATTCTATCTCCCAAATAGATAAAATCCCACACCCTTAAAAAACCCCCTATCCTCTTTCACCAATAAAACTTAAATCTAACACACACCCTAAAAAGAACTATAGCTTCGGCCCCCTCCCCCCGTTTCTCTTCGGCTCCGGGAACCTTCCTATCTTGTCTTGTTTGATCTCCTTTTTTATCAGTCCGTTCAGCTTTTCGTTCATTCTGGTTATGAGCTCCCTGTTCTCCTCCGGCCTGTGGGCGAGGTTTACGATCTCGTCCGGGTCGTTTGCCGTGTCGTAGAGCTCCAGGTCGTTCTTTCTCACGAGGGTCTTGAAATCTTTCGGCGTGTGGAACTCCAGCGGAGAGAAGTAGCGGGCGAACTTGTAGCGGCCGTCGAACATGCCCCGCATGATCCCCCTCTTCGACCAGTCCCGGCTCACCCCCCCCGGCATCCGGGACCCCGACCTTCTGGCCTCCTTCATCCTCTGCACCTTCTCTGGAAAGTCGCCGTCTACGCCGTGGAGGGCGCTCCAGAGGACGATCAGCCCCCCAGACTCCACAGCCCTTCTTCCCGCACCGGCGGGACTTGTGAATTGCCCCGTAAGGTCGTAGCCGGCGAGTTCGCCGTAGCGACCTTTAAGCCTCCCCTCGGAGACCCCGGCCATCGCCATGATCGTGGGGACCAGGTCCACCCCGGAGGCTATGGCGTTTGTCGAAAATCCCCCGGACACATCCGGGTGAAGGATAACGAGGGGGACGTTTGCGTTCTCCCGGTAGATTGCGGGAAGCTTCTGGCGCAGCCCGTGGCCCCCCGCCATCTCGCCGTGGTCCGCCGTGAATATAACGATCGTGTTATCCGCCTGGCCCGACTCCTCCAGAGCGTCGAGAACCTCCCCTATGCGCCTGTCCACGTCGAACGTGCAGTTGATGTAATAGTCGATATAGGCACGCCAGAGGTCTTCCCTCCCCTTAGGTATCTCGCCGTATACGTAATTGAGCATCTTGAGGTATTCACTCTGGGCGTTAGGCTTAGTTGAGAGATCGTCGTTAAAAAAGCTCTTCGGCGGACTCGCATCCCAGATTCTTTTATAAAGGGAGTCGTTCGGGGCGGGCGCCGTCTTCTGCCCGTCTCCTGAAGCCTCCTCCTGTACCCTCCCCCCGTAGCCGTCCGTGTCGAAGTGCATTATGTCGTGGGGGTTGATGAAATCGACCGACATGAACCAGGGCCTCGTCTTTGCTATCTCCGGCGCCGTCTCCTTCAGCCACCTCACGGTGTCCCGGGCGGGGACGGAGTCCCTGTAGTACCCGGACTGATACTGGATCCTGTACAGATACGACTCCTCGACGTTGTTGGCAAAACCGTAGGGCTCCAGGTCGAATCCCGCCCCCCGCCGGGGCCTGCTCAGGTGCCATTTCCCCTTGTGGCCAGTGTAGTAGCCCGCGTCCCTCAACATGTGGCCAAGGGTGGAGATATCAAGAGAGAGGTCAGACACGACTGAGCTCCCGAGGTTCTCGTGGATCTCGGTGTCCGGAACGTGAAGTCCCGTATACATGGAAGACCGGGAGGGACAGCACAGCGGAAACGTCACGTGGTAGTTGTTGAACGTGACCCCCCTCTCCGTTATCCTGTCGTGGTTTTTAAACCTCGCGTCTTCCGGAAAGCCGAACCTCCGGCGCTCCTCGTCCACGGTGATCATCAGGATGTTAGGCCTCTTCGCCCCGAAGATCAATGAGGGCCCCATGAGGCCGGACGCCACGGCAGTCCCCGTCGCCGCCGCCCCCTTTATAAATTCCCGGCGGTTTATGCTTTTCGGGAGTTTTAATCCCTTTTCACGTTCTATTTTACTCCCCCTAAAAATGATTCATAAATTTGTTTCATTCTTCAAAATCCACACGATGTCCCTTTGTGAAGAAGAAAAATATCATGCTTACCCGCAAATCCCCCGAGGGGCTCCTGCCTAACGTTTAAACTCCACCGCCTTTTCTTGAAGCGCCTTTAGATCGCCTAACCCGAACATGTAGAGGATAAGCGCGATCCTTATTATCTTCCCCCGGTAGACCGCCTCCCAGTACTTCGCCCTGTGGTCGGTGTCTATCTCCATTGGAAGTTCGTCCCTCCTCGGCAGCGGGTGGATTATGCAGGAGTTCTCCTTCATCTCCTTGACCTTCTTCATGGATAGGTGGTACTTCTGGTACTCCTTTCTCACCGACTCCGAGGTGGCGCTGTACTCGTCCTGAATCCGCATCGAATAGATGGCGTCCACCTTCGGGAGATACTCGTCCAGGGAGCTTGAAAGCTCGTATTGAACGGAATTTTCATCGAGGTAGCTCAGAATGTCCTCTTCCATCTGGAGCTCGTCCGGGGCTATGAAGACATGCTTTATCTGCGGATATAGTGCCAAGAGATAGGAGAGGGACCTCGCGGTCCTCGACCTCTTGAGGTCGCCCAGAAAGGCGATCTGCAGCTTTTTCCCCGAATCGAAGATATCGAGATAGGAGTAGAGCGTGTAGAGCTCCAACAGCGCCTGGGTGGGGTGTTGATCCGGCCCGCTGCCGCCGTTTATTATCCTGGTCGGCAGGTCCCTGCGATAGATCTCGAAGGCGATCTGCTCTATCAGGCTGTAGTCCATCTGGCGCATGACAATCAGGTCCGAAAGCTCCGAGAGGGTGATGAGGGTGTCCAGCTCCGACTCCCCCTTGTACATGGCGGAAAGTTCGGCGTCCCTTATCTCCTCCACCATCATCCCCAGTGCCTGGGAGGCGAGCGAAAAGGAGGTGTAGGTCCTGGTGGAACACTGGGTGAAATAGAGCACGCATGACTTCGTGGAAAGCATAGTCTTCAGATATCTCATAAAATCGACATTTTCCACCGACTCCCTTATGACCTCCCCAAGGCTGAAGATATCCTCCAATATTTCCCTGTTCAGCTGTTGAGTGAAAATGAAGCATTTCATATAGCCCTCGGGAGTGGCCAGGTACGGCGTCTTCTCCCTGGGCGTTAGGGATGAAAACTCGCTCCAGCTGCTGATCCTTTTGCTCTCCATAATATCGTTACCTCCGTGAGTCTGTGTCCCGAATAGACCAAAAAAACTCTATAATAAATACTTTACATAATTAGACTTGAAAAGTCCACTCCTTGTTAAAAAATATTTCCCGCAGAAAGCAAAAAGCCGCTTATAAAATCGCGGTGCAGTCGGCATTTTCAATGTTTGTCCAAGACAAATTTGCTGTTTCAAACAATACTTTCCTTTTGACTTTTTATCGATGTATGATAACATACGTCAAAGGATCAGACGTTAAGCACTTTAGGTGAAACGATCTTATTTCTCTTATCTAAACTCTTTAGACTTATTGATCCCTTAGGGATTGTCAAAGAATTATTGTAAAGTACTATCAAGGAGAATACTATGAAAAACGGCGAAAATATTAAATCGGGCGGGAAGAGACTCGTCTCTGCGCTGACGGCAATCCTCTTCATCATATCCCTTTCCGGTACGGCCCTGGCGCTCACCGGAAAGGAGATAATGCAGAACGTCCACGACAGGGACACCGGGAAATCGTCCGCGTCAAAGACCAAAATGGTAATAGTCAACGACAAGGGTCAGGAGAGGGTCAGGGAGGTCCAGGCGGTCAGAAAGGAGTACGGCGACCTCAACAAGAGCTTGATCCGTTTTCTCGCCCCGGCGGACGTCAAGGGAACCGGTTTTTTGCTCTGGGAGAACAAGGACAAGGACGACGACCAGTTCCTCTATATGCCGGCGACGGGAAAGGTTCGCAGGATCACCTCCTCCAGCAAGAGCGAGCGCTTCATGGGTACCGAGTTCACCTACGAGGATATGGAAAACAGGAAGGTGGAAAAGGACGACCACAAGCTTCTGGGTGAGGAGACCATAGACGGTCACAAATGCTACAAGGTTCAGAGTATCCCGAAGGCGGGGGAGGAGTCGCAGTACAGCAAGTTCGTCTCCTGGATAAGGGCGGACATCTGGGTTCCCGTAAAGGTAGAGTTCTACGACGAGGATGGGGCGCTGCTCAAGGTCCTCAAGGTAAAAAAGATCGAAAAGATTCAGAATATCTGGACCACCTCCGAAAGCGAGATGCACAACGTCCAGAAGGACTGGAAAACCATACTTGTCATCGAGAAGATCCAGTACAACCTCAAAATCGAGGACAACTACTTCACCGAAAGATACCTCAAGCAGGGTTAGATTTAACGTTCGATGTTGGCGTCCAAGATATATAAGGGGAGGAGCCGGCCGATTTTTTGGTCGGCCCTCCTCGTTTTTTTTGCATTTGCCCAAACGTCCCCGATCTTCGCCCAGGACGGCATCTTGAGGGAAGGAACAGGTCCATTCAGCCCCGCCGTTCACTTCGATGAGACGAGAAGGGAGATAGATCGGGTAAAGGAGGAGCACGACCGAAGATTGTCCGAGATAGCGGGCAAGATAGAGAGGGTCAAAAACAGGATAGTGGAATCGGAGGACGCGGCCGAGAGGGAGCGTCTGATGGTGCTTCTTACCTCCCTAGAAGATGAGCGCCTCAAGGTTATCACAAAGGCAATTCAACAGGTGGCCGATTTGAGGGTAAAGGACGCCCGGAAGAAGCTTACGTCCCTTGTAGTCGACCCCCCGGAAGAACAACCCACGAAGCTTATAAAGCCCTCCCTGCTGCTCGCGTCCAAAGGTCTCTTCGACGTCTTCGGTGCGGAGCCGGAGTTCGGGGGATACATAAAGACGAGGTTTGCGGCGGACCTTCAGAAGGATAACGATTTCGAGGACCTCTTCGAGGCCCATCCCAAGGCCTACGTCAAGCTGAAATACCCGATAGGTAACAAGCTCTCCTTTTTCATCTCCGCCCACGGACAGCTCGATTACTACACCGGCGGGAGCACCCGATACGATCACGATATAGAGCTGGACGAGGCCTACCTTGATATCTTCTTTGATAAATTTGACATAAGAATTGGAAATCAGGTATTCGGCTGGGGCAAGACCGATTCGATAAACCCGACGGATAACCTCAACGCCATATACCTCAACAACGCCATCACCGGCGATATAGGAGAGGAGATAATCCCCACGTTCGCCGTCAAATTCGACTACTACGTGAACAATACGACCTTAGAGCTCGTCGTGGTGCCCTTTTTTCAGGAGAATAAGCTCGACCTGATAGGCTCCGATTGGGCCATCTTCCGGCACGGGCTCTTTACGAACCTCGTCGGGGGATACTTTCCCTACGCCTCTCTCCTGGACGACGAGACGCAGAAGCTATTGAGCCGACTCAGCCTGAGCCTCTTCTCCCCGATTCCCCCCACGGACAGCCCCGAAAACACCCAGGGGGGACTGAGGATATCCTCCACCTACAAGGGGTGGGACTTCTCCCTCTCTTACATCTATGCCTACGATAAATACCCAACGCTTCACCTATCCGGCGACCTGATAGATGCCATAGATAACGGCACGGTTCAGGGATACATTGCCGGCCTCTCCCCCGGGGAGATACCTGAGATCATGGAGCTGAAATATAACCGCTACCACATGATCGGCCTCGACTTCGCCTCAAACATAGGAAATTACGGCCTCCGCGGCGAGGCGGCCCTCTTTCTCGACAAACATACCTACACCGAAAAATTCGAGGCGATAAAGAGAGACTACCTCCTTTACGTACTGGGGATAGACAGGCAGTTCAAGGGGAACTTTTACGTAAATCTTCAGCTCGTTCAAAAGATAATATTAAACTACAACCACGAGATATTGGAAGACGAGGTCTTGAGCGCCATGACCCTCTATACCTACAAGAAGTTTTTCAACGAAAAACTGAACGTGGAGCTGAGAGCCATCTACAACTTAAATGACGGGGACGTCTTCATAACGCCGAGGGCGTCATATAAATACACCGACAACCTTGAATTTACCATCGGAATGAATATATTTGAGGGGGACGACTACACCATCTTCGGCTATTTTTCCGACAACGACCAGGTCTTCTTCGAGATAAAATATTATTTTTAGACACCTCTTCAATCCGTCTGCAAGATTGGATTTACCGAGGAGTTGTCTGTGGCTCCGATATTCAGAGGTTTTGAGGTTATCTTTCAATTATATAGATGGATAATAAAACCTCCTCGGCATCCTCAATTTTGAGATAATTTTTTATAGGAAAATATGATATGGAGAACGTTGTTGATCTCTCATTTTTGATTGCATTTTCGGCCGGCTTCCTGAGCTTTTTCTCCCCCTGCATACTCCCCCTCTTTCCGAGCTACCTGACCTTCATCACGGGGATCTCCTTTGATGACCTCAAGGATACGGACGACAAGTCGAGCCGCCGCTCGGTGATAAAGGCGACTATCCTGCACTCCCTCTTTTTCATCATCGGCTTTACCGCCGTTTTTGTGACCCTCGGGACGCTGGCCGACTTCATCGGCGGGACGCTTTTGGAGTTCAAGGAGACACTGAGACGGGTCGGGGGGATAATCATCGTCCTCTTCGGGATATTCATCACCGGGATAATTAAAATCCCGTTTTTGGACATGGAGAAGAAGATACACCTGAGGGACAAGCCGGCGGGCTATCTCGGCTCTTCCATCGTGGGGATCACCTTCGCCGCGGGGTGGACGCCCTGCATGGGGCCTATAATCGCCTCCATTCTCGGGCTCGCCGTTATCGGTTCCTCCGACAGCCCAATTTACGGAACGCTTCTACTTCTGGTATTCTCCCTGGGACTTGCCGTACCTTTTTTGCTCTCGTCGCTCGCCTTCAACTGGTTTCTCACAGCCTTTCAAAGATTCAAGCGTTTCATACCGGCGATAAATGTAATCTGCGGGATAATCTTGATCGCCCTGGGACTGTTCCTCTTTTTCGCCGACTTCGATAGGATTTTGATGTATATAGGGTAAAAACGGTCTTTTGATATCAAAATCAAAAAAAGGGGATTCAATGTCTTGGGCTTAACGGTGAGGTTAAGAAAACATCTTCGGGCGACAAAAAACTCTATCGACATAGCTTATTTATCGATTGGGTGTATTAAGGACTTTTTTTAAATAAATTACTTTGAGGTGGTATCATGGCCGAAAACGAAGACGTAAAGGGGATCGAGCCGGGAGGAGAAAAGAGCGAACCGAAGGGCAAAGACAAGATCGAAGGACCGAAGGGTAAATCCAAGAGGGCCAAAAGGATAGCCGGCTCAACGAAAGACGACGTCAAAAAGGGGGGTGAATCAGACATAAGCTCGGACGAGAGGCTGTTTTCCGTCATCAGCCATCTGTCCGGATTCCTGATGTACATAGTACCCCCGTTCAACATTGTCGTTCCGTTGATCATATGGCTTATCAAGAGCGAGGAAAACGCCTATATCAGGCACCATGCAAGGCAGAGCACTTTCTTTCAGATACTAATCATCGTAGCCTTAGCCGTCTCCGGTCTTCTATGCCTTGTTCTGATTGGATTTCTCCTCCTTCCCGTCGTTGTGGTCTTTCACATAGTGTGCACCATTCTTGCCTCGATCGCCGCAAACAGGGGGGAGATGTACGTATACCCCTATATGGACCGGATTTTAGATAAATTGAATATAGAGAAAGACTGATCTCCTTTCTTGAAAAAACCGCTTAAAAGAAATTCCAAGATGTAAATAACTGCGGATTCGGTTTGATGGAAGCAATCCGAGATTGAATCCGTAAGTTTGCAGTTTGGCGATTATCTAAAACAATTTTTTGCTCAAAGGTGTAACTGTGGCCGAAGGCACCCAGAAACCACCCGTTCCCATTATTTAGATGATCTTATTATAATTAGACATTATTTAAAGACGAGCCTCTTTTCAGCCCCTCTTTTAACCGGCCGTTTTTTTCAAAACAGTTTTTTCATCTGTTCAATATATCGTAATATTCGTTATATATGCTTATTGTTATTGTTGACAGGTCTTGAAAAAGACGCTATAATTCTATTATACACGGGACATCTAAACAC
>CAZIWT010000134.1:0-9841 GCA_964542895.1 uncultured Thermodesulfobacteriota bacterium
CGCAAAAACCGCCGGCTTTTCGCCACGAAGGCACAAATAACGAAATAACCGCCAGAAGCCCCATTGATATGTTCGCAAATCCTATTTCTTTGATCGCCACAAAACAATTGTCTGTAATCTCGAGAATCGATGCGGTAAATCCAGGGTTTAGTGTCTGAGTCAGCCCGGCTGTCAGTAAGCGAATCCCGACTCCCCAAAAGATAAACCATTTGGCCGATGTTTCGATAACCGGTTGCGAAAATTCTCTCTTTTTATTATATGCTCTTTCGATTAAAATCGAGATGAGAGGGAAAACAAACATCACGGCTATGATGTAATATAAATAGTATCCATCCATAAATTTCCCTCAAATACTCTTTACAGCCCAATACTCCATACCCCTCATAGAATAATACCTTTCCCTATCATCCTTAAATCCCATCATTTCCCTTCCCTCTCTAAAAAACGATCTCCCCCCCAATTATCGGCCCAACCACCACAAAATATTGGTCTTCCCCCCCAGAGTTTACTCGCTCTCGTCTTCGAGCCTGGTCGCGCCGGACCACCTGACGTCCTTTACTCCCTCGCTTGAGGCGATATCGGCGAGCCGCTCCATGGTCTCCTTTTCCATCAGGGGTGTGTCTTCGAGGGCAAATTTGAGGTCGAGCCTCTTGTACTTGTCTGTGCAGAGGTTGTTGAAGGCCAGAAGCTCGTAGCGCTCGACCGCCGGCATCTTGTCCGCGATGAACTTTGCCACCCTCTTTATATTTTCTTCCTGGTCGGTCATACCCGGAATTATCGGTGTCCTTACCCAGATGGGGATGTCGCCCTTTCCGAATTTCTCGGCGTTTTCCAGGATATTCTTTAGGTTTACCCCTGTCATCTTCTTATGGAGCTCCTCGTCCATCTGCTTCAGGTCGAGAAGGATCAGGTCGACAAAGGGCAATATTTTGTCGTAGGTGCTGCTGTTGAAGACCCCGGTGGTGTCGATGGCGGTTTCTATTTTCGCCTCCTTGCAGAGGCGAAGAACCTCGGCCGTAAACTCCGGGTTGATCGCCGGGTCGCCGCCGCCCAGGGTGACGCCGCCGCCGGAATTCCTGTAGAAGGCCTCGTCCTTTGCCACCTCCTCGAAGATCTCCTCAGCGGTGTATTCTTTGCCGATGACTTCCAGGGCCGCCGAAGGGCACGCCTTCTCGCAGAGGCCGCACGCGGTGCACTTCACTCGGTCTATTACCATGCCGTTCGGAGTCAGATCAAGAGCCCCCTCGGGGCAGACCTCAATGCAGTCAAGCGCGGCGATACAGCGAACGCCGTACCACATTAGCTCCGGCTTCGGATTTATCCCCTCCGGATTGTGGCACCAGAGGCACTTTAAGGGGCATCCCTTTACAAATACCGTCGTCCTGATCCCGGGGCCGTCCTCGGTGGAGAAACGCTGGATGTTAAAAACAGTTCCCTTTGTCACTTCTACAGCTCTTTCGCGACCCTCGCTATTATCTCGTCCTGCATCGCCCTGCCGATGGAGACGAAGTAGGCGTTGTATCCGGTTATCCTGACAAGGAGGTTCTTGTAATCCTCCGGCTTCTTCTGGGCCTGCTTAAGGGTGTCGGAGTCGATGATGTTGACCTGAAGGGCCGTCCCCCCCTTTTCGTTGTATGTCCTCAAAAACGACATCATCTTCTCTATCCGCTCGTTGTCCCGAACGAGGGAGGGAGAGAAGCTTATCGTGTGGGAGTCGCCGTTGGGGGCGGTCTCCAGGCCGAGCTTGCCCACGCTCATGGTTACGGCCGTGGGGCCCTTGGTGTCGGCGCCGTTTACGGGTCCGATGCCGTTGGAGAGGGAATCCCCCTTCTTTCTGCCGTCCGGAGTAGCCGCCGTTGTTGGGGCGTATGCGATCCAGTAGTTCCAGGAGAGGTACCCCGCGCGGTATTTCCTGCCGGTGGCGGGGGATGTGTGCTTTGTGCTCTCAGTACACCAGAACTGGGATATCTCCCTCGCTATCGGGTCGGCGTAGTCGTCATCGTTGCCGAACTTGGGGGCCTTGTTTATCAACGTCTGCCTCATCTTTTCGTGCCCCTCGTAGTTGCCCTTTATCGCCTCTATGATCTCGCCCATCGAGAACTTCTTGTCCTCGAAGATAAGCTTTTTGACGGCGGCGAGGGAGTCGGCCGCAGTGGCGAGAGCAATTCCCTCCACCGTGATGTAGTTGTATTCAGGCCCGCCGTTGTTGACGTCTCTCCCCTTTTTCTCGCAGCCGTCGACCAATGTGGAGAGGTAGACCGTAGGCTCGTACTTGGCCCTCAACTCGTCTGAGATGTTGTAGATATCGATAAGCTCTTCAAGGATAGCCTTCAGCTGAATCTTGAAGGCGTCCATGAACTCGTCGAAGGTCTTGAACTTCTCCGGGTTGCCGGTCTTGGGGCCTATTCTCTCGCCGGTGGTCATGTCCTTACCGTTGTTTAAGACAAGCTCCACCGCCTTTGCGATGTTGAGGTTTACGTCAACGGTGCCGGAGCGGTCGTCCCCCTGCAGCGTGTTTTCGAGGCAGCCCACCGGTGCGTAGTCCCAGAGGCGCTCTTCCGGGAGGCCCTGCCACTTGAGGCCCTTTATCGAGTTCTCGTCGAAGTTGATCAGAAAGGGCGAGCCTTGGGCGCCGGCCAGCATCTCGGAGACCCTCTTCAGGAGCTTGTCCGGGGTCTTGTTGTGGATCCTGATGTTAGGCTTCGGCTCCAAAAGGTTCATCTCCTCGATAACGTCGAGGATCAGCCAGGTCAGCTCGTTGGAGGCGTCCTCGTAGTTCTCGTCGAGACCACCGATTGTGATCAGCTGACCGAAGCCGGCCGATATCCCCTGGTTCTCGCCGATGCGTCCCTGGTAATCGTATACGTAGTTGTGCTTTATCCAGAGGCACTCCAAGAGCTCCTTCGCCTCACTCTTCGTGATCTTCTTTGCGTCGATGTCCTTCTTGTAATAGGGGTAGAGGTACTGGTCTATCCTGCCGGGGGAGAGGCCGGGACCGGGATAAGACTCGTCGGTCATGACGAGCATGTGGGTTATCCAGAACGCCTGAAGGGCCTCGTGGAAGGAGCCCGCAGGCTCCCAGGGGACCTTCCTCGATATCCTTGCGATCTCTGTGAGCTCGTCCTTCCGCTTTTTGTCCTTGGTCTCCTTGGCGAGCCTTTCCGCCTCATCGGCGTAGCGGTTTGCCAGTATCTTCGGCACCTCGGCTGCTGTGATCATCGCCTCGAGGTAATCGATCTTCTTTTTATCTTTCGACCTTTTTATCTCGGCCTTGTATTCTTCGGTCAGCCCCCTGAAGCCCTTCTTAAGGACCTTTACGTAATTCGGGATGAGGTGGCCGGGCGTTATGCCGGAGTTGCCGACGCCGAGGTCGTTCGCCCTCTTTGCCCTCTTCCACCACCTGTCGTGCAGCTTCTTCCACTTCTTGAACTCCTCCTTGGTGAGAGAGCCTGACATGGCGGAGTTGAACTGACCGCCGACTATCAATTCCCCGTCCAAAATATTCACCGGGAGGTAGCTCTCGGCGACCTTGTTTATAAAGGTTGCCCTCCTCTTGGGCAGAGACATCTTGAAAAAGCCGTTCTTTACGTCGACCTTCTTGGCGCACGCCAGGAGGCTGTCCGAAAAACAGGGGACGAACGGATAGACCTCCGGGACCACGGCAAACCTGTGGTACGGAAATACCACGTCCCAGGGCGTCCCGTCGGTAAAGGGCATAACCTCGTTTCTGAAGTAATCCCTTCCCTTGAAATTCCAAAATTCATCCCTCAGTTTTTTTATCCTCGGGGTGAGTTTATCCGATGGTGTCCAGAGCTCTTTAGCGGATACGGTGCATGAAGCCTGTGCCATGTCTCTTCCTCCTGTTCAGATTTTTAGCCAGTTAAATATACTATCTATTTCAAGTAATATTATCAACCTTTTTCAGCATCCCCTAATCTTTTTGCCGACCCCCCCAGTCTTTCTTGCCGATTCCCAATATTTATTTCCGACCCTTAATATTTCGATGCACACTAACCTTTTTTGGTTCACCCTATTTTTTTTAGCTGCCACCAATCTTTTTGCCACCCCCCGAATCTTTTTTTGGCCCCCCCTTTTATCCTTGACATTATAGCATATGTAAAGATATATTTAAAGCAATAAATGGAATGATCTTTCAAAAATTATTTTCACTAGGGGTGTTTCGGCTGAGAGTCTAATGACAACCCTATGAACCTGATCCGGGTAATACCGGCGGAGGGAAGTGAAGCCCAAAACCGTGGGGGGCAGACGTGATGAGTGGAACGGATGGGGTGAGAGAGTAGAGGGGGGGATTTTCGCGGTTATTGGCGAGAAGGGGCCGGGTTTTTCCCAAGGCCCTTTTTTAGTTCAAATTTTCTAAAGGTTCATTTTCTTTGCCGACCCCCCGAGAAATTTCTTTAGGGGGTTTTTTTATGGAAGGAAGAATTGAGACAAAACGGGTCATAATATTGGTCGAGATCGCGCTGGCGGCGGCCCTGGCGATAGCCCTATCGATGCTGAAGCTCTACAGGCTTCCTCAGGGTGGGTCTTTGTCCCTGGAGATGATTCCTGTCTTCTATATCGCGATTGTTCACGGGGGCGTGGCCGGGTGCGCGGCCGGGCTGCTGATGGGGATAGGCCAGCTCTTCTTCGGCGCATACATCGTCCATCCTGTACAGCTTGTCCTCGACTATCCGCTGGCCTTTACGCTCCTCGGGGTGGGCGGTTTTTTATCGACATTGATCCCGATCAGAAAGGCGGACGAAACCTTCGACTACAAGCGTGTCGTGCTGGTGTCGATACTGGTCGCCACCCTTGGCAGTCTCTTGAGGTATATCGTTCACGTAGTCTCCGGCGTAGTCTTCTTTGCGCAGTACGCCCCGGAGGGATCGAGCGTCCTGATCTATTCCATCGTCTACAACGCCGGGTACATGGTTCCGAATTTCATCCTGAGCGTCGTCCTCGTGGCGCCCCTTGTCATGGCGAGGGGGACCCTGGGCAGAAAGATGTGATGGCGTTTTATAGGGTGGGCTTTATTTAGACGGTCCCGGCTTGGGATCGATCATCGAAAAGGATCCGGTTTTGGGGGGACGGATCTTCGTGCCGGGGATTGAACGGCGACGGAAGGGATTGAATTGTTTCTTTATCGAAAAACTTTTCATTTGTGATACTAATCAACGAGTTTATGTGACAGTGGTCATTTTTGTTTAGCGGAGAGTCCTGTAGAAATACGGTCAAGGTGAAAGCGGTTGGATGTTTAAAAAAACTTCATCTATGGTTTCTAATGCGAAATCAACTCGATGAATGCTTAAGCGGGTGAAATATGCGGACGGTTATCCTCTCCGGAGGGGTTTATAGAGATCCCGAGTTCTGCAGGAGCTACGTCGACGGGGCCGATCTTATCGTGGCCGCCGACGGCGGCGGCGGGATGCTCCTTAAATTTGGGATCCCCGAGGGAATACCGACGATCCTTGTCGGTGACATGGATTCGATCAACGAAGCCGATCTCGTGAAGCTCCAGTACCTCAAGAAAAACGGGGGGGACTTGGAGATCGTCCGGGAGCCGGTCGAGAAGGACTCCACGGACACGGAGCTCGCCTTCAACGTTGCCCTGAAGCGGGGTGCGGACGAGATAATAATCCTGGGGGCGCTTGGGGGCAGGGTGGATCATGCCCTCGCGAACCTGTCGCTTCTGATAAGGGCGAAGAGTGAAAACGGCAAAGGAAGGAAGAAGGTCAGGGCGAAAATCGTCGATGAGCGTCAGGAGATTGCCCTTCTCGACGTCGGGGTCAAGAACAGGATAGAGGGGGATTTTGGGGAGACGGTCTCCCTGATTTCGCTCAACGGGGACGCGGAAGGTGTCATCACCAACGACCTCAAATATCCCCTCTCGGATGCGGTCCTCGTGCAGTTTTCGCCCCTCGGCGTAAGCAACGTGGTATCGGGATCGGATCCGTGGGTCTTGTTTAAAAAGGGGCTGATGCTTCTTGTGAGGGTGAAGAATCCTTAGCGTGGGGATTTCTTTCGACCGCTCCTCTTCATTTCCTTTCTGTTTTGTCATTCCCAACTCGATTGGGAATCCAGATAGATATTTTTACTGGATTCCCGCTTACGCGGGAATGACATATGCTTCTTAGGCTTCGGCCTTAATTGAACCTTCCACTGACAAGCAGGAGCTTGTCAGTGCCACCCTACGCACGGGCCGTCCCGCTGTCTTGTCATTCCCGGCTCGACTGGGAATCCAGATATATATCACTTCGAGGCCTCGATCATGGCTCTCCTTATGTCGGGGAGCGCCCTCCTGGCGGCCCTCTCCCCCTGGAGGAAGAGATAGTCCTTCTTCGTGAAATCGATCATCCCTACCCCTCCCACTTCCGGCCTGATGACCACGTCCGACTCCTTCAGCTTGTGCCTGTTGATCTCATACCCCATGATGTTGAAGGTCTGGAGTATGATGTCCACGACGTTGTTGATGTTGAAGTTCGTCGATTTCGCCGAGATGTCAACGGCGATCACGATGTCGGCCCCCATCGATCTCGCCACGTCTATGGGTAGGTTGTCGACGACGCCGCCGTCGACCAGAAGCCTCTGCCCCACGGTGACCGGTTTGAATATTCCGGGGATGGCGCTGGAGGCCCTGACCGCCGTCGAGATCGAGCCGCTTTTAAAGACCACCCGCTTTCCCGTGTAGAGGTCGGTGGCGATTGCCGCGAAGGGTATCTTCAGATCCTCGATATTCTTGACGCTGATGTTGTTATCCACAAATCTCAATATCCTCTCCCCCTTTACGACGCCGAGGCCGATGTTGAAAATGCTGAAATCGAAGATATCCTCGACGGTTATCTTTCTGGCCTTACTCTCCAACATATCCGCATTCGCGTAGTGGGCGTAAAGGGCGCCGGTCAGGCTCCCGGCGCTCGTCCCGACGATGATATCGATCGGTATCCCCTCCTCCTCGAGGACCTTGATCACGCCCACGTGGGCGAAGCCCCTGGAGGCCCCCCCGGAGAGGACGAGACCGATCCTTGGCTTCGGTTTTATGGCCGGTTTTTGCATTACGGGCGGCCGACACCCCTGAAAAGAGAGCCCAAAAATGGAGAAGGTCAAAATTAAAAAGGGCAAAAGGGGCAGGATGAAACCTCTCCTATTAAGAGAATGCTTTAAGCCGGTATATCTTCCTTCGGTTTTTCTGTTTTTCATGGTCCGCCTCCCATATTCATATAAAAAACGCTATGCAAAAATCGCCATATGAAAATCGGAATATCGATATCGACTATAACACGTTTAGACACCGAAGGTAAGCCGTAAAGTTCCATATTTGATGTGAAACGAATAAAAATACTTGCGTCTTTTATCGCTTTCATTTAATCTGTTTTATATGGAAGAGAAAAAGGACTTCAGGCCGTCGTACCTCTCCCTCTACGAGTCGGGCCTCCTCAAGGAGAGGGTCGAAAGGCTTCACGAGTTTCTAAAGAGCTGTGCCCTGTGCCCGAGAAGGTGCGGGGTGGACAGGACCATGGGAGAAAAGGGGTACTGCGGGGCGGCGGAGCTCCCCATGGTGTCTTCCGCATTCGCCCACTTCGGCGAGGAGCGGCCGCTGGTCGGGGTATACGGCTCCGGAACGATCTTTCTCACTCACTGCAACCTGAAGTGTGTTTTCTGCCAGAACTACGATATCAGCCACGAGGCGAGGGGCGAGGTGATCTCGACGGAGGAGCTGGCCAAGCAAATGATAGCCCTTCAGGCGAAGGGGACGCATAACATTAATTTCGTCACGCCGACCCACTACGTCCCCCAGATTGTGGGGGCGCTCCCCAGGGCGGTGGAGATGGGGCTCGAGATCCCCCTCGTCTTCAACTGCGGGGGATACGAGTCTATGGATGTGATCAGGCTCTTGGAGGGGATCTTCGACATCTACATGCCGGACTACAAGTTCACCGACCCCAAATCCGCCGAGAGGTATCTCGATGCGCCGGATTATCCGGACGTGGTAAAGGCCGTCTTGAAGGAGATGCACAGGCAGGTCGGTGTCCTGAAGGTCGATTCAAGGGGAATAGCCACCAGGGGTCTCCTCATAAGGCACCTCGTCATGCCGGGGGGGGAGGGCGAGTCGAAGAGGGCTTTCGAGTTCATAGCGGGGGAGCTCTCCCCCGATTCATACGTTAACGTCATGGAGCAGTACCGTCCCGAATACAGGGCCTCAGAGTTTGCCGAGATTGCCCGAACGATAACGGGAAGCGAGTACATCGAGGCCGTTCGGCTTGCCAGGGGGGCGGGCCTGTCGAGGGGATTTTAGTGTCCGGGGCCGAGATAAACGCGGATATTTCCGCGGCTTTAAACAGGAGGGGGATGACGGTTTATCGCCATTCGCCCACGTCGGAGCTGATATTCGGGGATTTGAGCGAAGAAAAGGAGGCGGCCCTCTACAGCGCCATGAAGCGCTACTCGGCGAGGCTCCTTATAAGGGATATAATAAAACATCAGGACGGTTTTCCCGTCGAGATGCCGGGGAGGTTCTCCTCGGCGGAGGCAAAGGCCAGGGATATCGGGAGGCTTGTCGAGCTTGGGATAGTCGAGGAGGAGGGGGATCGCTTTCGGCTTGCGAAAAGACCCGTCAGGAGCTTCGGGGCTACACTGGAGTGGTTCGTGGCGCAGGTCATGGAGCGGGATTTCTCCTCGCCCTCTATATGGGGGGTCACGTTTTCGGGGGCGAAGTCGGGGGGCGATTTCGACGTGGTCTCGTTTTTCGAGGGGGAGTTGATATACATAGAGGTTAAGTCATCGCCCCCGAAGGGTATCGAGGTGGGTGAGGTGGCTGGCTTCTTGAACAGGGTGAACGCGCTCCTCCCCAGGGCGGCGATATTCTTTGTCGATACCCACCTCAGGATGACCGACAGGGTGGTCCTCCTGTTTCATCAGGAGTTTCTGGAATCGATGAAAGACCCCTTTCCAAGGAGGTTGGATATCCAGAACCTCGAGCGGGAGATATTCCACATCGGACACAGGATTTTTATCTGTAATGCCTCGAGGAATCTGGTCGGCAACTTTACGGTCTGCTTGAGGGACTTTTTGGCCCGGGGGCTTTCGGTTCTGTGAAGGGGGCGTTTTTTTCCTGAGGGGTTGGCGGGACGAAACAAAATGTTGATTTATTCCGGTCTTTGCTGTATTGGTAGTAGGGGCTTTTTCATATAGTCGAGAAAGAAAGAATGGATTAATGAAGGGAACTATCGTAAACATTATTGCGGTTGTCTTTGGGTCTCTCGTCGGGTTTTTCTTTTCCTGGTTCGTGACGCCCAAGATCAGGAGAATCTTGATACAGGGTCTGGGCCTCGCCGTTATCCTGATAGGGATATCGATGGCGATAAAGACGAACAACGTCCTGATCGTGGCGGGGAGCATGATCCTCGGCGGCCTCCTCGGCGAGGTCATCGATATCGAGGCGGCACTCGACCGCTTCGGGGAGTGGCTGAAGTTGAAATTCAGATCGGGGTCCGGGACGTTCGTCACCGGGTTCGTAACGGCAAGCCTCGTCTACTGCGTGGGGGCGATGGCGGTGGTGGGCTCCCTCGAAGAGGGGATAAACAATGATCCCTCCATCCTCTACGCAAAGTCGCTCCTTGACGGCGTGGCGTCGGTGGCCTTCGCCTCAACCCTCGGAATCGGGGTTATATTCTCAATAATCCCCGTCTTTATCTATCAGGGTGCGCTGACGGTGATGGGAATATATCTAAAAAATTTCCTGACGGACGCCGTAATCGCCGAGCTTACCGCAACTGGGGGCCTTCTAATCCTGGGGATAGGGCTCAACCTTATCTTTGGGGGGATTGATGATGTAAATGATGGT
>CAZIWT010000135.1:0-9739 GCA_964542895.1 uncultured Thermodesulfobacteriota bacterium
TTGAAAGTCTTTATGTATTTCGGATCTTCATTGTCTATGACGTCGACGATATGCCTGTAGAGCTGTCCTTTTATCTCTCCGAATATGGCCCTCTGCTGGCTCATCGTCTTTGCGAAGCTCATGCTGTCTATCATCAACGCGTTGATATTCTGAGACGCCTTCATGACTATGCGGCTTTCGTAAAGCTCCTGGGCGGTGTACCTTCTTCCGCTCAGGAGCATCTCATGATATATGGTAAAAGGGATCGCCTTCTTGCATATCTCGATCGATCCCGGCAGGGTCGGGATGCCGAGGTCAACATCGGGGAAGAAGAAGTAGCCCCTGTCGGCCCTCATAAACCTGAAGTCACAGGCACAGGCCAGAACCGCCCCGTTTCCCACCGCGTGACCACCGATTGCGGCTATAACCGGTATGGGGGAGAGGAGGAGCCTTTTAAGAATAGCGTTTATACCGACAAGGAGTTCGAGAACCGTCTTGATATCGTTTTCGGCCATCCTCTCCATCAGAAACTCGAGATCGACCCCCTGACACCAGTTCTTCGGATCGCCGGAAGACAAGATCACCGATCTGATCGAATCATCCCCTTCGATTTCGTTTAGAACTTTGGTCATGCCGTTGACGAAATCTCTGTTCTGGAGATTCTCGCCGCTGTCCATCGTGATGACGGCAACATCGTCTTCCTTTTCCCATCCAATTACGAACATGGGAAACCCCTTAGCCGATAGACAGGCTCAACCGGTTTGAAGCCGGATTTGCTCGATCCAATCCGAAAACCGATGAAAAAACACAATCGGTAGTGCGGACGGTTCGCAAGCGGCTTCTCAAGATATTTCGACAGCCGAGACGAATCGGCTTGATGATTAAGCTTAAAAAAGGACTCGGCGAAGGAGATAATTGAATGCAGCCTTATTTTCGGTTTAAAAAATAATCAATGCTTTTGTTTTTCCGATGTAGACGTTCTGAGCCTTCAGGGCGTCTACCATCTCCCCTTCGGTAATCACGCTCGGATCGTAGTAGACCGTATTGAATTCCTTCCCCTCTTCGGTACCGTTTTCGACCCTTTTTACCCCCTCGAGACCGGAAAGGATCTTTTTCCCCGTGTCGTAACAGGTCACATAGAATTTTGCGGTAGCCTCCTCCGAGAAGGCCGCCTGGAAGCTCATTGTAATCAATATAATAGTGACAAAGGCTAAAACGAGTGACTTTTTCACCTTGGGTTCTCCTTTTTAGTTAAACTCGGCCCCATCATGGTGCGCAACAACCGGTCGGACGGCTCCGGCTGGAAAATCGAGAAAGCGCCGCGCTGAGTATCTCCTTTGTAGGAGATGAAACTCGGCCGCCTTTATGCTGAAAGACCGCCTCTAAACAGTATTCTACTCGATATTATAAGTTAGTCAATAAAATCCTTGTCAAAAAATGGGCGTTCTATGCCGACCTTCGAGGAACAGACATCAGTTTTTACGCGGCTTCACAGATCATCCTAATCCCGCGCCCGTCTCCCTATTCCTCCGGCATCGGGTAGACGGAGTCGAGTTCCCGCCACTCATCCTCCAGCTCCTTCCAGTCCAGCGACTTGACCTCCTTGTCCTTCTGCTTTATGGCAAAGGCGCAGTAGTCATCTCCCTTTGCCCGGCATTTTACCTCCCTTGACTCGGTCGATCCGCCGGTGAGTTCTTGTACTGTCCTAAGGCTTATTCCCTCCAGGTTGTGCTGTAAGATGGTGCAGACCGGTCTATCGCTTTTTACGTTATCCGATTCAAAGGAGTTCCACGATTTGAGGTAAAGCATGTAATTATCGCCGGAATCCTTACCCACCGCTACCCTCGACCTTCCCCAGCCCAGGCGGGGAAGGGAATACGACAGCGCCCCGTCCATCGAATCCATGGCGCTTTTTATCTCGGTCCATCCGTAGTTGGACATCGCCTCCTCCCCCACAGCCAGCCCCGCCCTCCTTGCCACGGCAGTAAGGATGGCAGTTGCGCCCCGCTCGGTCAATATCTCCGCGGATACCTCCTTGAACGTCATAAGCACCTTAAGCGGTATGATCCTGAATACGGCGTTGTTGAAGGCCTTTAACTCCCTTTCCTTGCCGTCCCACTCGAAGAAATCGGGCACCTGCGAGGGGTCGAAGTCGAGGGGACGAATGAAGTTCTCGGCAAATTCGTTATAGCTCTCGATATTAGACTTTTCTATGAGGTTTTGAGGCGCCCCAAGTCTTGTAAACAGGTTTCTGAAAGTGCTTTTGAGGGTGTCTTTTCCCTCGACATTCCCTATCTCCTCGAAAAATGCGGTCATAAATCCCTTGCGCATCAAGATTAGACGCTCTTCAGAGTTGTCTGCGATGAGGGAAATCGATCCGTTATCCAGATTCCATATTATGCTCTTTTCTGCCAAAATTACCTCCTCACTATTTATTACAATTGATATTGAGATCTAAGATGCCAAAATTTATTTGCTTACCGCCAGTTCATCAATCCCACCACCGCCTGCCAGAGGTTCGTGAAGTGCTCGACCGCCTCCGGGTCTCTTCTCTTCGTAGACCATACATATTCTCCAAGGCCCATTTGCGACAGGACGTAGCGTCCCAGGGCGAACTGCCCGATTGCCGTCAGCCCGGTGGCGAACTGTCCCAGGCCGAAGTAGATCCCTAAGGCGAACTGGCCCACGGCGACGATTCCCGCCACGCATTGTCCTAAGCCGAAGATAAGCCCCAACCCTATTTGAGCTATGGTAAAAAGCCCCACTCCGAACTGGCCTATCGCTATTATTCCCTTCGCCACGATGATCTTTCCCGTTTCGGCGTCCTTACCGAAGGCGACGTGAATGACCGGCCAGCCGAATATCTCCGCCTCGCTCTTGTATTCGTAGCCCCAGGCGAGTCTCCTCTCGGTCTTAGCCCTGTTCTCGAAAAACCCGGCAAGCCGCGACTCACCTTTTTCAAAGGCTTCCTCTATCTGAACGCCGCAGCGGGGGCAGACCCTGTCCCTCCTCTTGACCTCAAAGCCGCACCCGGGGCAAAACCGTTTTTTCATTCCGGTAGCCTCCGCCCTAATCCTCTTTTAATACCCAAATTTCGGGGAGATTTCTGTAATTCTCGTCACAGTCTATACCATAACCCACCACGAAGCCGTCCTGCATGGAGAAGCCCACGTAGTCCAGCTCTATCTCCACCTCCCGCCTCTCCTTCTTGTCCAGAAGGGCGCATATCTTCACCGACTTCGGCTTTCTCCTCAGAAGCTGATCCTTGAAGAACTTGAGTGTAATACCCGTATCCACTATATCCTCGACAACCAGGACGTCCTTTCCCTCCACAGGGCTGTGGAGGTCCTTTAAGACCTTTACCTCGCCGGAGGTCGTGGTGGAAGAGCCGTAGGAGCTCAGCACCACGAAATCCACGAAGATATCCACCCCCTCGATCATGCGGATGAGGTCCGACATGAAGACAAAGGCGCCCTTGAGCACACAGACCATCATGAGCTCTCCGCCCCTGTAATCTTCGCTGATCTTCTCGGCGACTCTCGATACGGCGCTATTAATATCGTCTTTGCTGAACAGTATCTTCTTCTCTGTCATTTCTTTGTCCCTGAAGCGTGAATATCTCGTCATATATGCTTTAATAAACAGTCTATGGGATGAATTGTGTTTTGTCAATACTCCGTTTTGACAGGGAAGGATTTCGCTTTAATGAACCATCGGAGTTGATCCCCGTGTCCCTAATATATATCGGTTCTAATAATATCTTGACCATCCGTTTCCATATAGCATATAATCGGGGATAATCAAGGGACAATTGTTTTAGAGGATTAGATATGGAGCTTTTTATAGACACTGCCGACGTAAACGAAATCAAAGAAGCCGCCGAGATGGGCGTCATCGACGGCGTGACCACAAATCCCTCCCTCGTGGCCAAGTCCGGGCGGAAGTTCATGGACGTCCTGAAGGAGATTGTTAAGATCGTCGACGGGCCGGTCAGCGCCGAGGTGATAAGCACCGACGTGAAAGGAATGATCAAGGAGGCGGAGGAGCTCGTCAAGGTAGGCGACAATATCGTCATAAAGATTCCCCTGATCGAGGAGGGGCTCAAGGCGATAAAGGAGCTTTCCGAGAGGGGGATAAAGACAAACGTGACCCTTGTCTTCTCGCCGCTCCAGGCCCTTCTGGCCGCCAAGGCGGGGGGGACATACGTAAGCCCCTTTGTGGGGAGGCTTGACGACATCGCCCACGAAGGGATGGATATCGTGGAGGATATCGTCACGATCTACGACAACTACGGTTATCAGACGAAGGTCCTCGTTGCCTCGATCAGAAACCCGATCCACCTCCTGGAGTCGGCTCGCCTGGGGGCTGACGTGGCCACTGTCCCGATGAGCGTCATCAGGCAGCTCACCAAACACCCCCTGACGGATCGGGGCCTGGAAAGATTCCTGGAGGACTGGAAGAAGGTGCCCAAGTAGGGCGGTCACTGCCGCAACGGGTTGAATAAGGGACTCTGTTTTAAAGAAAAAAGTTATGGAAGAGAATATATAATGAAGAAGCCAATGAAAAAGGTATCGATTTTGACAATCCTTTTGGTCTCGGTGTTCTTGATGGCATCCTGCGGAGACAAGACAATAAGCTTCGGCGGCGGCGCGGACACCGGGCCCGCCTACGGCGACGCCATCATCATCGGCTCCATCGGTGACGCCTCGAACCTTATTCCGATGCTCGCCTCCGACAGTGCCTCTCACGATGTGACGGGTTTTATTTACAGCGGGCTCGTAAAATACGACAAGGACTACAACATCGTGGGCGACTTAGCCTCGTCCTGGGAGATATCGGAGGACAACCTCACCTTTACCTTTCATTTGAGGGACGATGTAAAATGGCAGGACGGGAAGCCCTTTACCTCCGCCGACGTCATGTTCACCTACAGGTTGATGATAGACGAAAATACGCCGACCGCCTATGCCGGGAAGTACCTCCTGGTCAAGGAGGCTAGGGCGCCGGATCCCTACACCTTCATCGTGACCTACTCGGAGCCCCTCGCCCCGGCTCTCATAAGCTGGGGGTCGCTCCAGTCCCTCCCCAAACATATCCTCGAGGGGGCGGACATCACCAAGTCGGAGCTGGCGAGAAAACCCATGGGGACCGGCCCCTATAAGTTTGTCGAGTGGAAGACGGGCGAGAAGATCGTCCTGACCTCGAACCACGACTACTTCGAGGGAAGGCCCTATATAGACAGGATCATATACAGGATAATCCCGGATACGGCGACGATGTTTCTGGAGCTGAAGGCGGGGGGCGTCGACTGGATGGGACTGTCCCCGATTCAATATGAACGCCAGACCGACGACGAGTCCTTCAAGAAGAGCTTCAAGAAGTACAAGTACCTGGCGGACGGCTACGCCTATCTCGGCTTCAACCTGGACAATCCGAAGTTCAAGGACAAAAGGGTGAGAAAGGCGATCTCCTATGCCATCGACAAGCAGGAGATCATCGACGTGGTCCTCCTGGGGCTGGGGGAGATAGCCACAGGTCCCTACAAGCCGGGGACGTGGCAGTATAACCCGGACGTGGAGAGGTACGACTACGACCCCGAAAAGGCGAGGAAACTGTTTAAGGAGGCGGGCTGGGAGGATACCGACGGGGACGGCCTCCTTGACAGGGAGGGCGTCCCGTTTGAGTTTACCATCATAACCAATCAGGGAAACGAGCTCAGGGCGAAATCGGCGGAGATAATCCAGAAGAGGCTTAACGAGGTGGGGATAACCGTAAAGATCAGGATCATCGAATGGGCGGCGTTTCTTTCCGAGTTTGTGCGCCCGAGAAACTACGAGGCGATGATCCTGGGCTGGAACATCCTCCAGGACCCGGACCTCTTCAACGTATGGCACTCGTCTAAGACCGGGCCGGACGAGCTGAACCACGTAAACTTCAGAAACGACGAGGTGGATAAGCTCCTCGAGGAGGGGAGGAGGGTCTTCGATCAGGAAAAGCGGAAGAAATACTATTTCCGTATCCAGGAGATCCTGGCGGACGAGGCCCCCTACGTATTTCTCTACGTCCCGGATTCTTTACCCGTGGTTCACGCCCGCTTTCACGGGATAGAGCCGGCCCCGGCGGGGATAAGCTACAACTTCACCGAGTGGTACGTCCCCGAGGGGATGATGAAGTACACTAACCTCAAGTAGCCTCGAATTGGTTAAGATCGCGGCCGGGTGACAAGGACGATAGAGGATGGCGAGATACACGCTCAAAAGGCTGATCATGATGATCCCGATACTGTTCGGGATTACGATCATCTCCTTTGCGGTGATCCACCTGGCGCCGGGGGAGCCCACCGATCTCGCCACGAGCCTGAATCCGGACGTAACCCCGGAGGCGAAGGAGAAGATGCGAAAGCTATACGGGCTGGACAAGCCGGTTCACGTTCAATACTTCAACTGGATAAAGAGGATTGTGGTGTTGGATTTCGGAAACTCTTTCGCCCCGGACAGGAGGCCGGTCATAAACAAGATCAAGGAGACGATCCCAATTACTATATCGATCAATATCCTCTCGATTCTCCTTATCATGGCCGTGGCGATCCCCATCGGGATCTACTCGGCGACCCACCAGAACAGCTTTTTCGATAAGGCGGCGACCGTCTTCGTATTTGTCGGCTTTGCCGTTCCCACCTTCTGGCTGGCGTTGCTTATGATGCGGTGGTTCGGGATTCAGCTCGCGTGGCTTCCGATCTCCGGTGTGAAGTCGGTTATGTACGATTATCTGTCGCCCGTGGGCAAGGCGTGGGACGTTACCAAGCACCTCTTGATGCCGGTTGTGCTCTCCGCCTTCGGCGGCCTTGCGGGGCTTTCGCGCTACATGAGAAGCAACATGCTCGAGGTAATCCGCCAGGACTACATCACGACCGCCCGGGCCAAGGGGCTGCCGGAGAGGGTGGTTATCTACAAGCACGCCATGAGAAACGCCCTGATGCCGGTAATAACGGTCCTCGGGCTTTCCGTCCCCGGGCTTATAGGTGGGAGCGTCATCTTCGAGAGCATCTTTTCCATATACGGCATGGGAAGGCTTTTCTATGCCAGCGTCCTCTCCCGGGATTACCCGGTGGTGATGGGGATTCTGGTCATCGGCGCCGTACTGACATTAATCGGAAACCTGCTGGCGGACGTATCTTACGCCTTAACCGATCCGAGGATAAGAAAGGGATAGGACGATGGTGGAACAAAAAAAGCTGCTGGGGGAACTTTTGGTCGAAAACAATATCGTCACCGAAGACGATATTCAAAGGGCGTTGAGATACCAGAACCAGTATGGCTGTAAAATCGGGCAGGCGCTCGTCTCCCTGAATATCATCACGGAGAACAAGCTCCTGGCGGCCTTGAGATATCACTGCGGACTTCCCGTTGTGGACCTCGGCAATATCGAGATACCGCCCCAGATAATAAGGCTTATCTCCGGCGAGATGGCCGAGAGATACACCGCTGTTCCGGTGAGGATCGAGGAGACGGGAAAGGGGAAGACCCTTTTGGTGGTTATGTCGAATCCATCCGATCTGAATGCGATTGAAGAGCTTCAGTTCATTGCAGGATACAAGATAAGCCCGGTGCTGGCGAAAGAAAGCGATCTGCAGGCCGCCCTGTTGAAGTATTATGATATAAAGACAAGGCCTATCGGCGCCATCAGCGTTTCTCTCGAAGATGACTCGGATGCCGGTGAGATGACGATCATACAGGGGGGGGAAGAGATACGGATCGTGCTGAACAGTGAGGAGAAAAAGGAGTTGGAAAAATCCCAGGAGGATGGATCCGGTGAAGGCCAGCTGAAGATGAATTACGAGATGGTGTTGAAGGAGCTGAAGCTCTGGAAGGCGGTGGTCAAGCTCCTCATAAACAAGGGATTCATAACGATGCAGGAGCTGGAGGAGTCGTTGACCAAGAAGGACGAATGAACTACTTTTCATATCTTAATATTATCCCCAATCCCGGGATGCCTCATACATAAAATGAGACTTTTTATTTTTGCGACATTTCATATTATATTAGACTGTTTGACGTTCTAAATATTTTTGATATTCCGGCCCATTGTCACAAGCAAGATAACGTTCCCGTCCCGATATTCTTCGCCCTGTTTAAGGCGGGCGTGAAGGTTTCTTCTCAAAATTGGAAATATTTTACATCGAAGATAGAATCTTCACGGTGAAGATAGCGGGGTCTTTAAAGCTTTTTTAATTCGATATACTTCAAAATATCTACAGGGAGTGCCCTATGAAGACCGGCGTGGCCTACTTCGAGACCAGAAACCCGAAACACGTCCTTCACGACCTGAAGGACATGGCAGACAAGAACTGCAGCTTCGTGGTTCACACCTACAGCGAGTACGACCTCAACTTCAACTCCATTGTGATGCAAGAGGTAGTAGGGCTCTCCAAGGATGTGGGGCTCGAGGTCTACATCAATCCCTGGGGCCTGGGGAGGGTCTTCGGCGGCCCGGAGCCATACTCCCACTACGTGGCTGAACACCCGGACCAGTGCCAGCGGACGATAGACGGCCGCCACGCCCCGATCATCTGCATGAACAGCGCCCCCTTCAGGGATTACATGAAGTTCTGGATAGATTCCGCCGCCCAGACGGGGGCAGAGATAGTCTTCTGGGACGAGCCCCACTTCCATTTCACCCTCGATGCAATGACGGGGGAGGGAGAGGGGAAAACCTGGGCCTGCGCATGCGAGACGTGCAAAACGCTTTTCAAAGAGCGATTCAACAGGGAGATGCCGAACGTAATGGACGAGGAGGTAATTCGGTTTCGCGACGACACGATAACGGAGATGCTAACGGAGCTTACCGACTACGTAAAGGAAAGGGGGATGAAAAACGCCGTCTGCGTCCTCCCGGAGGAGAATCCGATCACGGGGATATCCAACTGGGAGCTTCTTGCCAAGATCCCGAGCGTCGATATCTTCGGCACCGATCCCTACTGGATGATCTTCAACAAGCCCCTCGAAGAGTACGTCCGGGGGGCCACGCGGCGGGTCATGGATATCTGCGGGGAAACGGGGAAGGAGGCCCAGATGTGGGTGCAGGCCTTCATGATCTTCGAGGGGAGGGAAGAGGAGGTTCGGACGGCGGTTCGGATCATGGCGGAGGAGGGCTGTAAAAACATCGCGGCCTGGGCCTACAACGGCTTCGCCTTTATGAACCACAAGTGCCAGGATCACGAGAAGGTGTGGAGGATTCTGGGGGAGGCCTTCGGCGAGGTAAGGGGCAAAGGCGGTACGAGGAGTAAATAAAAACTCAACTATATTATTAAAAATTGGATGAAAATACTATATATATCAGGAAGCCCGAGAAAGAATGGAAATACGGATTACTTGCTCAAGTTGTGCCAGTCTATAACCGGAGGTGATTTTATCAAGTTATCCGATTATCAGATTGAATACTGTTCTTATTGCAGCGCCTGTATTAAAAAAGGAGTTTGTACTATCGAGGACGATATGGATAAAATAGCCGAGAGATTACTCAAAAGTCAGG
This sequence comes from uncultured Thermodesulfobacteriota bacterium, assembly GCA_964542895.1. GTDB lineage: Bacteria > Desulfobacterota > Zymogenia > Zymogenales > Zymogenaceae > Zymogenus. Next base: position 9,511 of record CAZIWT010000135.1, read on the forward strand.
TTATTGTCCTTGGCAGCCCTGTTTTTTTCAATAACGTTTCAGGTCAGATGAAAGTATTTATGGACAGAACATGGCCCCTAAGAGGTAATTTAAAAAACAAGGTCGGTGGGGCCTTAGTGGTTGGGAGAAGGTATGGATTTGAAAGCGCTATAAATGCAATTAATTCCTTTTTTCTTAAACACGACATGATAGTTGCTAACAGGGGAGTAACCGCTATTGCCTTTGACAT
>CAZIWT010000136.1:0-9618 GCA_964542895.1 uncultured Thermodesulfobacteriota bacterium
CCGTCACCGCAAAAACCGCCCACCAAAATCTACCCCTTACTCTCTTCATCTTCTTCCCCCCCTGTATTCAAGAAAAAAACATACCTTCTTGATTCAACTCCGATATATCACCATATCGTTTTATTATATTACCAGAATAGTCGATATAATCCAGAAAAAAAGAAAAGGCCGAGTATTGAACCCGGCTTTATTTTATATCATATGCGGTTCTCTCTCAAGTGACCGGAATCACACAATCAATTAAGGCAATGTGATGATCTCAAGAAAATTGTATCCATATCCGGAATATGTAGCCTTGAGCGTCTTGGACGGATCCAGCAGATTACTGAAAACCACGGGGAATAAGAGGTCACAGGGGGGAGTAATGGGGCCGCAGGGTCCCGACTCCATTAGCAAAAACTTCCCGCCAAAACCATCGGTTTCTCCCGTCTCCGCCGTATAATACGCCCGGGTTATAAAAAGGGGAAATGGTGCACATACAGTATTTGCGATTACGGTTACCACAGGCACATTCTTGGGGATAATCGGCGCCACCATCATCACCTCGATACCCATGCAGCAGCACGGCGCCGGCACAGAGCTGAAATCGACGTTCTCAACGGTCAGCCCCGGCTCCGACGACGATAGATTTGTAGGGATGAACCAGATCCCGTCCGTGTGGACAAGAAGGTAGTTCTCCGATTGGGAGAGCCACCACTTCGTCGTCCCCTTTTTGGACACACCCCCAACCGACGCCGTCCAGCTGGTGGAGACCACTATGTTCTTTCCATCGAAGCTTACCTGATTTATAGTGTAGCTTATCGTCAAGCTCATAGCAAGGTCAAAAAAAGCCTCGAGGTTGTCTTCCATATCCTCCCTAGTAAAGAGATCGGCCGCCTTACCGTCGTAATTATCGGATATCAGCTCGCCCAAATTTATCGTATCGGAGCTCTTTACGTATCTGAAGAAATTATCGACAAAAGTCCTGGCAATATCCTCGTAGCTTACGTCTAAAAGTTTTATGATGAACGAGCCGAAGTCCTCAGGGTCTGATCCGTCGCCGTTTTCGTTTGTGACCTTAAACATCAGCTCGTATTCCATTCCCCCTTCAGGCTTGAACTTGTATGACCAATTGGCCGTGCCGGTGGCGGTGTTCCACGTCATTCCGCCGTCGGTGCTCACCTCGACCTTTGCTATCAAGAAATTTTCGTCCTCGGCGGTTCCAACGATTAACAGCATATTGTCGAAGTTCAGGTCGCCCTTCGTCAAGGTTAGCATGTCATCGATATCTTCAAGGTTTATCTTGCCGTTTAAAATGGCGGACGTAATCTCCGGGGGCAGTAAATCCTCTACGTCTATCGTGGTCTCTATATCCCCCTTTATCTCTAACCCCTCGAGGAATTTTTTCAGCTTATCCTTGTCCACACCCAAAACGGTCCCCGGAGGACTGGCTCCGGAGATCAGAAGCTCCTGCATCGTACAGACCTCGATCGGATCGAGGCCCGGGAATTTATTTGCCACAACGGTTACGCATTCCTCTATGCTCATTATGATCGTATTGCCCAGATCGAAGTCGAAGGAGACGCCGAAGTCGGTACCCCTGACACCTATAGTGGCGTTTTCCGTCTCAACCGTGAACTTCGACTCCTTATCGACAAACGGCTTAACCACCGCCCGTATCTTCCCCTTGATAAGAGTAAACCTGCTCCGGCTGACCTTGGTCACCTCCACCTGGCCCAGCTCCTTAATCACGACGCGGCTGTCCGGACCGATCTTGACCACGCTCCCGTCAAAGAGCTTGAGCTCCACAGAGCTCTCGGAATCGGTCGTTATCTCGTCGCCCTGACCCACCTTCATACCCTTGACAAGGGTGACCGTCTTTCCCGTCTCCTTAATCTTCGCATCCACAAAGCCGTCTACGTAGATAACCACCGCCTTGTCGGTGCTCTTCTTCTCGGCATAGACAAAAAAACAGAAAGAAATTAAAAGGATCAGGGCAAGGACCAAAACAAGGCCCCCGTTGACAATCCTCGTGCTTCTCATAACTTACCTCGGATTTTTCGATGGGACATCAGCTGATTAAGCGATTAAAAGTGAAGAGAGAAGTTAAACATGTATATGTTCTCGCCGTATCTTTCGCCGTAGTCGTGGGACCAGTAATCTACATTTCTATAGCTTGCGCCGACAATCGACTTAAATATTTCGTTCTCGTAGAGGACCTGCTCGATGGCGACCTCCGTTGTGTGTCTTCTCGTATCGTCTCCCTGCTCCCTGTTGGTGAGGGAGGCGTCGTAATAGGCATTTAGGTTCGTTTTGGTGGGCTCGTAGTTCACCCCCAGGCCCGCGTGAAGGATTGTCGTGGTGTCAAAATATGTCCTCATTTCCGGGACTTTTTCGAACGTCCTCTTGAAATCGAAGCCGGCCCCGAGTCCAAGGGCCCAGCCGAGGTTCAAGGCGTTGAATTTGTACCTCCAGTTGGCCCTCAACGTGTTGTTTATCGTGTCCGGCTCATCCGGTCTATGATCATCGACGTATCTCAGGCGATACTCGAGGGAATAGTACATATCCTTGTACCTGTTTGAAGCCATCATCTTCAATCGATACGTCTCGTAGTCGGTGGTTTTCGGAAACCTCGGATGGTCTTCGCTCATCCGGTGGGTATGGTCTAACTTTAGATCGAGCTTAAGGTATCTGAAATAGACGTCATCATTGTAAAAGGGGCGGTATGTTGCCCCCAACTCCGAGTAGAAGGTATTCGTTCGATAATCCGCATCCGATTTTGAGAGGAGGGCGTTCCGGTAGTGGCGGTATTTACCCCAGAACTTCCACTCGCGGGACGGATTATATCTGACCATTCCCTTGAAGCTCTCCCGGTCGGGGGACGCCGTTCCCATCACCGTGTAGAACATCGGGTCGACGCGCTCGTACTCGAAGGTCAATTTCAGCTTTCTGATCGGCCTGTAGTCCGCCCTAACCCATACCGCCCACCCCTGCACCTCGTCCGTCAAGGGATCGTTCCTGTCCTCCTCGTAGTAGCTCAACGCCCCTTCGCCGCGGATCAGGAGCTTTCTTTTGAAAAAGCGAAGCTTGGTGTCCAGCGCCCAGACATTGTTGCTGTAGTCGGTGGCGTAGGTGTCTCCACACAGCTTCGTAATCTCCGTGTGAATCCACGTCGCCCCCAGGAAGTAGTCGGGGAGGGGGGAGAACTCCATCCTGACGCTCCCGAAGCTGTGCTCAAAGGTGTCGAGGTTGCTCTCGCGGTTCCTCCCGCCCAGGGCCATTATCCTGAACTCCGGAACCGGCCTGTACCACGCCTTTGCGCCTAAAAAAGTGTTCCTGAAGGTATACTTGGAGTAGTATTCGCTGATGTCCCCCACCGCGAACTCATAGTCGTCCCCGTAGAGCCTCAGGTACGCCTGGAGGAGCTTCCAGCGCCAGTTGGACAGCTCCTTGTCCGTCGTGTGGCGGCCGTAGAAGAAGAAGTCGAGGTTCAGATTGTCGGAGATATGCTGATCGAGCTTGAGCCTGAACTCCTCGTTGTAGTGCCAGGTGTCCCTATCCTTCTTGTGGATATCGAGGGAAGACCGGGAGACATTCCCGTATACCTGCTCGTGGTAGACTTCAACGGAGTAGTCGACGGTCAAACGACCGTCATCCCACTTTATCGCGTTCGCGGATGAAGAGCATAGAGAAATTAATAATACAATCGTGCCCAAAGTAAAAAATATCTTTTTCATCAAAGCACCTTAATTTTGTATAATTACGCTAAACTTCGTATCATTTATATAAAAGTTTTACACGCATTGTCAAGTTAAATATATACTTAATTCTTGGAAACCGATAGAAATCTCCCATTTTACAAAAAAAGGGGGGTAGAGTTGACCACTTACCCCCCTTTTATCGAAAGTTCAGTCTAATTCCCAAGGCCCGACAACCCTCACATCCTGGCGTTTCCCTTTCCTATCCCCCTGTAGATAAATCCCGCATCTACAACCTTTTGTGGATCGACCACGTCCCTGCCGTCCACGATAATCGGGGTCCTCATAATCTTCTTCAGCCCTGGGAGGTCCATCTTGTAATACTCTTCATGTTTTGTGACAAGGAGCAGCGCATCCGCGCCCTTCGCCGCCTCCATGAGGTCCTTGGTCAGCTCCGCCTCCGGGAAATCCCGCACGTATGGATCGTGGGCAATGATCTCAGAGCCGTAGGCGGAGAGATTTGCAATCAACGAATAGGCCGGCGTGTTTCTCGTGTCGTCGGAGTTTTCGAGGTAGGCCACCCCGAGAATAACGATCTTCGCTTCCGGGAGCTCGACACCCTTCTCCGCCAGACACCCGGAGAGGAGGTCCGCCATGTGATGGGGCATATATTCGTTTATGCTTCTGGCCAGCTGGACGAAGTTGGTCTCGACCTCCTTCTGTCCGTACATCTTAAGGCCGTAGAGCAGAAGCCACGTGTCCTTTGGGAGACAGTGGCCGCCGACGCCGGAGCCGGGATAGTGCATCATCCGCTCCTCCCTGGTGTTGATCAGCCTCTGGACCTCGTAGATGTCAAGCCCGAGGCTCTCGCAGATGAGGGCCATCTCGTTTGAAAAGGCGATGTTCACGTCGCGGTAGGCGTTCTCTATGGTCTTGGTGGTCTCCGCCGTGAGGACGTCGGTTGTATGGATATCCGCCTTGACTATCTTCTCGTACATCTCCTTTGCCCGAATCTCGCTTTTCTCGTCTATCCCACCCACAATCCTTGGGAGGTTGACGATATACTCGATGAGCTTTCCGGGCATGACCCTCTCGTAAGAATAAGCCAGGCTGAAGTCCTCCCCGGCCTTCAAGCCGGACTTCCTCTCCAGTATCGGCTGCACGACGTGCTCCGTCGTCCCCGGCGCCACGGTCGACTCCGTTATAACGAGGACGCCCTTTTTCATATAAGTCCCGATCTCCCGGGACACCTCCTTCAACGACAGATACTGCGGCTGATGGTCCGTTCCATCCGTGGGGGTCTGGACGTCTATCAAGACGATGTCCATATCCTTGATGGCCGAAAAATCATCGGTTACCTTAAACGTCCCCTTCTTCACCACCTTGGCGATAAGATCGTCGAGCCCCGGCTCATCCCCCTCTATGGGCGATTTTCCGGCGTTTATCGCGTCGATCTTCCATCCGCTCCTCTTGGAGCGCCTCTGTATCCCCGTTACCTCGAATCCGTCGACTTCCGCCAGCAGGGCGGCACACGGAATTCCCACATATCCCATGCCGATTACGGCAATTTTCGTCACTGCATCTTTTGCTGTCATAACAAATCCCCTTGAAATCCTCCTGTTCTTATCCGTAATAAAAACCTAAAGACCAATACCGATTAAACTTCCCGATTAGGTAAAATCAAAATCAAACGCGAGTAATCGGACATCGGGCAATTAAAAAGTATACACGAATTTTGAAAAAATTGAAACAAAAAAATGAAAAAACTATATGGGACGAAGATTCACCCTTTGCGGGAATTTTTTCAGCGATCCCTCGGAGATTTTTCAAAAATGTCTGTAAAATAAATGGGCCCTTTTCAAATCAAGGGCCCAATATCACAATATGGGCAATATGGGCGATCTTCCGCTCCTGAAAACGTCTAATTTCAATGTATATACACCATTCTCCCCAACGAGCTGCAGTCTCCACCCGGAACCCGGGAGGCCCCCCTATGCTCAGGAGAACCCGCCGCCTCCCCCGCCCGGTCCGCACGATGAGGAGGCGAGGCTTTCCACGCCACCCCCCTTGGAGACCGAAGAGACGGCCGACATCTGTTTCTCCGGACCCACCTCCCCGCACTCCGGGCACGGGGTATTCGATGCGTCCTCGCTCATCTTGTGGAAAAGCTCGAAGATCTTACCACACTTCCTGCATCTATATTCGTACAAAGGCATAAAAACCTCTCTTTCGACTTTCTTGCTTTTTTCACCGATACACTATCGGCGATCTGTTATCAACCATTTTGGGATACGTCTAAAGGGGTACGGCGTGAAGCCCGCCCCTCCTACGCCTTAAACTCACCGTACTCGCGGTTTTCCAGCTTGTCAATATATTTTTCCACGGAGAAGGCCGCCGTGGCCCCATCGCCGGCTGCGGTCACGATCTGCCTCAAGGCCTTTGACCTGACGTCCCCGCAGGCCATTATACCGGACACGCTCGTGTTCATCTCGCCGTCGGTGACAATGAACCCGTATTCGTCCAGCTCAACCATATCTTTAACAAAGTCCGTGTTTGGCCCATAGCCGACGTAGATAAAGATCCCCTCGACGGGAAGCTCCCGGACCTCCTGGCTCTTGAGGTTCTTGAGCCTCAAGGCGGATACCCCCTTGTCCCCGCCGACGACCTCCTCAACCACGGTGTCCCATACCACCTCTATCTTCGGGTCATTTGCGGCCCTGTCCGCGTTGATCTTGTCCGCCCTGAGCCTGTCCCTCCTGTGGATAATGTTGACCTTTTTTGCAAACTTGGTCAGAAAGAGGGCCTCCTCGGCCGCGGAGTTTCCGCCCCCCACCACTGCCACCTCGGCATCCTTGAAAAAGGCACCGTCGCAAACCGCGCAGTAGCTGACCCCGCGTCCCGTGTATTCCCCCTCTCCGGGAACGCCCAACTTTTTAGGCTCCGCACCGGAAGCGATGATCACGCTCTTTGCCGAGAACGATTCGCCGGACGTCACAACCAAGAAGAGACCGCCGTCGAGATTCTCTATTGCGGTCACCTCGACGATTGTCTTGAACTCGGCCCCGAACCTCCCCGCCTGCTCCTCCATCAGTCCCATAAGGTCGGGCCCGGAGACACCCTCCGGGAAGCCGGGGTAGTTCTCGATAATGTCTGTCGTCTGGGCCAATCCCCCGGGGGTCATCTTTTCGAGGAGGAGGGTCTTCAACCCGCCCCTCGATGCATACAGGGCGGCCGTCAGTCCTGATGGCCCCCCCCCTATCACAATCACATCGTAATCCGCCATATTTTTCAATTCCTCACTTCCACGTTTTAATACCTCCAATATGCAATGCTTGGCTTAAAAACCTCAAACTCCCACAAAACAATCTAACTCAATCCTCCTTCTTCTCACACCTGCACCTCTCCTTCAAAAACTCCCTGAGCTTGGCCCTCACCTCCTGCGGCATCTCGTAAGGCTCGTGCCCTTCGAGCCTGCTTGAGATCTTCACCGTGAAGTTCAGGGACTTGAGATGGACCCTGCAGTGGAGGCAGTTGTCAATGTGTGTCTCCAGGGCCTGACTCTCTTCTTCTGCAAGCTCCCCGTCTATATAGGCCGAAAGGAGCTCACATACCCTTCTGCAATCGTAATCGCTCATCGCTCAATTATCCAAACAATCATTTGAAAATGAATGTATTGCGCCAATCCATAAAATCGCCGATCAGCCCCTTGACCCCGGCGGTTAATCATCCACCTTGGAAAATCTGCCCACCCCGCCATCCCAAGCACCTCACCCAACCCGAAGGTCGATAATCGATCTTGATAATCCATCCCACCCGCTTCCCTTTCCCCTGCCTCCTTGAAAAAACCGACCACAACTAAAAGGCCCCTTTCCACACTAAAAATCCTGTCCCCCCTTAAAATCCTCCTGTCCCACTCTGAAAATCTCCTCCCTGCCCCTAAATTAAACTATCCTTCTCACTCTCTAACAAAACGCCTTACAAATCTACCGCCCCCCCCTCCATCAGGTGATCCAGCGACTCCCTCAAGAACAACCTCGCACGGTGAAGCCTCGATTTCACCGCCGACTCCGTTATCCCCAGGATCTCGGCGGTTTCCGTGGTTGAAAACTCCTCCACGTCCCTCAAGAGGAAGATCGTTCGATATTTTTCTGGAAGCTTCCTTACGGCCTCATCGAGCTCGGACAGAAGCTCCTTTTCAAAGAGGGCGTCCACCGGGCTGTCTATGTACCCAACCGGCGCCCTGTTTTCCGAAGGGGCGAAGTTCGGGAGATCTTCGTTGAATTCCACTTCCACCCTTCCGGACTTTCTCAGCTTCATCAGGGCGTTGTTGGTTGCGATCCTGTATATCCACGTTGAAAACGACGAATCGCCCCGAAAGCTCTCTATGGCGCGAAAGGCGTTCAAAAAGGTCTCCTGGAGGACGTCCTCGGCATCCTCTCTTTTACCCAAGAGCCTCAGGGAGTGGCCGTATATCTTCTTTTCATATCTTCTGACAAGCTCCTCGAATGCCTCGAATTTGCTCCCGTCACCGCCCTGAACCAATTGAACGAGCCTTGTGTCATCTAATTTGTCGTATTCTTTCATTTAGATGAATCGAATTTAGATACGTTTCATTAAAAATTTTCGTTTTGTAACCGACAGGCCGTCGACATATAAGGACATTGCCTCCCTAACGTCAACAATCACCTTGATAATCCCGCACGCAACTGGTATAATTCAAGGAACAAAAGGTTTATTTCCTTGTCCCACATAAGTAACATATTAATAATACATCAATACGGCCATTTTAACAACTAAAAGTTAACTCGAGGAGGGAATCAATGTTCAAAATTCTCGAAATAAAAGCCTTCAGACACACCTTTATTCCCCTGACTATAATCTTTCTCTCTTCGGTCATCGTCTCCTCCTGCGCATCCACGGCCACGGTAAACAATCTCGAGAGGGAAATCAACAGCATGAGAGAGGAGTTGAACAGCTTGAAGAAAACGGCCCTCGAAAGGAGCGCCGAAACGGGGGCGAACTACTATACCGTACAGGAAGAGTTGAAGTCCCTTCGCGGAACATACGAGGCGAGCGCCTATAAATTCGAGCAGAGCATAAAGGACCTCAAGGTTCTGAAGGAGGTCCTCAACAGGACGATAGCCGAGATGGAAAACAGGTTCTACGAAATTGAGAAGCGGCTTGCGGCGATAGAGAAGAAGCTCGACATCACCCCCCCGCCGCCCACGAGGACGAGTCCTCCCCCCGATACGGAAACGGATACGACAAAGACCCCCAAGAAGCCGACAGTGGACGACACAATCGGTTCCGATCTGGGGAACGAGGCCCTCTACAACAGCGCCAAGGAGAAGTTCCAGAAGAAAGATTACGACGGCGCCATCGAGTCGTACGAGGCCTACATTAAGGCCTACCCGAAATCGCCCCTTGCGGACAACTCCCGCTTCGGCATCGGCGACTGCTATTACGAAAAGGGGGACTACGAGCGATCGATCCTGGAATACAGCCGGGTGATAAAGGAGTATCCGGAGGGGAACAAGGTTGCGAGCTCACTTCTTAAGATCGGCTACGCCTTTGCCGCCATGGGTGATACGGAGAACGCCAGGAGCGCCCTGATGGAGGTGATCAAGAAGTACCCCGGCGAGCCCCAGGCGGAGCTTGCCAAGAAAAAGCTGGAGAAACTTTGAGAGCCTGTTTTTTTCTTCAAGATTTGTTTTAACGACCGGGCAATGATGGGGATTACAATTTACTTGTAATCCCCATTTTACACAACGATTTTTTAAGGGCGGTCGGCTTTCGATCCTTACAATCTCAGACAACCATTCCAACCACCTCTATTTACCGTCTGAAAAAAACGATCTTTAAGTACGGTTCAAGCGCCAAGAACCCCGGAAAGGCCGTTTAAAAAGAGAATTTTCCCTCCGATTTAAGCCAAAACAAAAAA
>CAZIWT010000137.1:0-9511 GCA_964542895.1 uncultured Thermodesulfobacteriota bacterium
TGTTTACAGGAATCTCTCCCAATGAGTCGTAGATGTACTTTTGTACATCCATACAAGATATCGTCGGAACCCTGTCCGGCTTCTTGTGGTTTAGGGCCGCCTCGACCCGATCTTTCTTATTCATCTATACCCCCTTTGAGTATGGTAAAAAACTTTTTGAATTCTATCACCAATATGTGTTACGCGCAAACTATTCTTTGCTTAATAAAATCTCCTTTACTTTTTTCCCATTAGGTGATATAAATCTCCGATGTCACAAAAGCCGATGGACCTCAGGGGCTCGGCCATGGCGGTAATTCTGAGCATCATCTTCGGGTCGAACGCCCTTGCAATCAAAATATCGCTGATCGGGATACCGCCCGCCGCGTCCGCCGCCATACGCTTTATAATAGCGTCGCTGATCTTCTATGCCTACGCCAGATTCAAGAAGATAGAGCTTACGTTGACGGCGAGGCAGTGGGGGCACGTGGCGGCCCTCGGGTTTTTGTTCGGGGTGCAGTTCACGATTTTTTATGCGGGAGTAAATTACACCACCGTCTCCCGCGCCGCAATCCTTTTGAATACACAGCCCTTCTTTGTGGCCATCCTTGCACACTTCTTACTTGTAGACGACAGGCTCAACGCAAGGAAAATCATTGGGATACTCCTGGCCTTCGTGGGGGTCTTGATCCTGTTTTACAGAAGTGGTGGGGGAGGGGCTTCGGGGCACAATTATCTCCTGGGCGATCTCCTGGTGCTGATCGCCTCGATCAGCTGGGCGTCCCAGACGATCTACATAAAGCGCTGGCTCGATGATTGGGAAACTCTCCACCTCGTGCTCCACCCGATAGCGATCGGGATAGTAGTACTTTGCATATCCCACCTCATCTTCGAGAGAAACGTAATGCTTATGCTTAGCAGGGAGGTTATCATTTCCATCATCTACCAGTCGGTCCTTGTCGCGGGAATCGGCTACCTCGCCTGGACAAACCTCCTTTTGAGATACAAGGCCACCCACCTGTCGGCCTTTATCTTCCTTATGCCCCTGTCCGGGGTGCTCCTTGGAACTATATTTATGAAAGACCCGGTGACGGCGCGATTGATAGGGGGGCTTGTCTTTATCGTCCTGGGTATCTTCGTCGTCAACATCAGGCCTAAGGAGTTCTTCCTCGTCCGGGAATAGCGCCTGCCTCACGGTGGCCCAGTACCAGGTCTACCCCTTCGAGAACGCCATGAACCTCTGCTCACTAATATTCAATCTCCTGGGGATCGAGGTTAAGGGGAGGTGGTTCGCAACGGAGTGTTTGGAGCCGGGCGACCTGAAGGGAAAGGTTGGTTGGGACGGCCTCCCGGTGGAGATACTTGAGGCGACCGCCTGATAGGCGGGCGATCCTCATCGTCCGCTTTTAGCACATGTGGGGGGTGTGGGATTTTGATATATATTAAAAGACCTCCTTAAGAAACTCCGAAACGTGCCTCCTGAACTCGTCCCTCGCCTCCGCCATCAGGTGGTGGCCCACGTCGGGAAGGGTGACGAGCCTCGAGTTCTCGATATTCTCGGCGAGGTAGGCGGAGAACTTGACCGGCATCATGTAGTCCGTCTCCCCGCACATGATTAGCGTCGGCACCTTGATTTCACCCAGCCTTTCGCGCGAGTCGAATTCGTTGCAGGCGGTGAAGTCTCCGTGGGCCACCTCCGGCCTTACCCTCGCCAAAATCTCCCTGTGCCTTGCGATTATCTTTCTGTCCGTATTCGGGCCGTAGGCCACATTCCCCGACATGTCGAGGAATTTCGTGTAATCGGTCGTGATCGTCTCGAAGATGATCGGGGCGCAGGGGAGCTTCGCCCCGGTTCCGAGGAGCACGAGGCCGGAGACCGCCTCCGGGTAGTCTAAGGCCAGCGCCTGGGCGACGGCGCCCCCCATCGAGCTCCCCACGGCGACGGCCGTCGAAAATCCCGCCAGGTCCATCGCCTTCTTGACGAACCGGGCGTACTCGAAGGCGTCGGTGGATCCCTCGCCGCCGGTGACCCCCCGCCCCGGGAGGTCCATCGTCATGGTGTTGTACCGGCGGGAGAAATACTCCGCGTCGTCCCTCCATATCTCGCCCGACGACCCCGCCGGGTGGATGAAGACTACCGAGCCCCTGGCCCCCTCTTTTTTCATCAGCAGCATATTATGTTAATCCTCGCTTGATATATTTAAAAGTCCTTGTAGTAGATCGATTCCACATAACCCTCCGCGGTCTTAACCTTGTCGAGGTACGTCCACCCCTCCTTCTCGTAGAGGGCGTTTGCGGTGTGCGTAAATAGATATAGGCGGGTGACGCCCGCCTCTTTTGCGGCGGCCTCGGCGGCGCGGATAAGCAGCCTCCCTATCCCCCTGCCGCGGTAGTCGGGCGTGACGATGAAGGACGCCAGCCACGGGTTGAGGTCGGGGCGCTCCGGGAGGTCGTCAAGCTTTAGCGACACAGACCCCACCGGCATGGTGTCCTCGATGGCGATAAGCGTCGTGGGGACGGCGGCGTAGTTCATCCTCCCCTGGTATCTTACAATGATGTCGTCGAAGGGGAGCTCGCCCGTGTGCCACTCTTTATAGTTCCAGTACGCCACGATGGGGAGGTACTGGGGGTAGTCCTTCAGGTACTTAATCTCCACCACTGCTTTTTCCTTCCTCGTTGCAGATTTTGTTCAGTATTTCGATATTGTTTTCGGCCATTTTTATATATTGAGTGATTCCCATCTTTTTAAATATCTCCAGCGCCTCTTTGAATAATTCTCTCGCCATATTGTAATTCTTATCCATGTCGCCTTTTTCTACAAGGATTATATATGTAGTCCCAAGATTGAGTTTAGTAATACCGTAAAATATCGGGAATTCCTCATACGTATAGACCTTCAAAGCCTCTTTGTACGTCCCAATCGCCCTCTTAAGATTATCAGTTGTATCCTTTATCTTTGCAAGCTCTTTATAAGCATTGCCGAGGTTGTTCTGTGTGGTGGCGTAATCTATAGTAAATTTCTCAATCGTCCTGACCTTCAGCGCCTCTCCGTACGCCTCAATCGCCCTCTTAAGATTTTCGGCAGTGTCCTCAATTTTGGCAAGGTCATAATAAGAGACACCAAGGTTGTTCTGTGTGCCGGCGTAATTTATTGGGAAATCCTCTAACGTGATGACTTTCAACACCCCATCGAACGCCTTAATAGCTCTCCTCAGATTCTCAGTCGTATCCTCAATTTTGGCTAACTCATTATAAGTTACACCGAGGTTGTTCTGTGTGCCGGCGTATTCTATTGGAAATTCCTCCAACGTCCTGACCTTCAACGCCTCCTCATATGCACCGATTGCCCTCTTAGTATTTTCTTCAGCTTCTTCTATTTTCGAAAGTTCCACATAAGCACCGCCGAGGTTGTGTTGTGTCTGGGCGTACTGTATTGGGAATTCCTCCAGCTTCCTGACATTCAACGCTTCTTCGTGAGCCAAGATCGCTCTCTTAATATTTTTTGCTGTATTCTCAATTGTTGAGAGGTTTCTATAAGAAACACCGAGGTTGTTCTGTGTGGTGGCGTATTGTATCGGGAATTCCTCTAGAGTGATGACCTTCAACGCCTCCCCGTATGCCCCAATCGCTTTTTTAAGATTTTCAGCCCTCTCCTCAATATTGGCGAGCTCGCTATAAGAGACGCCGAGGTTGTTTTGTATAGAGGCGTAATTGTAGTTTTTTTTGTAAGTCGACCAAGATTTCAGAGCGACGAGATTAGCATCTATCGAAACTCTCATGTAGTCCCTTTTCCTGATATTGTAGATGCCTATTTCACCTGCCCGGAGGCCGAGGTCGAAGAGGGCGTCCGGGTTGTTGATGAATATCTGGATCATCTCGGCGAAGTCCTCGGGGGTGGGCTTCCCCCCCTCGATCACCTCGTCGAGGTAGGCTTCCTCGACCTGTACCATATTCCCACCGAACTCAAGGAATTCCTTTTCTTTTAAATCTTCAAGCAGGTTTGTGAACTCCCCTTCCTCTATTTTAACTTTGTTCTTCTCCTTGTAATATGTCATTACCCTGTCGAGGGGGAAGACACCTTTCTCAATAAAGACCCCCCCAAAGTGGAGCTTATTTATAGCCTTTAATACCCTCTTCTCTTCACGGCTTAGTTCACCGTATCTCACTTTCATTGCTGCAAGGGGGATAAAGAAGGAACCGATATTGCCGTCAAAACTATCGGGCGGCTGGACGTCCGCCTCTTTTACGACCTGATCCGCCTCGTCCTCCTTCAGCCTCGGAATCTCCACCGGTTTCCCGAAGAGCGTGGAGAGCTCCGTCCCAACATAACCGGCAAGGTCTGGCCCTGTCCTGCACGTGGCGACGACGGTAACGTCATCATCCATAAAATTTTTCAACAGCATATCGAAGTTCGGCTTCCCGATGAAGTTGTTTATGTCGTCGATAACGAGGACTCTCTTCTTTGCGTCACGCCCCTTTGGTAGCTCGGGCACGGTCAGGTCAGGCTTTTCCATTGGATCAAACTTATCCAATAACGTAACGGCGTAGCCGGCCCCCAGCGACTTCAGTGCCTCGTAGACCGTCCGCGTCTTGCCGGAGAGGGACATCCCTACGACGATGGCGTCCCTTCCCTCCCTTATCCTCTTTACCAGCTCCCTGTGGAAGTCCCGCTCGTAGTAGTATTCTTTGTAACCGTATTTTCCCTTGCCGCGCAGGCCGAGGACGTCCTCCGGCGTCAGGTCTTTCGCGTCCTTCCGGATGAACTTGTAGTAGTCAGGGGAAGTGTCTTTTGTACTCTGGCTACTTACTTTTTTAATCAGGTCTTTGATTCTTTTAGGTATTTTAAATACTGGAATACTAATACCAAAGAAGGTAAGAATTGTAATTATAATAGCTATATCTACTAATAATTCTTTATTGTCAGTATAGAATTTAGTAGCATTAGAAATGAATTCGCTCATATCCTGCCCCATAAAATCTGTTCCCAAAGTATGAAAAGCCTGTCATTGCGAGGAGCGAAGGCGACGAAGCAATCGCGTGTTTTCAACTGCCGGGGCGGATTGACCCGATTGCCGCGCTCCCTGCGGTCGCTCGCAATGACAATGTGGTGAACATTGTTTGTCCGCAATGACAAAATATCAATATAGGGAAAATTTGCCCATATCGTAACACTTCGGCGGGGCGAATGCAACGCATTTGTTAAGGGGGGTGTTAAATTTATTTAGGTTTTGGGACAATCGTTGTTTGGGGCAGAGCCATTGAATCGGGCTAAAATATCATACTAAAAACGCATACTAAAATCGGCGCAATAAAAAACGGGCCTTTCGCCCGTAATATCATTATCAAACCATCATTTAAAACTACCACCAGCCCGATATCAACAAATCAACCGAACCCCTAAAGAAACAAACCGGCCGACAACAGCGGCCTACGCCTTCCGCACGTCTTCCGCACGTCTTTCTCACGTCTTTCTCAATATCGCGGAGATGTTGATCAGCTTCTTCATCAGGTCTTGCTTTTGGATGACGAACTTCACCTGCGGGTATGAGGAGACGGTCTTCTTTATCATCTTCTCGTCGTCCTTCGTGGTGGAGACGAGGATGACCGGGATCGAGGACGCCTTCTGGTTGTCCCTTAACCGCTCCAGAACGTCAAAGCATGTCCCGTCCCCGAGGAATACGTCCATCAGAATCAGCTTGGCGTTTTCAATGCTCATCTTTATAAACCTCACCGCCCCCAGCGATTCGCTGTGCGACTTGACGTTGGCGATTCCGTCAAAGACCACCTTGACGTCGTTTATGAAGGAGTCCTCGAAGTCGAGGACGAGGATCGCGTCGCCCCCCGGTATCTCCTCGTCGGCGGTCTCCGGCTCCGGGTTATTATCGGTCGTCACGGCGCCGGACTCCTCCTCGGGATATTGAAGGTCGTCCACTACGAGGGGGTTTTCGAGGCTCGGGTCCCTGGACATGAGCCTGTCGATCTCGTCGAGCATGGCCTTCCTGTTGAAGGTGATCATCCCCTTACAGAGGGGGCACGGCTTGACGACGTTGCTTCCCGTGATCGCCTTTACCATCTCGGTGTCGAAGGAGCCCGGCTTTTTGCAGGCACCGCAGGTAAAGACGATCTCCCCCCCGATCACCTCTATGATTACGTCCTTGAACATAGTTTATATATACTAAAATGATTACAAAAAATCAATGCCTATTTTCTTGACATAAAAAAAATATGTTATTATAGTTACGTAACATTTTTTCCCAAAATATAAGGACTGAGTGATGACAGCAAAAGGGGCCGAGAAGAAGGACGTCAAGATCGCCGCCGACGATGCTCTTATAGTCGTCGACCTCCAGCCGGACTTCATGCCGGGGGGGAGCCTCGCCGTTGAGGGCGGAGACGAGATAATAGACGATATAAACGACCTGATCCCGCTTTTTAAGACCGTTGTGGGGACGCAGGACTGGCACCCGGTGGGGCACAAGTCCTTTGCCAGCGCCCACGAGGGTAAAAAGCCGTACGACCTCTTCGAGGAGCCGGGGCTTGGGCCGGTGCTCTGGCCCGACCACTGCGTTCGCGGCACTGCGGGCGCTGCCTTTCACCCGGAGATGAACATCGACGACATAACCCTCATCCTGAGGAAGGGGATTCACACCGATATAGACAGCTACAGCGTCTTTCTGGAAAACGACAAGAAGACCGAGACCGGCCTCTCGGGTTATCTGAAGGCAAGGGACGTAAAGAGGGTCTTCATGTGCGGGCTGGCCCTCGACTACTGCGTATTCTACTCGGCGATGGACGGCGTCAACTTCGGCTTTGACGTATTAGTGATAGAAGACCTGACACGCCCCGTAAACTCGCCGCCGGGCCACCTCGAGAGAGCGGTGAACACCATGAAGGAGATCGGGGTCGAGTTTGTCAACAAGGAGGCCGTCTCTGGATAAAGATCATCCGGTCTCCATCCCGCCGTTGATATGGGTCGAATGCTGTTGTTGTTCAGCAATATTGAATTGGGCGCTTGATCTGCTTAATCGATTCTTTAGCTTCAACCCCTTTTTCCCTGACGCCGCTTCAATCTGAAAATCAGCTTTGTGTTCGATCCGCTCCGTTCTCCCTTTTAACGTCCGCTCTCTTTTTCAGCCTGTGCCTGATGACAATGAGGGCGACGGCGACGACGATGAGGAGGTATGCCGAGCCTATCTCGAAGTAGATGGCCCTGAGGTACTGCTCGCCCACGGCCAGCGCCCCCGCAGCGACGGGGCCTATGATAAATCCGAGGTTCCCCCCCATCTCCATGTAGCTTACTCCCTGTCCCGGTCTGTCCTTGATAGCGTCCGCCGCCAGGGACGGAAATATCGGAAACAGCATTCCCACGCCCGCCCCGATCAGCAGGAACAGGAAAAACCATATCCACGCGTTGATGACCAGGACAAAGGCAGTCAGACACACCAGCGCAAACAGGCTCCCCACGAAGATAAGGACCTCCGCCGGGGTCTTGCCGAAGGCCTCCCTCTCGGTGAGGAGGATGGTGAGGATCATCCCGAGGGAGAGGGCGCCGAAGAAAAAGCCCGCAAAATGGCCCGGCATTCCGTTATCCACAACATACAGGGGCATGATGAACTGGAGGCTTCCCCAGACGAACTGGAGAACGAAGAACATCGTGGAGATGAGGATGAGGATGCTCAAGCCGGACGGGTTGAAGACGAGCTTGTTCTTTTTGCCGGGATTGTCTTCCGCTTCGTGGAGGGGCTTCGAGCCGCCGATTGAATCATAATTCTTGAAATAGAGGGCCATGGCTATAACGCCGAACATCGAGCAGACGATAAAGGGAGTCGAGAAGGAGTCGGTGGCCCAGAAGACCAAGGCCCCCACGAGGGGCCCCAGAACCGCGCCTGTCATCTCCAGCATCATGAACCGGGCGTTGGCGATGCGCCTCATGTAGGCGTCCAGGTACCTCCTGGCGATGATGGTGTAGCAGGATACGATGACGAGCGCCGAGCCGACCCCCTGGAGCGCCCGGGAGACGTACAGGACCGTAGCGTTGGGGATAGCCGGGGCGGCGGAGGCGACTATGAAGATGACGATCCCGCAGGTTATGACGGGGCGGGGGTCCATCCTGTCTATGTAGTGGCCGATTATAGGCTGGGTGATTCCCCTCGCTATGGCAAAAAGCGAGATAACCCACCCACCGAGGATCAGGCTGATGTTCAGGTGCTTTGTGTAGAGGGCGATGATCGCGAGGATGATGCCGCCGCCGATGTTCGTTGCGAAGATGGTCAGCGCAAGGGCGTTGATCGTCGGGTCTCTCCTCGGGTTTTTTGAGGGATTCGTCTCCATATTGGGAATGAATGATATAGGGGGATATCGGATATGTCAAGTGTGGAATGGAAAAAGGGCGGAAAATGGGGGGCAGGTCTTTTGTCGCCGGCTCCCCCGAAATTCTTTATCGTTTTTTTACTTACCTCATCTAAGTATACGCCCCGTGGCGTTCCTGTGCTCGCGTACTATCGTTACGCAGAGTTTTTTGTATATCTGGTCGAACGTCATGGCCTTTTTCTCGATCTCCTTTATCAGCGCTTCGAGCGCCGACTTTACCGAGTCGATATCGCCCAGGATCGAGCGCTTCGAGTCCCTGACATCGACGCCGAGGTCGTCTATTTTTTCTTCGAGCTTGGCCTCGTTATCGGCGGGCCTCGCCTCGATGGCGTTGAGCTTTTCACCCGTGGCCCCCTCTTCCCCCTCCGGCTGGACGATGGCCTGTAGCCCCGCTCTTATCTCCTTTAGAGCCGCGGCGATGTCGCCCAGTCCCAGGGTGCCCTCGATGCGTTTAAGCGCCTCCTTGATTTCGGTCATGTCATCATCGGCGGGGGCTTTTTCTCCTTTCGCCTGGAGGGATGAGTTCATCTCAGTTATCTGGTTTGATATAGCATTTAGCTTCGTCATGACAGGGTCTTCTTCGGCGGGGGTTTCTGCCGGGACTTCCCAACTGGCGTTAACCACATCAAATTCGCTTCCATCATACCTCCCTGCTTGTTCTCCCGAAGAGCCTTCATCTTTGCTTAAAGGGATTCCCTTAACAGAGTTTATTAGCTTGAGAATGGAATCGATGATACTATATCCTGTTTTCAAATCAGATTCGCCATTCAAGGATTTTTCAAATCCTTTTAAATCTCCTTTATTCTTTTCTCGTTTCTCTATTATTTTTCTTATTCCTTCAACTGTACTCCTTTTACCTCTTTGAGTTTCTATAAATCCATGTCCCAAAGCATTAATAAACCAATCTCCCCAATCAAAAATGGAATCTTTAATCTTTTGCCATTTAGTTTCGGCTTTTGGTGGTGTTTTTTTTCATTAAAAAACTCTCAGCCTTTAAAAATTCAAAAAGATGTTTCAAATTTTGTAAAGTCTGATACGACCACAGATAGATGCTAGAAACTCTGTCTTCTGTTTTCGATAGAAATGTGGTGAAGAGTTTCAGAAGAATCCCTAAAACGGCTAATATTGCTGCAATTACAACAACAGCTTCTGAAGTTACTGC
>CAZIWT010000138.1:0-9384 GCA_964542895.1 uncultured Thermodesulfobacteriota bacterium
CTCCACTTGCAAAGAGGGGAAAGGCTCAAACTTCAAATTGGTTCTGTGGGTAATCACGGTTGACGCAAAGCTCCTACGAGACGATTGAGTTGATAACGATAATATTTGGTTTATTCTACCCAATGAAAGAAGGAGTAAAGTATGGCGGAAAGAGTATGGCATAAGTTTTATCCACCCAACGTGCCGAAGAATATCGATTACGATAAGCACACCATATCTCAGGCACTGACGAGGTCGGCGGAGAAATATCCTAACCAGCCGGCCATCGACTACATGGGCAAGAAGATCACTTTTAAGGAGCTCGAGGACCTGGTAAACAGCTTTGCCCGGGCGCTTATCGATATGGGGGTCAAAAAGGGAGACAACGTGGCGGTATGCCTCCCGAACATCCCCCAGGTGGTTATCGCCGATCTCGCCATCATGCGTATCGGGGCCGTTATAGCGCAGAACAATCCCCTCTACACGGAGCGGGAGCTGGAGTATCAGCTGAACGACTCCGGTTCAAAATTTATCATTACGCTTTCGCTCCTGGTGCCCCGGATGCAGGGATTGATGCCCAAGACAAAGATAAAGAAGATAATCGCCTGCCATATTCATTCATACCTAAAATTCCCGGTGAAACAGCTTTTTCCCTATCTGAAAAAGGCAATGCACAGGGATGTCGAAGAGACCGACGACATCAAGGTCTTCAGCAAGCTTATAAAGAAATACTCGAAGGAGCCGGTCAAAGACAAGAGCAAGTGGGAAGAGCTCGCCACATTGATCTACACCGGCGGCACCACGGGAGTCAGCAAGGGGGTCATGCTCTCCAACAAGAACCTCTCCGTCAACGTACAGCAGATACAGAACTGGTTTCCCGATCTTACTTTTGGGGACGATTCGATTGTCGGTACCTACCCCCTGTTTCACTCGGCGGGAAACATCATAAGCTGTTTTGCCGTCTGGCTGGGGTGGACGCAGATCCTGATACCCCGCCCCGAGCCTAAGGGAATCGTTGACATCCTGAAGAGGACCAAGCCGGGATGGCTGCCTGGCGTGCCGACCATCTTCGTGGGGCTTTTGAACGAGCCGAGCTTCCGTAAAATGGATCTCACATTTATAAAGGGATTCTTCTCCGCGGCGGCCCCCCTCGCGCCGGAGACGCTTCGGGACCTGAAAGACCTCACCGGGGCCACGATGTCTGAGATCTACGGAATGACCGAGGTCTCCCCGGGGGCGACCATAACCCCGAGCAGCGGAACCATAAAGCCGGGGACCGTGGGCATTCCGATCGCCGACACGGAAGTAAAGGTAATGGATCCCGACAAGGGGAAAAAGGAGCTCAAGCCGAACGAGACGGGGGAGATAATCATCAAGGGCCCGCAGCTTATGATGGGTTACTACAACAAGCCGAAGGAGACGAAAGAGGCGGTGAGAAACGGGTGGTTTTATTCGGGCGACCTCGGATTCTTCGACGAGGACGGCTTTTTGAGCATCGTGGACAGGAAGAAGGATATGGTCATCGCCGGCGGGTACAATATCTATCCCGTGGAGATAGACAACGTCCTCTATGAACACCCGAAGATCCTGGAGGCGTGCGCCGCCGGGGTGCCGGACAAGTACAGGGGCGAGACGATAAAGGCGTTTGTCGTCGTCAAGCCGGGTGAGAAGCTGACGGAGAAGGAGGTCAAAGAGTATTGCAAGAAGAACCTCGCCGCCTACAAGGTCCCGAAGATGGTCGAGTTTATGGACGAGCTGCCGAAGAGCACTGTGGGTAAGGTTTTGAGGAGAAAGCTCAGAGATATGGAGATGGAGCGGGCGAAGGATTCGGGCAAGTAGATTTATGAACTTGTCCTATTCCCTGGATTCATTTATTTAATGAACTAACTTTTTATGTGGAGTCGTTTTCGGGGGCGGGTCGGACCGACCCGCCCCCTTTGATTTGACCGGCGGTTGTGGTCGGGGAAGTAGTGTCGCCCAAATATACGCCGTCGGCCCCCTTTAATTGTCAGCGGTCCGTTTTCGATTGCCCGATATCAGCGGGGCCTATTATAATATCCCCGATTATACCTGTCGTATCTGTCGTGGCGGTTGTTGTCGTAACGACCCCTTGCCCCGTCAAGTCTCTGGTCTTTATCCCGGTTCCGGTTTCTGTCGTAGTAGTAATGACCTCGATTCCCATATTGATTCTTTTTGATCATGTGCCAGAGAAAGCCGCCGGGAATAGTGCCCGCCGTATTGTTCCTCCCGACGTAATTGCCAAAATCCTTAGCCCCGGGATTTATACACCCTCCGTATCCTGTTCCAGACAGTGTTCTTGAAGTGTGATTTCGCCTGGTCCTGTTAAAATCCTCTCCATAGGCGTATCCCGCTAAGAGAAAAGTAATCGCTGTAACTACAAGAACCACGCCTGTCTTATTCTTGATTTTATCCATGACTATTCCTCCTTGGCCTTTAGCCTTGTGAAATCCTTTAATACTATAAACAATTTGGGCGCCAAAATCCTTCGGACTGCACGCATAGAGATTAGGAGGGGAGCAGGGTCAATAATAGTTCGAACATTGATATATTGAAATATTGAATTATTGATTTTGGACGGGGCAAGCTTTAAGACACTTTTAGTAAATACTTCCTTCAATTTAATATTTATGGCGATTTTAGACAATCTGATGTCTAAATGGATCGTTCTATAAAGAGGATTACGATCATTTTGTCCCTGTTTATCCATAAAATATCTCCTTTCTTGTCTTCATAACTCATATTTTCCTTGACATATGAATAAAATAGTTGTATTATTAGTCACAATCAGGGCGCGGGGTCCTGATTATGGATGCTGCCATAGAGAGAGTCGAGACGTCTCATCTTGGTGTCCGATAATTTCTATAGCAGTTTTTTATTTTTCATTCTCGTGTTTAATAATGTGTTTTAAGAGAGGTATTGTTGTTTTCTTGTTTTCACCTCCTGAAGTGACCGTTGTTAAATAGAGAAAAGGAGTTAAGAATGCAGGGAAGCAAACTTTTTGTGGGAAACCTCAGCTATTCGGTGACCGCTGAAGAGCTTGAAAACCTCTTTTCAGAATATGGAGAGGTTGTAGAGGCCAAGGTCATCGAGAGAAAAGGCTTTGGATTTGTCGAGATGTCGACTCAGGCTGAAGCGGAAGAGGCGAAGGAGGCATTACACGGAAAGGATTTATCCGGACGAACACTGAACGTCGACGAGGCGAAGCCTCCTCGCAGCAGGAATCAGAGGGATCGTAGGTATTAACCCGCGAATTAAATTCCGAACAAGAGAGGGGGGATTATTTCCCCCCTTTTTTATTGTCTTTGAGAAACCTAGTATTAAGGTAAAATTTAACTTCTCTTAACAATGGCATGGTTATCGGGAAAGTTGAGTATTTGATTCATTTAAAAAATACTTGCTATTCTTAAATATGTATGATATTTTTAACAAAATATTTTTAAATACTTAAGAGGAGGTTTAAATGGATCCTTCACTGTTTATTATGCAGTACGCAGGAGAGGGTGGCCGGGGTGGTCTCAGCTCATTCATTTTTGTAATCGCGGTTTACGTTTTCTTTGCCCTTGTCCTCATGGGTATAGCCAACAAGACCAATACGAAAAACGCGTGGTTCGCCTGGATTCCCATTCTCAATATTGTCCTGATGCTTAACATCGCGAAGAGGCCCGTCTGGTGGCTCATCCTGCTTTTGATACCCATTGTACAAATCATCGTTGGAATAATTGTCTGGGTGGACATCTGCAATGCGAGGGGCAAATCCGGATGGTGGGTGATTCTCCTCTTTATCCCCATCGTCAATGTCATTGTGCTTTGTATCCTCGCCTGGGGTAAGTAAAAAAAGAGAAAATTTCATCTATCGTTTAACGAGAAAAGGGCGCTTCGGGCGCCCTTTTTAATTCTATCTTCCCTTCTCTATCAACTCCAGACCGAAACGGATCACGGAAGTCTTTGCCGTTTGGTAATATCTCTTCAGACTTATATAATCCCTTATGGAACAAAATGTATCCACCGATAAGACGACGAGCGACTCCATGTAAAGGGGCGGAATCACGGTGAGGGGCCACATATGCTTTTTGATGATGTCCTCCTCCTTTTTGGAGAGGCTCGTTATCTCCCGCGCGTTCTTGAGGGAGATGTTCGGATGCCTGAAGCCGTGCAGTCTCGGCCCCTCCCGCAGCCAGTCGTAGTAGAAGAGGTCGTGGAGCAGCGCCCCCCGGACGATCGAGTTACAGTCGAGGGAAAGCTTTTTCCCCAAAAGAAAGCTTAAATACGCCACCTCCTTTACATGCTCCAGCCTTGACTTGCCGTTGTGGTGGTTATATTGCGAGAGAATCGCCAACTTTGGATTTTCGAGAAGGGACCTTGCCGTGTTTGCATATTGCCTGCCTAAAATTTCTCTCTCTTCCGGCGTAAGCTTAAAAAAGGTCTCCACAGATACGGTCAGGAAATCAATAAGCATTATAGAGGAAAGCGTTATCGCAAAAAAGGTTACGGCGGAGGGCGGAAAACCGAGGAGGACGCTTTTATACGCCGGTAATATGAAATAGTCAAAGGCGAACGCCGCCATCGTCCAGTAAACCGAGAACTTAAGGCATATATAGCCCATGTAGTTGAGATGCTGATCCGAGTAGTCCCAGAGTTGGGTGTGAAAGAGGCGCCGGGCGATAATTCCCGAGGCAAACTCAAGCCCGGTTATAATCGTGATATATACAAGCGCTTTTATTGCCGGACCCGATTCTCCCAACAGGGAGATGACAAAAATAAGCACCAGGGCGCTTGTGCCGTAAAGGATGAGATAAGGCCCCTTTAAAAGGCCGGGATTGATGAACCTCCTGGCGTTGTAAGAGCGATAAGAGACCTCGAGGATCCATCCAAGAATTGAGAAGACCGAAAAGGTAAAAAGTACCCTTACAATTTCCGACATCATATTTTACACCGGTATTGACGTGTTTTGCAGAGGAGCGGCGCTTAGGCCGTGCCCTTAACCTTTTTTTCTGTAATGATCCCGAAGAAGAGGAGCTTCAACAGCTCGTCAAGGTAATGCTCTATGAGCTCCTCGCTTTCCTGCACCAGCCAGTTGAGCTCAAAGCCCTTCAGTGCATAGCCGATCGCCTTTGCGGTAAGGAGTATGTCGTTGATCTTGAATATCCCCTTTTCGATCCCCTCTTTCAGGATAGAAACGATGATGTTGTTCTCCCGATTGAAAAAATCGTCTCGAATCTTCTCGGCGCTCGGCAGGAGATTCTCTATCCCCTCCCTGTCCAAATTGAGGATATTTACGGCCCTGTGCATATACTTGAACTTTGCGCGGACAAAGGAAGCAAGCTTTTTGTCGGGCGAGGTCTCCTTTTCAACCGACGACAGGACTTTTTCCAAAATCTCGTCCGCCTCCCGGTTGAGGACCTCCATATAGACCTTGTCCTTGCTCCCGAAGTAGTTGTAGATGGTGCCCTTGGCGACCCGCGCAAGCCGGGCGATTTCATCGAGGTTTGTCTTCTTGAGGCCGTAGCGGGCGAACAGCTTCCTGGCCGTTTTTAGTATGACTTCCAGTTTTTCCTGCTTCATTTTTTTGTCCTAAAAATCATTTTGAACTTAATTCGTTTTATAGTTCAAATATAGCATCAAAAAAATAGATGTCAAGAAAATTTTTTAAATATTTTATTTAGCTAATTGAAAAAATAAACCTGAAATCACAGAGGGGTTTTAAAGATAGAATAACAAAGGGCGCTTCGGGCGCCCTTTTTATTTTTGTTGTGTGGGTGTTATTTTGTTACTGGCATGAAGCGTGTTTGCTGTGCTTAAAAATTCGGCTTATTAGTTACAAGTCAGACAATAGATTGTTTCTCCCTCTCCTCCGAGTTGTGACCCGATCCGTTTCCTATCTTATCCAAAAAAACCGTCAGACATTTTGCCCCCGAACCCCCTCACCACACGGCCGGAAAGAGGCGCTTTCTCTCTTTCGCGAACTCAGTATAGCCCTCCATCTTGAAGAGGGTCTTTTCTTCTACCAGGATTCTCAAGACTATCGCGGGTAAGAAGAGAAAGAGGAA
The DNA here is from genome assembly GCA_964542895.1 of uncultured Thermodesulfobacteriota bacterium. Classification (GTDB taxonomy): domain Bacteria; phylum Desulfobacterota; class Zymogenia; order Zymogenales; family Zymogenaceae; genus Zymogenus. Next base: position 6,048 of record CAZIWT010000138.1, read on the forward strand.
TATGATCAGGGTTGGCAGATTGAAGAAGTAGATTACGACGCCGAGGTTTGCCGTGATCATTCCGGCGTAAGCAGGATGACGAATGTATTTATAAGGCCCCGAATCTATGATCTTATGCCCGTCGACCTCCCTTACTATATGTGAATAGTACCTCCCCAGCGTCCTTATAGCCCAAAGCCTGTATATACCACCAAGGAGAAATATCAAAAATCCCAGAAGGTGAAAGAAGTTGGGAGATTGCCAGACCGATTTGAACCATAGGGCGGAGAGAAAGACCGCGGCCTGACCTATCGCATATAGCTCACACGTCCCAAAGTCGTGGGTTTTATCTCCTTTATCAAGCTCGCTCTTTGACACCTTTGACTCTAAGATAATCCAAAACAGGTAGGCGCATACAAAAACGATATCCATATTGATGATCCACCCGTCCCATATACCCCCATCTTGGAGCCTCAAGTAGGTCAGGGCCAGGATCAGCATAAAAAGGATGGGGGATAATATTATTGGGACCAAGTTCTTTATATTAATACTCATTGCTTTCCCCTTTTTGACCATTGAGGGCAATGCCACATATTCCACTGGTAGCGCCGGTAATGAGGGCGACGCCCTTTTTCTTTTCACCCATAAATATTTTTCTCCTTTAGGCTATTACAAATATTTTCAGCGTTACGGTCTCTTCAAAAAATTCGGGAGAAGGAGATTCATTTTTCCATTCAATAACAGCCGGCAGGAAGTGAAAACAACGATTTGTAGGGGAAAAGCTTTATATATTTAAGGCCTGTTTCTCCCCAGCTTTTCGTGGGCGGTAACCCAATCCCCGGCAACAACGGCGCTCCCTAAAGAAAATTCACCGCATAAGACCGTTGCCGCGATTATTTCGGCGAGCTTGTTCACCTTTCCCTTACCGAAACACCCCATCATTTCGAGGCATTCCTTTTGGGTGGCAAGCCCCGTTCCACCGCCGTATGTGGCCACTATCAACGATGGGATGGTAATTGAATAATAGTAGTCCTTTTCAGCGGTCAATTCCGCATAGGCCATGGCGGCCGATGATTCCGCCACATTTGCTGCGTCCTGGCCAGTGGCGATAAACATTGCCGTTATTCCGTTGGCGGAGTGGGAACCGTTATTATTTGAGCCGGCCATGAAGCTTCCCAGGTTGCTTACCTGTCGCAGGTTATAGAGAACATCTATAGGCAGCTTTGCAATTCCCTCCAAAAGGTTTTTAGGAATCGTGGCCTCGGCCGTCACGCGTTTTCCCCTGGTTCTTAATGTGTTGATATATGAGGTCTTTTTATCGGTATCGATGTTGCCGGATAGGGCAAAGCGTCTTATCTTCGGGTAGTTTGCCCTGATCCAGTGACTCGCGACAAACGTTGCCTTCCCGACCATGTTCTGCCCGGCCGCGTCCCCTGTTGTAAAATTGAAGCGAAGAAACATCATCTTGCTCACTATGTATTTGTCGATGTTGATTAGCTTGCCGGTTTTAGTGGTGTTCTCAGCCTGTTTCTTTATTTCGGCGAAGTTTTCGTCCACCCACTTGCCGAATTCCCTTGCCTCCCGGGCGCTGTCAAAGACGAAAACGGGAGCCCTCTGCATAGCATCGTCACATACGGTTGTGGTTATGCCTCCGCTTTCATAAAGGAGCTTCATTCCTCTGTTGTAACTCGCAACAAGTGTGCCCTCGGTGGTGGCCAAGGGGACGTAAAATTCGCCCTTTGCATGCTCTCCGTTTACGAGAAGTGGTCCGGCAAATCCGATAGGCACCTGAGCCACACCGCCGAAGTTTTCTATATTGCCTTGGACCGTTGACGGATCAAAAGAGTATCGGCTGACATGGTCGAATTTTGTACCGGTCTTTTTTTCTATAAACTTTTTTCGCCTGTCTACAATTTTCTCCGTATAATCATCTCCCCCCTTATCCCTTGGTATCTTATCTTCCATCTTGTTGATCCTCCTTTCATTATCTTGTTATTTCTTAATCCTATATAACAAAATAGTCAAGCTTTTTCAACTTGGTAGGCTGAGTCTCATAAGATGTTAGATGTGAAAAAAATGATAAAGCGTGATCGAAATTCATCAATCTCAGAATACTCTCGAGATAGCAGTTCAGCGGGGAAAATTCATATTATATACCGGTTGAGACGTATAAGGCGCGATAATATTTCGACCTTTTATCAGGAAGCCATTGATCGGATTGGTCATTAATCTAATTTCTTAAAATTTCCGAGATGCTTGTAGTCTTAATGGTTTTCTCAACTCAAATGTCTAATTTATTAGTAACTCGGTTTTAAGGCAAAAATTGAAACATCTTGCCCGAGTTGCATTGTTAAAAAAAGCTTGACAAGGGATTTTTATTAGGATAAATTCTTAAATAATAATGGTAACTATTACAGCATTGAGATATGGAAAGCGGCTCAAAGGAAATATCGCAGAAGCTGGAGAGCTTAAAAAAAGTTCTCACAAAAGCTGGACTCAAGCTTACACCCCAAAGAATCGAGATATTCCGTGAGATTATTCAGTCCAAAGATCACCCTGACGCGATGACGTTATATAAGAACATAAGCGTTAGAATGCCTAATATTTCGTTAGATACGGTATACAGAACCCTGTGGCTCTTTGTTGACCTGGGATTGATAACAACCCTGGGTCATTCATACGATAGGTTAAGATTTGATCATAATATGGATACTCATCATCATTTTATTTGTACAGAATGTGGGGCCGTACTTGATTTTGATAATGATCAGTTCAGTCATTTGGGAATCCCCGAGAATGTTGAGATGCTGGGCAGTGTTATGAGCACTCATGTTGAAATGAGGGGTGTGTGTTCAATTTGTTTGCAAAGCAAACAAGAAGAGCAAAGTAAAAAGTAATAACAAAGGAGGGGAAAAATGAAAGGTAAAAAAAGAGTTCTTACCACCGGTTTCGGCATGCCGGTGGACAATGATTTAAACTCGATGACGGCCGGATTAAAGGGCCCTGTGCTCATACAGGATGTTCATCTTACAGAAAAGCTCGCACATTTTGACAGGGAGAGAATTCCGGAGCGTGTCGTGCATGCCAAGGGGGCGGGGGCCCACGGCTATTTTGAAGTAACCAACGATGTGACGAAGTATACCTGTGCCGATTTTTTATCGGAAGTGGGAAAGAAGACCGAAGTCTTTGCGAGGTTTTCCACCGTCGGCGGTGAGAAGGGTTCCGCCGATTCCGAAAGGGATCCACGGGGATTTGCCCTGAAATTCTACACGGAAGAGGGCAACTACGACATGGTAGGAAACAACACCCCAGTTTTCTTTATCCGTGATCCCCTTAAGTTTCCGGATTTCATTCATAC
>CAZIWT010000139.1:0-3023 GCA_964542895.1 uncultured Thermodesulfobacteriota bacterium
TTACTTAATCCGTTTTTTCCACATAGCACCCTGTAATAACTATTTAATATTATTTGTAAAATAGCTTTTTTAGGTGGACGATCATGGAGATATGGAACAGCGCGGTAGGAGCACTAAAAAAGAAGGTTCCGGAAAACACCTTCGATCTTTGGTTCAAGTCGATGAAATTTGTTGAAATTAGGAACGATTGTGTCTTTCTTGAGGTGCCGAACAAGTTTTTTAAGGATTGGATAAGCGAAAACTACATGTCCATCATCATGGATGCAGTAAATCATTCGGGAAGTAAAAAGGACAGGGGATTTGACGTGGAGCTCGTGGTTGTCGAGAACAATCCTCCCAGTAAAAGCGGGGATTTCAATATAGAGGTGGAGATCCCCGCCAAGGAAGTAGATGACAAGGTATGGCGCCAGAAGCTCAGATCTGATTATACCCTCGCAAACTTCGTTAAGGGGCCTTCGAACGAGTTTGCTAAGGCGGCCTGTGAAAAAGTTGTGGAAAACCCCGCAAGGGAGTACAATCCCCTGTTCATCTATGGCGGTGTGGGACTGGGAAAAACTCATCTTTTGAACGCCATCGGTCATGGCATCCTCGACAAGAACGACGGCTCGAGAGTATACTACATAACGTCGGAAGAGTTCGTGAATGAGCTCGTAAAATCGATCAGATACGAGAAGATGGACGAGTTCAGGAAAAAATATAGAAGCATGGACATCCTCCTTGTAGACGACATCCAGTTCTTTGCCGGAAAGAAACAGACCCAGGAGGAGTTCTTTCACACATTCAACACCCTCTACGAGAACAACAAGCAGATAGTTCTCACCAGCGACAAGATAACCAAGGAGATAGCCGGCCTCGAAGAGAGGCTCCGCTCGCGCTTCGAGTGGGGGCTCATCGCCGATATAGATTACCCGGACACGGAACACATCGTTGCCATCCTGAAGGAGAAGGCGGAAAAGATACACTCCCTTGAGCTTCAGGATGACCTCGCTTTCTTCATGGCCTCGATCATCAATAAGAAGCCGAATATTAGGGAGCTGGAGGGAATGCTGACGAGACTGATTGCTGAGGCCTCCCTCGACGGCAAAGATATTACGGTGGATTTCGCCCGAACCGCTCTGAGAAACTTCGTCGGCGACAAAGACAATCCCGAGAGCATTGAAAATATCCAGAAGGCGGTTTGTAAATATTTCAAGATAAAGGTGTCTGATATCAGGTCCAAAAAGAGGATCAAGTCCCTCTCCGAGCCGAGGCATATCGCCATGTACCTCTGCAGGGAGATCGGCAATTCCTCCTACCCGGAGATAGGAAAAAAGTTCGGCGGCAAGGACCACTCTACGGTAATCCATGCCGTGAAGAAGATCGAGGATCGGATAGCCAACAACAAGGAATTTAAGAACACAATATTTAAGATAGAAAACCAGATCAAGCTGAGGGGATAGGGGGACCGAGGGAATGTGGAGGATAAGGGGAATTGAGGGGACAGGGGGATTTAATTTACCTTTTTCTTTTTTTCATCCGCTTTTTTAAAGTCCTTTCTTTTGTTTAATCCCCATGTGAGCATCGAAAAACCAATATATATCGCTTTAAAGTGTTTTATTTTACCTGCATATATATCTTTTTGTTTTTTTGAACATTTTTTCAAAATATCTGTTGGTAAGTTATGTATATATTCTGTTGGAAAATACGGTTTTTTTCAAATTTAGCTCAAAACAGATCTTTTTCACATATTTTCCATCTTTTTTTTATTTCTTTTTAGTTTGGTAAAACCTTGTTTTGTTATATACTTATGGGAATAAAATAGGGTTTTTCAACAATCCACAGCACCTAATACTACTAAGTTGTAATTATAAAAAAGTAATTATTATAGGAATATTCAAACGGGGGAAACAATGGAATTCAAGATAAAACAGGAAGAGCTATTAAAGGGGCTTTCCAGAACACAAAGCATAGTTGAAAAGAAAAACACGATAAAAATTCTTTCCAATGTACTTTTAAAATCCAGCGGAAGTAAGCTCGTAATAGAGGCAACAGATCTCGAGGTGGGAATCAGCGGAAGCTATAAAGCGGAGGTCATATCGGAAGGTGGGATAACTGTTGATGCAAGGACTCTCTTTGAGGTTGTAAGACAGATACCGGAGGGAACGAACATTCACTGTAAGAAAAAAGAAAACAACTGGATGGAGCTTCTGGCGGTCAGGTCGGTTTTCAATCTGGTCGGTCTGTCTGTGGAGGATTATCCAAACATACCCTCCTTCGAAGGTGAAGCACAGTGGAAGATAGATCCCGACGTCCTAAAGGGAATGATTGATAAGACCATATTCTCCGTATCCCATGAAGATATGAGATACCACCTCTCTGGTGTTTACGTGGAGACCGTTGAGGAGGGAAGTGGGTTGAATTTAAGGATGGTTGCGACGGACGGCCACAGACTCTCGCTGGCGGATACTCCCCTCGAAGGTAATTTTCCCCTCTCTCCGGGTCAGGGGATAATTGCGCCGAGAAAGGGAATGATGGAGCTGAGAAGAGTATTGGACGAGGGTAAGGAGACAGTGGGTATGAAGCTCGAGGAGAGTAATTTGATGGTAAAGAGGGACGACCTAAGTCTTGTAATGAGGCTTGTGGACGGGACATTCCCGGACTACAAGCAGGTAATTCCGAAGAACAACGACAAGAAATTGATATTTTCATCGCGCGAGTTCGCTCAGACGCTTAGAAGGGTGTCGGTTGTGTCGGCGGACCGTATAAAGATGGTCAAGTTTCACATAACAAAAGATTCTGTCGAGGTCACATCCGAGAGTCCTAATATGGGAACGGCGAAGGAGGAGATAAAGGTTGATTACACAGGGGCTGATATGGACGTAGGCTTCAATGCAAACTACATGTTGGACATATTGAATGTGGTGGAGGAGGAAAAGGTCGAGATGATGCTTCTGGATGAATCGAGTCCTGGAGAAATTCATCCGGTGGAGGACAAGAACTACTATTTCATTATAATGCCGATGAAGATTTAGATTTTCATTCCA
>CAZIWT010000139.1:3123-9320 GCA_964542895.1 uncultured Thermodesulfobacteriota bacterium
GGACAAGAACTACTATTTCATTATAATGCCGATGAAGATTTAGATTTTCATTCCATTGGAAGAAAACATGTGATATAATAATAAGGTTTTTCGTTGGAAAGTAACTTTAGTAGTTATCGTCAAAAACGGTTATTAGAAACGCAACTCATGGGTAAGTACGACGCTGATACAATAAAAGTCCTCGAGGGATTCGAGGCGGTCAGGAAGAGACCGGCCATGTATATAGGCTCGACCGGATCGGCGGGTCTCCATCACCTCGTCTACGAGGTAGTGGATAACGCGATAGACGAGGCGATGGCGGGACACTGCACGAAGATCAAGGTTTATATTCACACAGACAACTCCATTACCGTAATCGACAACGGAAGGGGTATCCCTGTGGATATGCACAAGATAGAGAAGAGGCCAGCGGCGGAGGTCGTCATGACGACCCTCCACTCTGGGGGTAAGTTCGACGGGGAGACTTACAAGTACTCGGGGGGTTTACACGGCGTAGGCGTAAGTGTCGTGAACGCCCTCTCGAAAGAGCTCGACATGGAGATAAAGAGGGACGGAAAGGTATACCATCAGAAGTACGTGATGGGTAAACCCCTCGACAAGCTCAAGGTGATAGGCACGACTAAGAGGCGTGGTACCAAGATCAAGTTCAAGCCGGACGACCTCATATTCGAGGAGACCGAGTACTCCTTCGACATACTCTCGGAGAGGCTCAGGGAGCTCGCCTTTTTGACGAAGGGAATAAAGATAGATATCACCGACGAGAGGGACGGCAAGGATCACGAGTTCATGTACAAGGGAGGGATAGTCTCCTTTGTCGAGCACCTCAACAGGAACAAGAAGCCGCTCCATCCAAAGCCGATATACTTCGAGCTGGAGAGGGACAGCGTTCTCATGGAGTGCGCTATACAGTACAACGACTCCTACAAGGAGAGCATGTTCTCCTTTGTCAACAACATACACACCAGGGAAGGGGGAACCCACGTGGTGGGTTTTCGCTCCGCCCTCACAAGGACCATAAACAACTACGCCCAGTCAAACAAGCTTTTGAAGTCGCTGAAGGACAACCTCTCCGGGGACGACGTGAGGGAAGGGATGACGGCCGTCCTCTCGATAAAGATAAGGAACCCGCAGTTCGAGGGACAGACGAAGGGAAAGCTCGGAAACTCCGAGATAAAGGGTATCATGGAGGCGATGATAAACGAGAGGTTCTCATCCTACCTTGAGGAGAACCCGACGGTGGCGAGAAAGGTCATAAAAAAGGGAGTGGAAGCAGCCCAGGCCCGGGAGGCCGCGAAGAAGGCGAAGGAGCTTACGAGGAGGAAAAGCGCACTCGAGTCGTCGTCGCTGCCGGGGAAGCTCGCCGACTGCCAGGAGAGGGACCCCGCCCTGAGCGAGATATACCTCGTCGAGGGGGAGAGCGCCGGGGGGTCCGCCAAGAGCGGGAGGGACAGGAGAAACCAGGCGATACTAACGCTGAAGGGGAAGATACTGAACGTGGAGAAATCGAGGTTCGACAAGATGCTGTCGTCTGAGGAGATAAAGACCATAATAACGGCCCTCGGAACGGGAATCGGACCGGGCGACTTCGACATCTCCAAGATAAGGTACCACAAGATTATAATAATGACCGATGCAGACGTGGACGGGTCCCACATCAGGACCCTCCTGTTGACCTTTTTTTACAGACATATGACTGAGCTGGTGGAGCGGGGATATCTCTACATCGCCCAGCCGCCCCTGTTCCGCGTAAAGAAAGGGAAGGCGGAGTCTTACATCAAGGACGAGTCCGCACTCGAGTCCTACCTCCTTGACATCGGGGTCGAGGACACAAAGCTCATTAAGCCTAACGGAAAACAGGTCTCGGGAAAGCAGCTTATAAGGCTCATAGAGAAGATGATGTTGTACGAGCGTATCCTCGATAGGCTCGACAAGAGGAAGATGGACAAGGAGCTTTTACGGGCGTTCGCCGTAGAGAAAAAGCTTGTAGAGGAGAACCTTAAGAAAAAGAAGAGGAGCGAGCTTAAGAAGGTTCTCTCCAACGTTGAGACATACATCAAGAAACTCGAGACGAAAATAGATGTACTGGAATTCGAGATAGGGGAGGATACGGAGCACGAGGGCACGCAGATAACCTGCAGGACGGGCCGCAACGGGAGCGTAAGGAGCTCGATATTCGATCTGGAGCTGTTAAAATCCCCCGAGTTTATGGAGCTGAGGAGGCTCGCCGAGGAGCTGAGCGAGATAGGGGATTCGCCCTACACGATAAAGAACGGCGAGGCTAAGATAGAGCTGAAAAGCTTCAGGGACGTAATAGACTTTCTGCTCAACCAGGGAAAGAAGGGGCAGACCATCCAGAGGTACAAGGGGCTGGGAGAGATGAACCCGGAACAGCTCTGGGATACCACGATGGACCCGGAGAGAAGGACACTGCTTAAGGTCAACGTGGAGGATTCGGTCGCGGCGGACGAGATATTCACCATCCTGATGGGCGACCAGGTTGAGCAGCGGCGAAATTTCATAGAGAAGCACGCCCTGGACGTGAGGAACCTCGATATATAACGGCCGTCGGTGATAGAAGGGTTGGTGGGAGATCATTGGTTGGTGGGAGATGGTAGGGCCTGCGATTTGTGCAGGCGGGGGGAAGCGATGAAAGCTGGCGGTGGGAGATGTCTGGACGTCCATTATATACAAATTGTGTAAGCGGGTAACGGGACCTAAGCGGGATATAGGAAGGACTTTACATAGGAATTAATTGAAGCCCCAGGCCGAGATAACAGCTCAATGTGATTGCCAATATATCAGTCTTACGCTATAATAGCTTCTCTGAGTCACCGAGATCCGGGTGATAAAAAAGACAAAAGATCGGCAAAACGTGGATAGTCTATTACGGTGCTGTGCGGCATCGGTCACGGCCGTTCTTGAGTTTAAAAGTTGAGTTTAAAAGGCTGAAATACAAATTGATAAAACGTGGGAGGCAGTGTCCATGCTCACGAAGAAATCGTTGTGATTAACGACCGGTTTTGGGATTCCACCTGGAGTTCGCGTAAAAAAACAGGGATAATCTATGGGTGATCAGAAACTTCATACGGCGATAAACATCGAAGACGAGATGAGGCGCTCTTATATCGATTACGCCATGAGTGTAATCATAGGGCGCGCAATCCCGGACGTGAAGGACGGCCTTAAGCCGGTCCACAGAAGGATCCTCTACGGGATGTACGATCTCAAGAACTTCCACGACCAGCCCCCAAAGAAGTCGGCGAGGGTGGTCGGTGACGTGATAGGTAAATATCACCCCCACGGAGACACAGCCGTCTACGACGCGCTCGTCAGGATGGCCCAGGACTTCAGCATGAGACACACCCTGGTGGAAGGTCAGGGTAACTTCGGCTCCGTCGACGGAGACCCGCCCGCGGCCATGAGGTACACCGAGGTAAAGATGGCAAGGCTCGCCAAGTTCCTACTCGAGGATATAGAGAAGGAGACCGTGGACTTTGTCCCGAATTACGATGAGACCACCGAAGAGCCGCTGGTGCTGCCCGCCAGATTCCCGAACCTCCTCCTGAACGGCACATCCGGAATAGCCGTGGGCATGGCGACGAACATACCTCCCCACAACCTGGGTGAGCTGATCGATGGTATAATCGCCGTGATAAAGGATCCCGAGATACCAATAAAGAAGCTTATGAAGCATATTCCGGGCCCGGATTTTCCTACGAAAGGATTTATATACGGGGCAGGGGGCATCAAGGACGCATACGAGAAGGGGCGGGGGAGGATAGTCATCAGGGCCAGGGCGATGATAGAGACGCAGCCGAGGACGGGCAAAAAGGCGATAATCATAACGGAGATCCCCTACAGCGTAAACAAGGCGAAACTCATAGAAAGGATAGCGGACCTCGTCAGGAACAGGAAGATAGAGGGGATAAGCGACCTTCGCGACGAGTCGGACCGTGAGGGTATGAGGATAGTCATAGAGCTCAGAAAGGATGCGGTTCCCCCCATAGTCTTAAACCGCCTCTATAAGACTACCCCCATGGAGAGCAGCTTCGGGGTCATTATGCTCGCCATAGTCAACGGCAGGCCCGAAATTCTGAACCTCAAAGATGCCCTTCTACATTTCATATACCACAGGCGGGAGGTCGTTTTAAGGAGGACGAGGTATAATCTCAAGAGGGCCGAGGAGCGCGCCCATATCCTCGTGGGGCTTGTAAAGGCCCTGGAGAACATCGACGAGGTAATCTCCATAATCAAGAGCTCGGTGAATCAGCCGGAGGCAAAGCAGCGGCTGATAGACAGGTTCAAGTTTTCGGATATCCAGGCCCAGGCAATCCTCGATATGCGCCTCGGGAGACTGACTTCCCTCGAGATAGAGAAGGTCGTTAAAGAATACGAGGAGGTCCTGGCGCTGATAAAAGAGCTCAAGAAGATACTGTCGGACGAGAAGGTCCTTGTAAATGTCATAATAGGAGAGCTGAAGGAAATAAAGGAGGAGTTCGCCGACGAGAGGAGGACCGAGATCATTGAGGAGACCAAGGAGCTGACGATAGAGGACCTCGTCGCCCAGGAGGACATGGTGGTTACGGTCTCCCACAACGGCTACATAAAGAGGACCCCCCTCAACCTCTACCGCTCCCAGAAGCGCGGCGGTAAGGGTATGAGCGGGATGGATACAACCGAGGGGGATTTCGTGGAGAGCCTCTTTGTGGCGCGAACCCACGACCAGATCCTCATCTTTACCGATGCGGGCAGGGCGTACGGTCTCAGGGTTCACGAGATACCCCAGGGGGGCAGGGTCGGGCGGGGAAGGTCCGTCGCAAACCTCGTTCAGATGCTGCCGGATGAAAAGATCGCGTCACTGCTGGCGATAAGCGATTCCGAAGGTGAGACGGAGGACTCGGCCGCAAGCGGTTATCATATCGTGATGGCCACAAAGAACGGAATGATAAAAAAGACCGGGGGCTCGGAGTTTAAAAACGCCAAGCACTCGGGACTCGTCGCCATCGGCCTGACGGAGGGGAACCGGCTTGTCTCCGCCCTGTGGGTGAGCAAGGGAAAGGAATTGGTCGTCGCAACGGCAAAGGGCTACGCCACACGCTTCAAGGAGGACGAGGTAAGGGCGATGGGAAGGAGCGCCCAGGGAGTAAAGGCGGTAAGCCTGGATAAGGAAGACACGGTGGTTGGGGCGGACCTCGTGGAAAAGGGAACGACACTCCTTGCGGTGACGGAGAGAGGCTTCGGGAAGCGCTCGAAGACATCGGAATACCCGAAGCAGAAGAGGGGCGGAAGGGGAGTTATTACCTTGAAGACCACCGCCAAGACGGGAAAGGTGATCCGGGTGAAGATGGTAACGAAGGACCACGAGGTTATAATGATCTCCAGCAAGGGGAAATTTATCAGGCTTAACGCAAAGGACGTTCCGATTCAGGGGAGAAACACCCAGGGCGTGAAGATGATGAATCTGGACAAGGAAGAGAGGCTCACGGGAATGGTCGTGTTGGCGGAAAAGGAGGGAGAAAATGAGGATTGAAAACAGGGCTAATGCCCTAACGCTGTCTTTGATGATTTCAGTCCTTGTCCTGCTTGGATTTTTCAGCTGCAGCAAGGACCCCGCCGCCGAGGATTTCGCGAGGGCTGAGAGGATGTACGAAAAGGGGCGGTATCGAGACGCCGCAAAGGGAAGCAGGGGATTCAGAAGCATAGCAATGAAATACCCGGAGTCGAGCCTGGCGCCAAAGGCCCTTTATAGAAGCGGGACTATTTACAGCCTTTATCTCAAGGATTACGACAATGCGATAGAAGATTTCGCGTGCCTGATATACTACTATCCCAAACACGAACTCGCATTTGACGCCCAGGTGGACATCATAGAGATATATATGGACAGGCTCGAGAACTACGAGCAGGCCATCATCGAGATCAGAAAGCTCATCGAGAAATACCCCAATCATAAGGATATAGACAAGTACCAGTATAAATTGGCCCAGTGTTTCGCGTACAAGAGGGATTTTGATCAGGCGAGACTCGAGTATCTCATCCTGCTGGACAGCTACCCGAACACAAAGCTTAAGCCGGAGATCTACTACAATATTGCAAACACATACTTCATCGAGGGATCGGGAAAGATCGATAAGGCAGTGGAGTATTACCAGAGGCTTCTGGACGAATATCCCAAATCTCCCCTCGTTTTGGAGGCA
>CAZIWT010000140.1:0-9318 GCA_964542895.1 uncultured Thermodesulfobacteriota bacterium
AGAATCTATAAATATGATACAGGTGATCGATAGGGGGTGGGCGATAAAAAGGTAAGGGGTAAAAGGGAGCGGATATTCAAAGACCTTATTTTATTTAGATTTGTCATCTCCATATTGAATTATAAGCTAACAAAAAATCAATCGATCAGTGGAACCGTTTTTATATCATTCTGTTTAATCTTGACCTTAAAGATATAAAAGCTTTTCATTGATATCTAAAAGGGGAGCAAAATGCCTGTTTTTAAATGGACGGGGAGGGACAATACCGGAGCGATGCAAACCGGCGAGGTAGAGGCAGCAAACCAGGCGGCAGCAACAGCGCTTTTAAAACAAAAAAACATAACTCCCAGCACCCTTTCGGAAAAAAAGGGCTTCACCATGGATATGGACCTTGCGATCCCGGGCCTCGAGCCCAAGCCCACTAAAAAGGACCTTGTAATCTTCACGCGTCAGTTCGCCACCATGATCGACGCGGGTCTCCCCCTCGTTCAGTGTCTGGATATCCTCGGAAGCCAGCAGGAGAAAAAAACCTTCAGGAACATTATCCTCAACGTCAAGGAAGATGTTGAAGGCGGCGCGACCTTCGCCGATGCCTTGAGCAAACACCCCAAGGTCTTCGACGCCCTATACGTCAATCTCGTGGCGGCCGGCGAGGTCGGCGGTATACTCGATACAATATTGAACCGCCTCGCGGCCTACATAGAAAAGGCGGAGGCACTAAAAGCCAAGGTCAAGGGCGCCCTCGTCTATCCCTCAACCATCGTTGGTGTGGCCGTTGTCATTACGGGCATCCTAATGGTCTTCGTCGTTCCGATGTTCAAGGAGATGTTTGCAAGCGCCGGGGTCGCGCTGCCCATCCCAACTCAAATTCTCGTAAATCTAAGCAACTTCATCAAAACAAAACTCTACATCGCCGTGATCGTGGGTATTGTATTCGTAATCTCCTTTACATATTTTTACCGAACCGACTTAGGCAATAGAATAGTAGACGATCTCATATTAAAGGTGCCAATCTTCGGCCCACTATTGAAAAAAGTTGCGGTCGCCCGGTTCACAAGGACATTGGGAACCATGATATCCAGCGGCGTGCCCATCATGGACGCCCTTGAGATCACCGCAAAGACCGCAGGAAACAAGACGGTGGAAATCGAGGTTATGGCCACAAGGACCGGTATCAGCGAGGGAAAGACAATCGCCGAGCCGATGAGCCAGAGCAAGGTGTTCCCGCCCATGGTCGTCCAGATGGTTGCGGTGGGGGAGGCCACCGGTAACATGGACGCCATGCTCAACAAGATAGCGGATTTCTACGACGACGAGGTCGATAACGCCGTGGCGGCGCTTACCTCCCTCTTGGAGCCGATGCTCATGGTCTTTCTCGGGGTGGTCGTCGGCGGAATGGTTATCGCCCTCTACCTTCCCATATTCAACATGGCCGCCGCTATGGGGGGAGGATAGACGGATCTCAGAAGATCGCCGTTCGCAAGTTCAAAAAGTACAATGCTGGATTTGAGAACATCGGCAGCCTTACCTTCCATCCACCTTTTTAAGAATTATGGTGTTTAAACAAGTAAAAAAACCCGTCGGAGATTTGCGGAAAAATATCGAGATATTGATGTTCTTTCGCGTGGTGCTCATCTCGGTTCTCCTCTGGACCTCGGTAATCCTGCAGATTACAGAAAAGGTCTCCCAGCTCGTCCCGGATCTCAAGCTGATCTATTTCGTGATCGCATTTACCTATTTCCTGACGGCGATATATATAGTTCTCTTCAGGATACTTAAAAATCTCAAGATCTTCACGTATGTCCAGTTCTTTCTCGACGTCCTCATCGTCACCGCCCTGATATTTATTACAGGAGGCATCGAGAGCATATTCACATTTCTCTATATCGTCATTATCATCAGCGCAAGCATTATCCTCTACCGGACGGGGGGATTCCTCACGGCGTCCCTCTCCGGAATAGTCTACGGCGTCCTCGTCGACCTCGACTACTACGGGATAATATCCCCCTACATCAGCGGCGCAAAGCTCAGTTACAAGGAAAGCGATATCTTCTATAATATCTTTATCAACATCGTCGCCTTCTACCTCGTGGCCTTCCTCTCCGGGTACCTCGCCGAACAGCTCAAGAGGGCGGGAGAAGAGCTGATAGAAAAGGAGATAGACTACGAAGAACTGAAGATGTTGAATAACGACAATATCCAGAACATCCAGACAGGAGTAATCACGATAAACACGAACAACGAGATCATCTCCATAAACCGCCAGGCGGAAAAGATCACGGAAACGACGCTGGAAGAGGTCTACCTAAAACCGATAGGGGAGTTGTTGACCGGCATCGTCTCTAAAATCAAGAGGATCGAGAGCCAAAAATACAGGAACAACTTAAACCGCTGGACAATGGAATACGAGACGAAGTATAAGAAGAGATACGTGCTCGGCTTCTCCGTCTCGCCGCTGAAGAACGCCCGGGGGAAAACCGCAGGCAAGATCATCCTCTTTCAGGACATCACCCGACTCATGGAGATGGAAGAGGAGGTAAAGAAGTCGGACAGGCTCGCCACCCTCGGCAAGCTCGCCGCCAACCTGGCCCATGAAATAAGAAATCCCCTGGCCGCCATGAGCGGGTCAATCCAAATTCTAAAAAACGAGCTGCCACTTGAGGGAAAAAACGTAAACCTGATGGAGATAATCCTCCAGGAGATCGACCGGCTGAATCACCTCATAACGAATTTCCTGATGTACGCCAAACCGATAGAGGTGAAAAAGGAGATGCTGGATATTGCAAGCGTGATCAACGAAACCATCGCGGTCTTCAAAAATACTCCCAAGGGGGAGAGCAGGATCGGGATCGAGACCACATTTTCCGATGACACTAATATAGAGGGCGATTTCCAGCAGCTGAAGCAGGTTTTCTGGAATATCTTCCTCAACTCATCCGATGCCATATCTGACGGCGGAACGATAAAGGTAACCATCGGGGACAACAACGAGGATTACGGTGGATTTTTGGTGATTAAGATCACAGACAGCGGAGCCGGAATAGAGGAGGATATTCAATCGGTGATCTTCGATCCCTTCTTCTCCACTAAGGACGGTGGAACGGGACTCGGTCTCTCGACGGTCAAGCAGATCGTGGAGGCGCACGACGGGGTGATCGAGGTCGACAGTAAAATCGGCGTCGGGACCGATATCCTGATCGCTTTTCCGAAAAATCAGCCTTAATCGAAAGAAGATTGCTATTTAGATGAAAGCGTCGGTGGTGATCCCGGTTTTCACCGGGTCAAAAAACTTCAGGGACAAAGCCCCCATTGAACTTAAAATAAATTCTTTGACCAGAATGATAAAATGAAATCCATGAAGCGCTTAAATTTCATAGTTGCAATCTCAATACTGATTCTCACTCTAATCCCCTTGAGCCTTCATTGTGAGCAGAACCTCGATCCGGCCGAAGCGCTCAGGATATGCATCGGCACCATGAAGGGCGTGGATGACTATATTGTCGTCGTTCACCAGGTTCAAAGGGTGGGGGGGAAGCTGCTGCCGGAGGAGGTGATTTTATACAAATTCAAGAGGCCGAACTCGGTCTATCTCCGCTCCATAGGGGAAGTGAATAACGGGCAGGAGATAATATACAGGGAGGGGTGGAACGACGGCAAGATGATGGGACACATGGGTGGAGCCCTCGATGGAATCATCTTGAATCTCAAACCGGGATCAAGCATGGCCAGCAAAAGGACGAGACACACCATAGACGAATCCTCCCTTATATATATGATGAACACCCTCGAAAGAAGCATGGACCACGCCAAGGCCCACCCGAAGGACAACATGATCGTCGAGGACATAGGGACGAAAAAGATCTTCGGGAAACAGGTAAGACTCATAAGGATAAAACTCCCCCACGGAGAAGATTATCCCTACTACGCCCCGGTCTCCATCTTCGGGATTGACAGGGAGAGATACCTCCCCCTCTACTACAGGTCGTACGGCCCGGACGGGAAGATGTGGGAGGATTACAGATACAGGGATCTCAAGACCAACGTCGGGCTGACCGATCTCGACTTCGATCCAAAAAATCCTAAATACAACTTCCAATAGCTTAAAACGAAGCCGCCTCCTTCGAGGGCCGGATGCCGATCGGGGACCCATAATCGGAAGGGGCGCAAAAAAGAGAAAGGGCCGAATTTCACTTCCCCTCATTCCTCCTTGACAAGACCCCCAGCAGATACTATTATTGGTTAGAAAATACAGGGCTCCAATCCAAGTCGGAGACATATTCCTATCATGAAGAAAATAATCGCGATAGTAATCCTTATCTTCTCCCTTACCGCCGTCTCCGGATGTATAGAGGTGTTGTACGAGATTACCATCGACAAGGACGACACCGAGATCGTTACACTGCAGATCAACGCCCCCACCTTAGTCGCTCCCTATCTCAAGGATCTCATAACGGATATGAGAAACGGAGGATTCAGCGTTGAGACAGATTACGAGGGGGACAGGGTGATCGTAACCGGACGCAAGAGGCTGATGGAGGGACATTGGGAGATACCGACAGTTCCGGGATATATTACGATTACCAAGGTCAACGCCTTCGACTTTTACGTAACCGACTACTTCCTGTTCAAAAGGTACGTCCTCAACCTTAACTACACCTACGTAAGAAAGCGAACCCCGAGACCGGACGGCAGGGATATCGACCTGTTTGAAAATATCCCCCTCACGTTCGTCGTCAACTACCGGGGGAAAATCATAAAAACCAACGCCACGAACTGGAACAAGAAAAGCGCCACGTGGGCGCTGAACATGAAGCGGTTCGGAAGCCTCGACGTCCAGCTGGTTACCTACAAGATAAATTATCTCCCCGTCATCGCCATAATCCTGATTTTCTTCGGCATCTTGGCCCTCGGGATATACTTTATCGTAAGGCTCATAAGGCCGGGGGCTCATCCGGCGGCGGTTCCACCCAAGAAGCTCACCGGCCCGGATCCACCTCCCGCGCTCACCCCGCCGAAGGGGGGAGGCAAAAAGAAGGATTGATCGACGGAGGTCCTTCCGAGCCGATTTGAAAAAAAGGGGGAAATCGGCCAGTCAAGGGGGCTGCTCTTACTCCATGAAGGGGTCGGCAGCGCAATGGGTTTTTCAAGAAGATCCACGTAACTATTAAGCCACTCGGACGCTCTATGGATATATGAACAGGCTAAAATATTTTATTGCCGTACTTATCGGGACAACCGTCGTCCTCTTCGCCGTTGGTTTAGACGCCCTGTTTTATGCATCGGAGTCGTGCGCGGAGGAGGTCGCAGGGGAAACCCCCGCTTCTTTCGACTGCGTAAAATGGGGATCGATAAATGGAATCGAGCTGACGGCCCCCTTCGCCTCCCAAACGATAGAGGAGCTTCTCGCCATCTCCCTGGGGTCGATGCACGAAGACCTGGTAAGGGACGGCCTTCCTTGGTTTGGCGCCTTTAGGGACGACTTCAAACGGGCGCCCCGAAAACACCGGGGGCTCGACTTTTACGTTGACGACCTCATGATAAGGGCAATGGCGGACGGAACGGTTACGGTGAGGGAGAAGAGGAAAAATGCGGGCTGCTACCTGATAATCAACCACGGAAGGGGCGTGGAGACCCTCTATATGCACCTGAAAGAACCCTATATGGGACCGAGTCGGGTAAGGCGGGGTGACTTACTCGGGTTGACCGGTATATCCGGAAACGCCATATCCCCCCAGCTCCACCTCGGCGTCAGGGTGGATAAGACCTACATCGACCCTATAGGGCCGCTCAAGGAGTCCGCCGACAGCGATGTAAAAAACCTCATCGCCTACTACGAGTCCCTCTTCGCCGTGAAGAGGGCAGCAAGGGAACACCTCGTTAAGGCATATCTATCGAGGGATACAGAGACTAAAAGGATCGAGACGGAAAGGGCTGTCGAGCTGTTGAGGTCAATCTCCTACGACGACCGGGTCTCGGCGTGGCTTAAGCGATTCGCGGGGGAGTAAAACCCTCACCCCCCCCACCACCCATTACCCCGGTTGCCCCCTACACTATCCCGGCCCCCCGGTCCTAACAGTCCTATAGCTATAGGAACCTCACGACCCCATCATACCCCAACTTTTCCTTTTGCCAATCCCCCCATTTCCAAAATCGGTTAATTACTCCGATCTCTCACTTTTAGTCTCCCCATCGCTTCGATTGCCTAAACCTATTCAATTCTCCGGCTTCTACATTCTCACAGCACAAGGACTGAATCGCCTCCCCCTATCCATTCATTCCAGCTGCTACGATCCCCTATTCCAACCTGCCGGCAAAGACGATCATTGCGTAAAGCTATATATCGGGACCAACTCCGAGATCGCCGTGTCCTCGTATTTACTTCCTGGGTAGACGCCCCTGATCTCGATCTTTATCACATCGTCGATCTTGACGAGATGTCTCCCGAGGCTGATCCTCTGCTCCCTCATGGTATCCTCGAGGTTCCCGTTATATATTCCCTTCCCATTAAGGTATATTCTTATCTTCTTTACCCTGCCGTTTTTGATCCAAGTCTCCCTGTCCTTGCAGTAGCCGTTGTTAATCTCAAATCCTTTCAGGTAAATGTAGTTTTCCACGTTGCCGGCAATAGCGATCAGCCTCAACGTGATGAATTCGCCGAAACCGCCCCCACTTCCCCCCTCCACCCATGCTGTTCCCATCTGACCGTCAAAGAGCCTGTAGACATCGTAGTAATTCTCTCCCTGGGGAGCCAGATGGGAAGAGGAGCGGAGCTCCCACTCGAGCTCCTGGCTTAAGGAGGTCAGAGGGAATAAAAAAAGGATCAGGAGGAAAAGTACCGTACCCTTCCAAATTAAGGATGCCCCCAAGCCCCCGGAGTCGTTCGGGTTCAATCGCGATAGTTTCATAGCCAACTCCTTCATCTAATACAATGCATAAAGGTAATCGTCGTAGCAGCCGAAGTATAAAACGCCGTCAACGACAGCCGGGGAGGACAGTATTCCGGCCTCCATCTCTTGACGCCAGATCTGTTTTCCATCGGCGGCATTGACTGCGTACATATTGCCGTCCATACTCCCGAAGTAGACCGTGCCCTTCGATACGGCGGGGGAGGAGTGAATATCGCTCTCGGCGTCGAAGCGCCACTTCTCGGCGCCCGTCGCCGCGTCCAGTGCATAGAGGAGTCCTCCCTTGCTGCCCACGTAGACCACCCCATTGTCCACGGCCGGGGATGACATAGCGTATCCCGAGGTCTTGAACTTCCACATCTCTTTGCCTGTGGCCGTATCCAGGGCGTAGACGTGGGAATCTGCGGAGCCGATGTAGACGAGGCCGCCGGATACCGCCGGGGTCGAAACCACGTCCCCACCCGTTAAGAAGCGCCACTTTTCGGCCCCCGTCGCCGTGTCAACGGCGAAAATATTCTTGTCCTTGCTCCCGAAGAATACGGTCCCTTCAAAAACAGCCGGTGACGAGTTCACGTCTCCGCCGGTCTTGAAGCGCCATTTCTCCGCCCCAGTCTCGGCGTCAACGGCGTACAGGTTGTTGTCCACGCTCCCGAAGTAGACGACCCCCCCGGACACGGCGGGAGAAGAGGATACATCCCTTTCCGCCTTGAAGCGCCACTTTTCCGTGCCCGTATCTGCATCGACGGCGTATAGGTTGTCGTCCCAGGAGCCGACGTAGACAACGCCTCCCGAGACCGCCGGCGAAGAGGAAACCCAGTGCCCCGTCGAAAAGCGCCATTTCTCCACGCCGGTCTTCGCGTCCACGGCGTAGAGGTTCCTGTCGTGGCTTCCGAAGTAGACAACGCCCTTGGAAACCGCCGGGGAAGAATATATGTCCCTTTCGGTCTTGAACTTCCACAGGACGGATGCAGAAGGGGGCTTTCCGGTCGTGGAGTAGGAGTTGGTTCTCGAGGGACCGCCCTTGAACATCGGGACGTAATTCTCTTTTCCCATCTCACCGCACGAGAAGAGAAAAAGCGCGGAGACGACCAGTACCAAAATCGAAGGGCCGTTAACCTTTATCCTCAAAATCCCTTTCATCATCGTTATCTCTCCCCTAAAAAAACTCACATATTAAAAACACGTAAAAACGCGGGTCTTTCAACCCACCGCATCTTCGAGGATAATCCCCGGTACCGCCTTGTTTTGATGGCGGGAGATCGCCGCCCCCGGCACAAGACAGACCAGGCCTATATCATCGAGGCGGATCTTGGCGCCCCCCGCCAACGACCCGATCCTCCCTGTAACCCCCCTGGGATCGAGGCCCACTACCTCCTCACTCAAAAAATACTCGGTGGTGACCCCCCGACTCCTGGCGAGTTCGTTGAGGCCGTCGGTGGTGAGGAGCACAGTATCCCCCCCCTCGATCGACTCGTCTACCTTCGACAAGATCTCGGCCTGAAACAGCCTCGGTGCCCTTCCGATCAGAAAATGATTGGTCTTAGTCAGCCTCGAGACCTCCCCCGTCCCGGCGGAGATCTTAAATATCATGCTGTCTCCGGTGTGGAGGACGGCGGAATGAAGCCCGCACCTTCCCCTGCCTATCGAACCGTCGTCACCTCCGTCCCTCAAACCGGTAAAGAGGGCCGAGAAAGTCGTGGCGTTGTGGTAGTCCGTCCCCCTCGATATTTCATTTGCCGTCTCGACAAGCTCCCCAAACGCCCCCTCAAAGAGGGTCTCAGAAAAAACTTCGGGGTGCGAGCCGAAGCTGGTCGAATCATGGACGGCCGCCTTCAGCTTCTTGATAAAGGCCGACGACGCCGAGGGATTTCTCTCCGGGCCGTCCGCCACGGCCACTATCCCGAGATTGAGATCGATGTATACAGAATCGCCGATCTTCCCCGCGTTGAAGTCCCCTCCACTGCCGTTTATGGGCCTGCTCCTTCCCGGAATCAGGGACGCCGAGCAGACATCCGGGATGTCGAACGTCAATATCCTGCCCCCTTCCCGGGACCTCCTCAGCTCCCCCTCCCCTTCTCTCTCCTTTACCCTCTCCTTGATATTGTCCTTGATCAAAATCCTTCCCTTTTTCATTGAAAATATCGAACAAAAAACAGGGTGAAACCCAACACCACCCACTGATTATTTATCATAAGGTGTATGCCTTTGGCAACCTTTTTATTCAGGCACTGGAATATACGTTCTTTCCTGTTTTTCACCTCAACAATAGTATAAACTCACGATCAATCATTTTGTTGACATCGAAGAGAAGTCTCGGTATTATTGTTGGGAATGAAAACTATTTTAACCTTTCATCTTTCCATACAAAACATTTTGTATTAACCTTTTTTAGATTACAGATTATGAAAAAGAA
>CAZIWT010000141.1:0-9085 GCA_964542895.1 uncultured Thermodesulfobacteriota bacterium
CAGTTCCGGGGCCTGCAACCACCCTAATTATATCATCATCTGAATCTATGATTGGAAGTACTTGAGTTCCTTCGACTTTTTCATGCCAAGGATAAGTATGGTTTTCTGATTCCATTGAAACCTTATGTTAATCTCAAATCAAATATACCCACACACCTCCCAAATCCTCACCCTAGAATACCACCCCCCCACCCCCATGTCAACACGAAAAAAAAGGCGAATTATTACAAAGGTAAAAGAGGCGCCCAACTGTGTATCGGGCGCCTCCCCATGCATGAAAAAATTGTCTGCCTATTTAATCGGTAAAGTGGTCGGCCTCCACGACCTCAATATTGGTCGTTATCCCCTCCTCCATCAGGCGCACGGCCAGCCCCTCGATCTTCGGGAGCTCGTAGTGGAAGAAGTACCTCATCGTGACCAGCTTTCCCTCGTAGATCTTTACGTCCGAATCGACCGGTTTCGGCTCATTCCGTCAAGCCGATCGATGTCAGGAAGTCTTCGGGTATGTCGGCGTTCTTCCGCCCCGCCAGGGCGAAGTAGTAGAGGTGCTGGCCCTCCATCGAGAGCCTGTGGCGGTAGCGGTCGAGGTAATATATGTCGAGATACTCCGAGAAGATCAGCTCCCGGATGGCCACGGAAAATCCTGTAACATCGCTCTTGTCGAGAAATGTCTCCTTGATATTAAAGGCTATCCAACCCTCGCTCTGAAGGATGTTGAACGCCTCGACAAACGCCTTTGCCGGAATATCACCGAATCCCAGCGCCGCAACGGTGGTCAGGCAGTTAAACGACCACCCTTTCAGCTCTTCTTTCTGTTCATCGGTCAAATTGCAGAAATCGGCCACCTCGTAGTCATCATAGACCATCGGCCTGTCACGTCTGCACGCCTCATACGCTTCGGGGATTATATCAGAGCCGACGAGACGCGCACATCCTTGTTTTCTCAATTCCTCTCCCATCATCCCGTTTCCCGCTCCAAGATCAAGTACGCGGAGCTCCGTGAAGTTCTCATGTTCATTCGACATGGCATATCTGAGGGCTTCGGTTACCTTGCTTGGAGAACTGCATTTAAGGCGCTCGTAGAACAGGTGTTCGTACAAGCCCTTTATCTTATATAATCTTTCATATTCATGAAAGAGAACTTTTTTCTCCCGATTGTCTCCCTCAATTAAGTAAAAATACTCTTCGTCCTGATCAAGACCATTTGTTACTGTCTTTGGAAATCTAACCTTAAAATTTCCTCCCATCCTCAACCCTCCTTGCTGTTAAGCTAAAATGATTATACAACCTTCGCAAAATCACGGATACAAACCTTCCCTTGTTGTCTAATAAACTCCTGCATCCGACGTCCTCAAAACACGCCTCCCTTCCGAACGATTTCTTTGACAGTGCTGATATCCTATATCCTTTCAAACCAATTTAAAAAACAAATTCTCAAATTTTCTCTAACATATCAAACCAAGGCTCCCTTGTCAAATTTAAGACCCAAAAAGAGCAGCTTAAAACAAAAAGAAGCGCCCAATCTTGTATCGGGCGCCTCCCCATGCATGAAATTTTTTATCTAAAACTTAATCCGTAAAGTGGTCGACCTCCATCTTCGTCGTTATCCCCTCCTCCTCCATGAGGCGCACGGCCAGCCCCTCGATTTTCGGGAGCTCGTAGTGGAAGAAATACTTCATCGTGACCAGCTTTCCCTCGTAGAACTTTACGTCAGCCTCGGCCGGGCTTGACTTGAGGGCCTTACTCGCGGCAATGCCTTGCTTAAGCCACTGCCACGCCACGGTGATTAACCCGAACATCTCGAGGTAGAGGACGGCATCCGACAGGTACCTCTCTATCTCCCCCTTGAGGGCGAAGCCGACGAGGCTTGCCGTGACCTCCTTGAGCTTCGCCGCCGCCTTATCCAGCCTCTCTGCGTAGGGCTTGAGGTCGGCTATGCCGTTTGCCTCAGCCATTGTCTTCTCCAGCTCCTCCAGGTAGTATTTGAATGCTTTGCCGTCCTTCATCACCACCTTTCTCCCCAATAGATCCATCCCCTGGATGCCGGTCGTCCCCTCGTGGATCGGGTGGATCCGGGCGTCGCGGTAGTACTGCTCCAGCGGGAACTCTTCGCAGTAGCCGTATCCGCCGAAGCACTGTAGCCCCTGGCTTACCGAGTGGATCCCCATCTCGGAGGGATAGGTCTTGGCGATCGGCGTCAGTATGTCCAGCAGGAACTTATATCTCTCGACGTTCTCATCGACATTTTCGCCGTCCCCGTTTCTCGTCATGTCCTCGTACATCGTGCTCTGGAAAATGATTGCAAGAGAGCCGTCTATGACGGCACGCTGGAAGAGCAGCATCCTCTTTACGTCGGCGTGCTCGATGATCGGGACCTGGGGCTTCATCGGGTCTTTCTCCATGATGTCTCTCCCCTGGGGCCTCTCGTTTGCGTACTCGAGGGCGGCGTAGTAGGCGGCCGATGCGATTGAAACCGCCTGCACCCCCACCATGAGCCTCGCCTCGTTCATCATCTGGAACATGTGGAAGAGCCCCCTGTTCTCCTCCCCGATGAGGTAGCCGTGGCAGTTGTCGTCGTCCCCGAAGCTGAGCTGTAGAATGGGACACCCCTTGTATCCCATCTTGTGGTACATCCCGGTAACGTTGATGTCGTTTCCTACGAGCGACCCGTCGCCCTCGATCCTTAGCTTCGGAACCAGAAAGAGGGACAGACCTTTAAGCCCAGGCGGGGCGCCGTCGGTTCTGGCCAGCACCATGTTTACCACGTTCTCCACGCAGTCGTAGTCGCTGCCGGAGATGAATATCTTCTGGCCCCGCAGCTTGTAGTGGCCGTCTTCGGTGGGATAGGCTGTGCACGTAACGTCGCCGAGAGAGCTTCCCGCCTGCGGCTCGGTCAGCGCCATCGTGCCGCCCCACCTTCCCTCCAGCATCGGCGGGAGGTACTTCTCCTTCTGCTCGTCGGTCCCGAAGGAGATAATCAGGTGGGCCGCCCCCATCACCAGGCCCGCGTAGACGGCCGCGGAGAAGTTCGCCGAGGAAAAGATGAAGTTGCAGGCAAAGGCAAGCGTCATCGGGAGCTGCTGCCCGCCGACGTCGTATGGGAATATCGAGGAGAGCCACCCCCCCTCGCCGCATTCTTTAAGGAAATCCCTGATCATCGGGTGGACCACCACCTCGCCGTTTTCCAGCCTCGGCGGCTCCCTGTCCATCTCAATAAAGTAGGGAAACAAGACGTCCCGCCCGATCTTTCCCGCTGTATCGAGCGCCATATCGAACATCTCCCTGCTGTGGTCCTGAAAGTAAGGTATCTTCGTGAGGTCTTCGATGTTGAATACCTCGTAGAGCAGGAATTTCAGGTTTCTCTCGCTGTAGAACTTTTCAGCCATGACTGCTACCTCTCAAAAATATTACGCCATTTATCAAGAACTATCATCAGTGTATCCACATCCTCAAGAACTCGTCCGCCGCAAAAAAGAGGGTCTTGATCTTATCCATCTCGAGCCTTTTCCCCTCGAAATAGATGACAAAGGCATCCCCCTTGCTCTCGAAGTGGGGGTTGTATTCCTTGAGCCCCACAAACCACCGGCACACGCCGGCGTTCAATATCTCCCTGACCTTGAACTCGTCCGCCCCCCTGATGATGTAGGAGGACGAAAACTCCGGGTCGAATTCCAGGTCGATATCTTTCTGATCGAGCCCGATGCGGCCCAGAAATTTGTAGAGCTTTTTCGCGAGCTTTTCCGGGACCACCGTGCACTCGGGGAAATCGAGCCTCTCGTCATCGACGACAAACGCCGTCCGGTAATAAGACCTGTTGCTGCTCTTTCTGAAAAGCCCCTCGAAGAGGTATATCTTTCCGCCGGGGGAATCCTTTGTCAGGAGGTTTACGATCCTGACGTTGGAAAATCCCGTAAAGAGGCGAAGGCGCGACAGGAGGGCCTTCAGCTCGTTTCTTGTGACGCTCAACCGGGGGCCGAACAGACGTATTGCGAAAACGGTGATCTCACCGATGAACCTTTTCCCACGGTAAGAGCCCAGGGTTTCGGATAACTCGTCTTCGTACTTCAGTTGGGGATCGTCTGAGGATAATCCCAGCTCCCGGGCGAGCCGGTCGAAGGCGAGCCTCCTCTTCTCCCAGAAGCGATACTTATACAGACAAAAGAAGACCACTCCCAATAAAGAGAGGGCAAATACAAGCTCCGGGAAAACGGAAAAGAAGATGTCTTCGTTCAATGACCGAACTCCTCAAATTCGCTTTAAACAGACGGCGAGAGGCCTCAATCCTCGATGATTTCCGCCCAGCCACACGGTCAATTTTTAGATAATGTCAACAGCAGGCGCAGGGTTCTCGATCTAAAATAGCAGATTGGGGAGTTAAATTCAATTTTTTATTTTTTTTGATGAGGATTTTTAAGAGAGGGCGGTCTTTGTTTGATAGTTTTGAAAATAGTCCGGTAAAACCTCCACGAAGTACGGGCTTAAGGGTATGTAGAAGTGCTGTTTTAAAAGCAGGGTTTACGAAAGACAAAGGCCGTATCGCAATAGAAGCCATACGGCTTACGCAGTAATTAAAGCTGTTTTTATAGTACTTTTTATAGTTCTCTGGCTTAAAACAAATGAAACGATAGTTTAAAAAATCAGTGAGTCATACTTCAACCCACTGGAGTCCTGAAGAGCGGCAGTTATTATAATGAGATGGAATTACCACTCCCTCATATATTGAATACTACATACCTTTCTGTCAACTCATCTATCGCTCCAGCTCCGGGCTCATCTTTTTTACCATGATCCGCTCGTACAGCCCGGGAGCCACCTTGTTCAGTAGGTGGGTGAACTTGCCGACGAAACTCAAGACGAGGAGCCTCTTTCTCCTCACCGCTCCCTTATAAACCGCCCCGGCTATCTCCTCCGGCTCGTACTGCCTGCCGGTGATGGACTGGGGGTGCTTGGTTACCGTGCCGTCGCCGTCGAGGGCCCTCGTCTGCAGGTTGGTCTTTGTAAACCCGGGACAGACGATCATCACATCAACGCCGTCTCTTTTAAGCTCCGCCCTCAAGGAGGTGAAAAAGCCGTGCATGGCGTGCTTGCTGGCGGCGTAGCCGGTTCGCCCGAGGAGGGGGGCGAGCCCCGCGATGCTCGTCACGGCGATGATCATACCCCTCCTCTCGATGATGCTGTCGATCGCCGCCTTTGTGCAGATGACCGACCCGAAGAAATTTATATCCATCACCCTCCGGTAAACGGAGACTTCCGTATTCAGAAAACCGCTCCTCTGGGTGATGCCCGCGTTGTTGACGAGTAGATCGATCCCTCCGAAATTTTGAACAACCTTATCGACCGCCGCCCTGCATCCCTTCTCATCGGTCACATCGCAGACCACCCCCATCGCTTCGATTCCCCCCTTTTTCAGATCCTTTACCTTATCGTCGAGGCTTTTTTTGTTCAGGTCGAGAAGGGCCGTCCTGGCGCCGTTTTTCCCGAATTCCCTCGCGATTGCGAGACCGATTCCGCTGGCCCCGCCTGTTACCAATACAACACTGCTTCCAAATTCACGTCTTGTCATTTCAGGTACCTCTTACAAAAGCATTTCAACGGTGGAAGAATATTCAGATCATAACATGATCCTCCCTATCGCCTCCAGGAGCTTATCGACTATAAAGGGCTTTCCAATAAAACCGGCCGCCCCGCTCTTCAGGAGATCGTAGTGCTGCTCCTCTTCGCTGAATCCGCTTGCCAGCAGCACCCTGACGCCGGGATTTATCTTCAGCATCTCTTCGAATACGGCTTTTCCATCCATATCCGGCATCTTTATATCGAGTATTACGAGATCAATTTTGTCTTCGTTCTCCTTATAGATTTTTACTCCCTCCTCTCCGGAATTTGTGGAGAAGACCTTGTATCCATAATCCATCAAAGCGCCCTCCAGCATGGAGAGTATTGACTTTTCATCGTCAATTATGAGGAGGGTTTCTGAACCGCTCTTTGTCTCTATTAATCCTTTATAAAGGATTTCCTCCTTCTTTTTAGATGCGGGGAAAAATACCTTGACATCGGTTCCCCTCCCCGGCTCACTGTTGACATCAATGTAACCATCGTGTCCCTTTATTATACCAAAGACCACGCTCATTCCCAACCCCGTTCCGCCCTTATCTCCTTTTGTTGTGAAATAGGGCTCGAAGATCCTCTTGATTATCTCTTCTTCCATCCCTATTCCTGTGTCGACACATTTCAAGCAGACGTATTCCCCAGGATCGAGACTGAAATAGCCCATATCGGTCTCCTTTTCTACGATCTCAGAAAACGTCATGATCTCAAGGAGACCCCCGTCCGGCATTGCATCTCTGGCATTTATGGCGAGATTCATTATAACCTGATTCAACTGGGACTCGTCCCCCTCGACGGCACACAGATCATTCTCCGTCTTGATCTTTATCTTTATCGACTTGTCGAAGGTCTTGACGATGAAGTTGTAGACCTCCTCCACAATCCTGTTAATATTAATCGGTTTTATCTCTAATTTTCCCTTCCTCGAATAGGCGAGGAGCTGAGAGGTGAGATCGGACGCCCTCAAGGCGGAGCTCTCTATTGTGGAAAGCCCTTCGTAAAACCGATCTGATCTATCTGCCTTGTTCTTCAAAAATGAGGCGTATCCCAAGATGGTGGCGAGGATGTTGTTGAAATCGTGGGCGATACCCCCCGCCAATGTGCCTAAAGCCTCCATCTTCTGGGCCCGAAAGAGCTGTTCCTCTATCCTCTTTCTCTCGGTTATGTCCCTGATAGCGCCCTGAAAGCCGACCACTTTTTCTCCTTTACGAATTACATCGACATAACTCTCTATTGTTATTTCCTCACCCTCCTTCGTCAACATCTTATAATTGAGGTTCTTTATTGGCTCTCCCGTACGATACAGGTGATTATAGGCCTTGTAGATTCTCTCCGCCGATTCAGCATTACCGAATTTACTGTAATTTTTCCCTATCATCTCGTCCCTGCTGTAACCACACATCTCTTCAAAGGCCTTGTTTATCGACGTAAAATTTCCCTCGAGGTCTACGGTGAAGACCGGCTCGATAGAGTTTTCAAACAAATTCCTGTATTTCTCCTCACTCTCCTTCAGTGCCGCCTCCGCCTGCTTGCGGTGGGTGATGTCAATTATCACTCCTTCAATATAGCTTTTCTCGGAAAACATCTTTGCGGATATAAGAACATGTTTCGTCGATCCGTCCTTGAGTTTGAAATGCGTCTCAAAATCCGATATTTCGCCCTCGGCTTTAAGCAGGGTAAATATTTTTTTCCTCTCATCGGTGGAAAAGAATTCGGACACCTTGTATTTTTTCAATAACTCGTCAATCGATTTCACTCCGGCTATCTCCGCGCATTTAAGGTTGGAGCGGAGGTACCTGCCGTCTTGGATTTTTACCCTCCAGATGCCGACGAGGGCGGTCTCGAACAGATTCCTGTAGAGCTCCTCGCTCTCCTTCAGCGCCTCCTCGGCGACCTTTCTTTTAGTAATATCCAGGATACTGACGATCTCTCCCTGACCCGGATATTTGGGATCCACGGGATTTATCCTCATGTGGCCGTCGAACAACGTGCCGTCGATTCGCTTGAATTTTGTATCGATTTCCATATATCCCTTGGTCTTCAACTCATTTCTAACGTGTTTTTCAATACGCTTATGTTCATCTAAAGACACGACGAAAAGGGAGGTGTCCTTTCCCAAGAACTCATCCTCGCTCTTAAAGTCGAACATATTTGACATCGCTTCATTTTGCCAAACGATCTTTCTGTCCTTTATTTGACCTATCCCACATTTGAAGAGGAAAGTATAGTCTTTAACTGCAGCTCGCTCTTCCTCAACGCCTCGACGGCCAGCCTCCTCTCTGTTACGTCTGTACATGCGCCGACCAGCTTTACGGGCTTCCGCAGGTCATTGACCATTGTCGTCCCGCGATTAATCCAGTACCTCCAGGAGCCGTCCTTTCGCCTTATTCGACACTCGACCGAAAACGATCCCTCCTTTTTCAATTGACTTTTTATCGTATTTTTGAACAGTTTAGCATCGTCCGGGTGTATCGATTCTATCCACGCGTCGAGGGTTCTCTTGAACTTGCCTTTTTTATATCCCAGCACAGCGTCTATATCCCCACACCAATCTAAATCGCCCGTCGGCACGTCCAGCTCGTAAATAAGGTCCCCCGTAGATTTTGCTGCGAGCCTAAATTTCTCCTCGCTCTCAACGAGAGCCTTCTCCGCCCGCTTCCTGTCGGTGATGTTTCTGCAAATGCCGTGAACCTCCGCTACTTTATCGTTTTCCCACTCCCACTTCTCCCTCGTTTCAACGGTAACCACATTTCCATCCCTGTCGTAGAACTCCATCTCAAAGATGCCCACATCCTCCTTATTGAGCTGCCTTTTTATCAATTCCGACGCCCTCTTCTGAGACTCGGGCGTCATGACTTCGGTAAAATTCCTGCCCTTCAGTTTTTCCCTGTGCAGCCCCATAATCCTTTCGGCGGCGCTGCTGACGTACTTAAAATTTCCCTCGAAGTCGGAAGTGTATATAAAATCATCGCTCTCCTCCACGAGCATCCTGTATCTCTTCTCGGACTCTTTTAACGCCTCCTCGGCAATCTTCTGCTCCGTTATATCACGAACGGACCCCTGAATTCCAGTCGGTTTTCCATCCCCGTCATACAGGATACCCGCATTTACCTCGGAGGGTATTTCCCGGCCGTCCTTGTGAATAAGCTTGATCGTAAAAGTCTTTCTTGTATGAGACGGCTTCTCGGAGAGCCCTGCGGCTATCATTTCTTCAATCTTTCCGCGGTCGTCATCTGAGCAAAACTCCCAGATTTTCTTCCCTGTCATCTCCTCGGGAGTGTAGCCTATTGTGTGGACGGACGACCCGGTAACGAATGTAATGTTCAGATCCATATCGGCCTTGAAGATATTTTCGATTATATTGTCCGTCAAGAAGCGATACCTGTTCTCGCTCTCCTCCAAAGCCTCCTCGGCCTTTTTTCTTGCCAGGCGGCTATTGTGTCTCTTGCTAACCTCGTTCAGCGTCGGAGGAAGTAACTTT
>CAZIWT010000142.1:0-9033 GCA_964542895.1 uncultured Thermodesulfobacteriota bacterium
TCTACACCTGAAGTATACGCACCGCCGAAGGTAAGTCCGGCCAAATACAAGATACTCTACATCGAGCTCGATTATAACCCGGAGTATCTTATCACCGTATTCAATAAAAGGGATGTCATCGAGGACCTCACCAAGAGGATAAACGAACTCGGATTTCTGGTGACCATAAAACCGGAAAGGGCCGATATGAACCTGAAGATCAATATCGACGCTTTGGTACTCCCCGACAGAAACGAACGTCTAAAGGATAAAAGCACTTTCGGCCTTGCGGAGGGAGAGGCCATGATGACATATACGGCCGTCTTTACTGACAGTCGAACCTTTAAAGAGATAACCATAAAGACGGATACTTATAAGACAAGTAAATATTTCCCGTCCAAGGATGAATTGAGAAAAAAGTTTTTCTCGCGGATGAAGGACGATATCCTAAAATATATGTCTCAATACGGGGGATTTTAAAAAAAATACCTTTTTTGTAATAATTATCCTTGACAAGAAAACGGCTTTGTGATAATTGAATTTCCCAAACGATATTGTTTGCTGAAGCTGTTTTAAGAATTGTAACTTGGAGTTGAAAACTGATTGAATCTCGAGTTGGTTGGAGTTGGTTGATATTTGCTTTATTTTGATTTTCAGGTATTTAAATAAACACCGTTTGAAGTTCTCCTTTCTATCTACGGAATAGGGCTGTTAAACATGGATAATCAAATCGGTTACATATCAATTCTCCTCTTCTTCTTTGTCCTCATCTTTATGGGCCTTGTCTTCCTCGCCCTATCTTCATTCATCGGAAAAAAAGATCGATCCGGCAGCAAGCTCGATACCTACGAGTGCGGAAAGGATCCCATAGGTCCGGGCTGGAGAAGGTACAACGTAATGTACTTCGCCGTGGCCATCGCGTTTCTCCTCTTCGATGTGGAGATGATTTTTCTCTACCCAACCGCGGTTATCTTAAGAGATATAGGTCTCTGGGGCTTCATAGAGATTATAGTCTTTGTCGCGATACTTTTTGCGGGATTTGTCTACTTAATCAGGCAGGGTCTCATCGACTTCGCCAAGGGAATTAGAAAGCAGAAATGAAGTCAACGAAAAAGAATGCGCCTCAAATGCAGGTCTATTTAGGTCCCGTCGATAAAGTTATGCGCTGGGCGCAAAAGAGCGCCCTCTGGCCGCTGCCTTTCGGGACGGCCTGCTGCGCCGTGGAGTTCATGGCCTCCGTGGCGTCCCACTTCGACATGTCGAGGTTCGGAGCCGAGCTGGTAAGATTCTCGCCGCGCCAGGCGGATATGATGATAGTGGCGGGAACCATAACGAACAAACAGGCCGCGATCTTAAGGAGAATATACGAGCAGATGGCCAAGCCGAACTGGGTAATAGCGATGGGAGCATGCACCGTATCAGGCGGCCTCTTCAAGAGCTACAGCGTTCTCCAGGGAATAGACAAGGTCATACCGGTCGACGTCTACATCCCGGGATGTCCGCCCAGGCCGGAGGCGCTCCTCTACGGCTTTATGAAGCTTCAGGAGAAGATCGAAAAGGGGCTGTAGGGGGGGGCTGACAATTATTTGTGGGGGGGGATGGCATTTTTTAGGAGAGGGGTAATTTAAGTGAGGGGGGAAGGTAATTTTAAGTGATGTTGAGCTTTTAAATTAGATTTTGATCTATCTGGTCCGAACATGAAATACGAAGATATAATAAAAAAACTAAAAGGTAAATTCGGAAAAGAGATAAAGGGAGATTCCCAGTTCAGAGGAGAGCTCACCATGAAGGTCGATGCCGCGGTGGTGGATGAAATCCTGAAATTCATGAAGACCGACAAGGGACTCTCGTTCAACTTCCTGTCCGATATAACGGCCGTCGATTTCCTGAAAGACAGGGGCGTATTCGAGGTCGTCTATCATCTCCTCTCGATGAAAAACAACGTTCGTGTGAGGATCAAGGCCGAGGTCCCGGAGAGCAAGCCAGAGCTCCCCTCGGCGACATCGGTTTACAAGGGAGCCAACTGGTTCGAGCGGGAGACGTACGATATGTTCGGGATTACGTTTACGGGCCATCCGGACCTGCGAAGGATAATGAATCCGGATGATTTCCCGGGACATCCCCTGCGCAAGGACTTCG
Organism: uncultured Thermodesulfobacteriota bacterium; assembly: GCA_964542895.1. GTDB lineage: Bacteria > Desulfobacterota > Zymogenia > Zymogenales > Zymogenaceae > Zymogenus. The sequence continues at coordinate 2,119 of CAZIWT010000142.1, forward strand.
ACGTGGCCCCGAAAGACGAGTACTGCCCCGTACCGGTGATAAAGCCGGATAATTGATTGGCAGGATAATTGATTTGATTATTGATTAGATTAATATCGTAATTATATGGTTGAAAAGGCAGGAACTAAATTGAAGGAAGACCCGAAAGACGATCTGATTCCAATAAATATCGGCCCGTCCCACCCCGCCGTCCACGGAACGCTGCCCATCTACGCGAAGCTGGACGGGGAGATAATCGCGGAGGCGGACGTCGAGATAGGATACCTACACCGCGGTTTTGAAAAGCTGGCGGAGGATCTTACATATCATCAATTTATACCCTTCACCGACAGACTCAACTACGTCTCCACGTTCATAAACAACCAAGGATACGCAGAGGCGATAGAGAAGCTTCTGGATATCGAGGTCCCGGAGCGCGCCCACTATATCCGGGTGATGCTCTCCGAGGTATCGAGGATCATGGATCACATCACGTGCCTCGGTCCGAACATGGTGGACACAGGGGCGCTTACCGTTTACTGGTACCTGTTCAGGGTCAGGGAGGAGCTTTACAGGCTCTGCGAGATGGTCAGCGGGGCCAGGATGACCACCAACTACACGCGGATCGGGGGCCTCGTGAGAGACCTCCCGGAGGGTTTCGAGGACACAGCGAGGGAGATACTCAAGGGACTTCCCGTGGCCATAAAAGATACGGAAAAGCTCATCAAGAAGAACAGGATATTCCTCGACAGATCGATAGGAGTCGGGGAGATAAGCGCGGAGGACGCGATCGACTGGGGATTTTCCGGGCCGAACCTCAGGGCATGCGGTGTTGCCAGAGATATACGCAAAGACGAACCCTACTCTGTTTACGACGATCTCGAGTTCGACATCCCCGTTGGAAACAGGGGGGACTACTACGACAGGACGTTCGTGAGACTCGAAGAGATGAATCAATCTATGAGAATCATCCTTCAGGTGCTGGATAAGCTTCCCAAGGGCCCAATAAATATCGACGACCCGAAGATTATCCTCCCCCCGAAGGAGGAGGTATACGACTCCATGGAGGGCCTCATCCATCACTTCATGTTCTTCATCGAGGGGATGGAGGATATCCCCGAAGGGGAGATATACCATGCAGTGGAGGGGGCGAACGGAGAGCTCGGATTCTACATCGTCAGCGACGGGGAGAAAAACCCGTACAGGCTTCACGTAAGGAGCCCCTGTTTTGCGTATTATCAGGCCTTCCCCTCGATGATTACAGGCAAATTATTGGCCGATGCCGTCGTTACCCTGGGAAGCTTAAACGTGGTCGCGGGTGAGCTGGATAGATAGGACGTGCTGGATAGATAGGAGTACAAGGTGGGAAGTTTATCAAACAATTCGATAAAAGAGATAAAAGAGATCGCCAAGAGATACCCCACTACGGAATCCGCTCTCCTGCCGGCCCTTTACGTAGCCCAGAGGGAGAAGGGGTGGCTCGCAAAAGAGACCATGGACGACATTGCGGAAGCACTCGAGCTTCCGAGAGTAAGGGTCTACGGGGTCGCCACCTTCTACACCATGTATTACAAAAAGCCGATGGGGAAATACGTTATCCAGGTCTGCACCAACGTGTCGTGCATGATAACCGGCGGTGAGGACATCTTCGAGCACCTCAAGAAGAAATTCGGCATAAAAAGCGGAGAGACCACGGGTGACGGGCTCTTCTCCCTCCTCGAGGTGGAGTGCCTCGGAAACTGCGGCAACGCGCCCGTTATGCAGATAAACGAGGATTTCTACGAAAACCTTACGATAGAGGCGGTCGACGAGATCATAGATAATCTGAAAAAAAAGAAGTGAGTCGGGGATTGGCCAAAGTTATTGGATGGGTTGATTAAAGGATCGGGGCGGGTTAAATGGGGGGATGGAAGATAGGGGAATGGGAGGGTTTAAATGAGCTATTATATACAAGCGGCAAAATAGGAAAGACGTCAATAGATAGAGTGTAAAAGGGATAAATCAATTTTCGGATAAAGTGAAATGACCGAGGCAGTCCTTCTCAGCAGAGTAGAGTTAGAAGATTCTCACACGCTTACCGTTTTCGAGAAAAACGGGGGGTACGAGGCCCTGAAAAAGGTCCTCGGCAAGGTCGAGCCGGACGAGCTCGTCGACGAGGTAAAGAGCTCGGGACTCCGGGGAAGGGGCGGCGCGGGATTCCCCGCCGGCGTCAAGTGGGGATACGTGGATAAAAACTCCCCCAAGCCGAAATACCTAGCATGCAACGCGGACGAGGGGGAGCCGGGAACCTTCAAGGATCGGCTCCTGATCATGAAAGACCCCCACCAGCTCATAGAGGGTATAATAATATCATCGTATGCCATAGGCGTGGGCATCGCCTTCATCTACATCAGGGGGGAATACCACAACGAGGCGGACATCCTGGAGGGGGCGATAAACGAGGCGTACAAGGCGGGATACCTCGGCAAAGACATACTCGGAAGCGGATACAGCCTCGAGCTGGTACTCCACCGGGGAGCAGGTTCATACGTCTGCGGGGACGAAACGGCGCTCATGGAGTCGATCGAGGGGCACAGGGGAAACCCGAGACTCAAGCCCCCGTTTCCCGCCGCGGTTGGTCTCTACGAGGGCCCGACGGTAATAAACAACGTTGAGACTTTGAGTGCCGTACCCTTTATCGTGAACAACGGCGCCGAAGCGTATAAAGCCATAGGCACCGAAGAGAGCGCCGGCACAAAGCTCTTCTGCGTCAGCGGTAACGTCAACAAACCGGGCGTCTACGAGCTCCCACTCGGATTTCCCATGAAGAAGCTCATCTACGAGGTCTGCGGCGGAATCGTGGAAGGAAGAAAGCTTAAAGGCGTCATCCCCGGCGGATCGTCGACGCCTGTCCTCCTGCCAAAGGAGATAGAAGACCTCGACCTCGCATACGAAAGCTCAAAGCCGGGCGGGTTCATGCTCGGATCGGGGGCGGTGATTGTAATCGACGAGAGGTGGTGCATGGTGAAGGTGGCCGCAAGGCTGGCCAAGTTCTACGCCCACGAGTCGTGCGGCCAGTGCACCCCCTGCCGCGAGGGCACCACCTGGACCTATAAGATACTCAAGAGGATAGAGGCGGGAAACGGCAAGAAGGGGGACCCGGAGCTGCTCCTCGATATTCAGGACAACATCTTCGGCAAGACCCTATGCCCCCTGGGAGACGCCGCCGCAATGCCGATCATAGCCATCGTGAATAAGTTCAGAGACGAGTTTGACAGACACATAGAGGAGGGCCGCTGCCCCTTTTAGCTATTAACCTTGTAGCGGGGGGGAGGAAGTTTTTTAAATAAGGGACTTGGTGGATAGTAAGCAACTATAGTAAGCAATTAGTATTCCGTATATATTGTGTTTGGGGACGAGTAAAAGAGTATGATTAACCTGACAATAGATGATAAGAAGCTGACCGTTGAAGAGGGCACGACAATCCTGAACGCCGCCCTTCGAAACGGCATCGAGATTCCCCACCTCTGTTATCATCCGAAGCTCAAGATACGGGGAACCTGCCGAATCTGCCTCGTCGAGATAGAGGGAATGAGAAAGCTCGAGACGGCGTGCTCCACGGTAGCTAAAGACGGCATGGAGGTCTTTACGAAATCCGAGAGGGTGGAGAAGGCGAGGCGCGGAGTGATAGAGTTCCTCCTGATAAACCACCCGCTAAACTGCCCGGTTTGCGATCAGGCGGGGGACTGCGACCTCCAGAGATATGCCAGGAGATACGGCCGCGAGCACAGCAGGTACAGCGAGGACAAGAGGGACTTCCCGAAGCACGACATCGGCGGCGGACTGATCAGAAACATGAACCTCTGCATAGCGTGCACCCGCTGCGTCCGCTTCGCAAAGGACATTCTCGGGATAGAGGAGTACGGCATTTTCTTCAGAGGAAACGACCAGCAGGTGGGAATCTACGAGGGTGGGGATCTCAAAAACGCCATGCAGGGATGCATGGTTGATATCTGCCCCGTGGGCGCCCTGACCAGCAAGGACTTCCGCTTCAAGAAGAGGGTCTGGTTCTTGGACCAAAAGCCCTCCATCTGCCAGAGGTGTGCCACCGGCTGCAACACCTTCATCGAGGTTGAAGACGACGTCGTATATCGCATCACCCCCAGGGAGAACGGTGATATAAACGACATATGGATGTGCGACATCGGAAGAATGACGTACCACGACATGGACGAAGTGGAGCCGGTCACCTTTCCGATGATGAAGGGCGATGACCAGTTCTTCGAAGTATCATGGGAGAAGGCGATCGAGGAGCTCGCCTCGGAGATAAGGGAGAGGGGTGGTAAAGACGCCTTCGCCCTCGTTATCGGCGCCGGGGCCTCGGTGGAAGATATGGCCTCAGCACTACTTGCCGCGGACGGAAACATAGGGAAGGGAAAAATCACTTTCGTATCGAGGGTCGAAGACATAACCGAACAGAAGGAGGCAGGAAACTTCCTCATAAACGAGGATTTTTCGCCGAACACGGCGGGAGCAAAAAAGCTCGGCATAAATGACAACCTGAAAAAGATCGAAGAGAGCCTCAACTCAAAGGATATCACCGGCGTCCTCCTCCTCGGGTGCGAGATATTCGAGGCGGGACTGCCGGACGCGTTGAAGAACTTGAAGAAGGCGAAATTTACGGCAGTAATTACAGACCGAATGACACCGGAAATAGAGAAAAACGCCGACATCGTGATTCCTGCGCCCCACTGGAGCCAAAAATCCGGGACGTTCATAAACTCGAAGGGGATCTCCCAGAGGATAGGGGCGGCGGTGATGCCGCCGAGGGGCGTGGTGCACCTGACAAAGACCTTCGCCGACCTCACAGCGGCAATCGAACAGACCTCGGCGGACTACGACGGCTTCTATAAAGAAGTGGAGAAGAGGGTTGGCTGATTTGTCGTTCGGGGCCGGAGATGGGGAGGTGAGAGGCAAGATATTATGGGAGAGAGGGAAGATATTAGAGGGTAGAGATAATAGACTGGATAAACGGGAGAAATGGTTTTAAACAGAAGGATGGAATAGATAAAGGATACATAAAAATATGGGCTCCTTTGACATAATAGACATCTTAATACTGGCGGCGGCGGCGCTGGCGAAGATCGGCGTCATCTTGACCCTTACCCTCGGGATGGTGCCTATCCTCACTTGGCTCGAGAGGAGGGGCGCGGGCTTCATCCAGGACAGGCTCGGTCCCAACAGGACGAGCATCTTCGGGATAGCCCTCTTCGGGCTCATACAGCCGCTGGCGGACGCCGTAAAGCTTATCTTCAAAGAGGACATTCAGCCCAGAAACGCCGACAAGTTCCTCTTCAACTTCGCCCCTATGTTGATAATTTTCGGTGTGATAGCAACGTTCTCTGTAATCCCCTTCGGCCCCGACATCACGATCGAGCTGGCCGGAAGGGACCCCATAACGATTCCGCTCCAGCTCGCCGATATAAATGCCGGCGTGGTCTTTGTGCTTGCTTTTTCCTCTTTCGCAACGTACGCCATACTCTTGGGTGGGTGGGCGTCCAACAACAAGTACTCGATTCTCGGCGCCCTGAGAAGCTCCGCCCAGATGATAAGCTACGAGATAACGATGGGACTCTCCCTCATCGGGCTTTTCATGATGTTCGGGACCGTATCGATAAACGAGATAGTTCAGGGGCAGGGCCAGTTCCTGTGGGGGATCGTCTGGCAGCCGATCGGGTTTATCCTCTTTCTCGTCTCGGCGATGATAGAGTCGAACAGGGTCCCCTTCGACATGCCGGAGGCGGACTCCGAGATAGTCGCGGGATACCACACAGAGTACAGCTCCATGAAGTTCGCCATGTACTTCATGGGCGAGTACGCAGCGATGGTGGTTCTCTCGGCGCTCATCGTCACCCTCTTTTTAGGGGGATGGCAGCTTCCATTTGTCGATATCACCCAGTTTATCGAAAACCAGTATATATGCGCATTAATAGGCTTTTCCGTTTTCTTCGGAAAGGTCTTCTTCTTTCTCTGGTTTTTCGTTTGGACACGCTGGACGTTTCCCAGGTTCAGGTTCGATCAGATCATGCGCCTCGGCTGGAAGGTGTTGTTTCCCCTGGGGCTTTTAAACCTCCTTGTCACCGCCCTCTTCGTGCTCTACTTCTGGGATAAGGTGGAAACTTTTTTTAAGAATTTCTCGATTTTTGCCGGATAGTGATGAAAAGAAATATTATAAATATCAGTCGTCCAAGAAATCTGACCCTTTGGGAGAGGTTGTATCTTCCGGAGGCGATAAGGGGCCTCTTTACCACCTTGAGGCACGTATTCAAGAAAAAGGTCACGATAGAATATCCGGACGAGGAGATGCCGATCCACGAGAATTTCAGGGCCCTCCACAGGCTCAACACCGACGAGGACGGGAACGTCCTGTGCGTGGCGTGTATGCTCTGCGCCACCGTGTGCCCGGTCAACTGCATAACGATCGTGGCCGGGGAGTCGGACGACCCCGACATAGAGAAATACCCCGTCTCCTATGATATAGACATTGACAGGTGCATATTCTGCGGACTGTGCGAAGAAGCGTGCCCCAAGGATGCTATCGAGCTGACCACGAACTACAGGCTGGCACAGTACGACAGGGCTAACCTGAAATACGACAAGGAGCTCCTCACGAAGACACCCATCACCAGGAGGAAAAAGGAATGATCGAGGCGATTATCTTTTACCCGACTGCGGCCGTAATCGTTGTCTTTTCTCTCATGGTGGTGCTGCACAAGAGCCCGATGAGGTCGGCTATGTTTCTTCTGGGGACGCTCTTTTTCATGGCCTTTATCTTTGCGCTCCTATCGGCCCATTTCGTGGCCGTTATCCAGATCCTCGTATACGCCGGAGGGATCGTGGTCCTTATCCTCTTTTCGATCATGCTTTTGGGAGAACCGTTCGCATAGGCCTTTTCCA
>CAZIWT010000143.1:0-8927 GCA_964542895.1 uncultured Thermodesulfobacteriota bacterium
TTCATATTTTTTGTTGACGGGTTTGTACTTCTAAAATAGAATTTAATATAGGGGATAAGAGATCACTGTTTGGAAGGAATCCAATATGCAGTCCCCGTTAAAGCGGGAATCCAAAGGGGGGTGTATTTGCGTCGGGTGGCACTGACAAGCTCTTGCTTGTCAGTGGGAGATTCAGTCACCCCTGGATTTACATAGACAGATGAGCCGGTCAAGCCGGGAATGACAGAATAAACCATTCCCGGTCAGGCCGGGGAAGCCAACTATGTCATTCCCGTGAAAACGGTAATCCAGGGGGCGTGATCTGCGCGTTAGGCGGGATTGAAAGAATAGAAGATTCCCAGTTGGGTTAGAAATTATAGAATTAAAACCTTATCGCGGGAGAGAGCCTATGAAACATAAAAACGTAATTACCGACTTTTCATCGAAGGAATACACGCCCGCGGTCGACAAGACCGCCTTTGTACATCCCCTGGGCGCCGTTATCGGAAACGTTACGATCGGAGGGAGGGTCATGGTGTCCCCCTTCGCCTCGGTTCGCGGGGACGAGGGCCAGCCGCTGTTTGTGGGCGATGAATCGAACGTCCAGGACGGGGTGATTATCCACGCCCTGGAGACCGAGAAGGACGGGGTCGAGATACCGAAAAACCTCGTCGAGGCGGAGGGAAAAAAGTACGCCGTCTATATCGGCAAGAGGGTATCCCTGGCCCATCAGGTTCAGATCCACGGCCCGGCCAAGGTGGACGACGGCACGTTTGTCGGGATGCAGACCCTCGTCTTCAAATCGGAGGTGGGAAAGAACGCCGTGGTGGAGCCGGGGTGTATCCTGATGGGGATCAGGGTGGCCGGGGGCCGCTACGTCCCCGCGGGAACGGTGCTGAAGGATCAGGGTGATGCGGATGTCCTCCCGGAGATCACCGATGATTACCCCTTTAAGACGTTAAACGCCGGGGTCGTGCACGTAAACACCGCCCTGGCCGATGGGTACAACAGGGCCGAATTCTTCAAGAAGAAGGGATAGTCAAGGCGTAAGGCCGATAGGTGTTGGACAAATGACGGAGTGATAGATGTGAAATACGATTGCACCACGTCCGGAGGGCGATACACAGATTTTAATGCAATAAAGAGAAAGGGGCGGCCATTAATATTAAGTCCGCCCCTTTTTTTGACTGGTCCGAATAACGTTGTAAGGAAAATTTGCCTGTACAACAAAATAAATTTGTGAAATTTTGTCTTTAAAACGGGGAGGTTCCAACTTTCGTTACGGGAGCAACTTGCCATGCTTGGATATTTTATCAGCCGCCTTTCTATGAAGAACAACGGCCGGCACCCGGAAGACCGAAATTAAGCCGTCACCCGTTTATCCCCTACCGCCTACCTCCCCCTAAATCTTGTCGAGATCCCCGTATTTCGCCCTGGAGATAAGCCTCCCGACGACAGACCCGATGTACCTGTTGACGTAATAGAAGACGCCCATATCGATTAGCTCGACCAGGTGGCCGTCCGGGTCTTTCAGAAACATGACCTCAGTCCCCTCGACCACCATAGGCCCCGAGACCGGATCGATCCCTGCCTTGGCCAGACGCCTCTTCGCCCCCTTGATGTTTCCCACGTCCAGGGCGATGTGCGTCATGGCGGGGCGGTCCGAGTCGGCCTTCGCCTCCTTCTTTAGATGGGGCATCTCGAAGAGCTCGATTATCGTTCCCCACCCGGTCCGGAGAAGGGCGAATTTCACCTTTTGATCTTTCTTGAGGCCGTAGACCTCGTCGATTACCCCGGACGACAGCTCCTTGACCGAGATGATCGGAAATCGCAGTATCTCGTTATAGAACCACAGGCTCTTCCTCAGATCCTTGACCGCCATCCCCACCTGGCTCAATCCCTTTATTCTCATTTTGACTCCCCGCTCGAGATGTCAACCGCCCATAAATCTCTGCCGTTTGTAGTGTGTCTCTATTCGTTGGCGAAGTTTTTGATGAGACCGTTTACCAGATCGGACTTCTCCTCCTGGGGCATGTGCCCCGTCTCCGGGAAGACGACAGCACTGGAGCCCTTTATATCCCGGGTGAAGTTCTCGACGACGTCAACGGATATGAGATTGTCGTTCGACCCCCAGATTACGAGGGTGGGGGCCTTGATGTCTTTTAGATCCCCCTCTTTAAAGGGGTAGTTTTTCGTGAGATTTTTCATTACAATAAGGGGGACTTTTCTGGCGTACTCGGTCTTGTAGACGTTGTAGTAGGAGTCCACGACGTCGTCGGTAACGAAAGAGGTGTCGTAATAAGGTCCCCCCTTCAATGAGCGCTCCACCACACTGCGGTGATTCAGGGACATGAGTATCTCCCCCACAACCGGGTATTGCATTAGGGCAAAGACCAGAAAACGTCTCTTGACTTCGGCGTATCCTATGGAGTCTATGAGCACGAGTTTTGCCACCCTCTCCGGGTGGTTAAGCGCCGTCTTCATGGCGATTCCCCCTCCCATCGAGTTCCCGACAAGTATCGCCCTTCTGATCTTCATGGCGTCCATGAACTTGACGATGAAATCGGCGTAGCCGTCGAGGTCGTACTGAAAGTCTTCAGGCTTGTCGCTGTAGCCGAAGCCGGGCAGATCGAGGGCGTATACGGGAAACTCCTTCCCCAGTTCCTCGATGTTGAACCTCCAGGTGTAGAGGCTGGCCGTGAATCCGTGAATCAGGATGATGGGCGTCTTGTTCCCCTTTTCGAGACCCTCGACCCGGACGTGTATATTCAGCCCGTCGATCGTGGTGAAGGAGCCGTAGTCGACGAGGTCGGCCGCCGGCACCGGGGCCTTCGATTCCTGCACCGCGTAGTTTATTCCGAGGGCCACGGCCAGAACCAGGACCAAGATCAAGATAACTCCCAACAGTTTTTTCATCTATTACCTCCTGTGGCAAAGGATTGTGGTAACTTAGAATATCGCTCCATCGTATCCCCATCAGGTCGGGGATTAAAATAACGACTTTGCATCGTATCATATAAGACGTTTTTTGGGGAAAAATATTCTTAATATTTACGGCATCTTGATTAAATGACAAGATCGGCGTCCCTCATCCAAGGGGCTGTTTGGTATACGGCGGCCACGTCTTTGAACTACGGCGGTTTTTCCTCATGGAAACTTGAGATGCCCGTTATCGAAGTTGAGGAGACGGGACTGTTTGAAACGTCCTCCTTTACTCGTCTTCGTGATCGTGGTCGTGACGATGATCGTGGTTGTGGCCGTGATCGTGGTCGTTGCCGTGATCGTGGTCGTTTTCTCGATGTGGATGGTCGTGCGTGTGGGGCACCCCCCGGATATGGTCCATTAAGTGCTCTCTTCCCTTGGTACCCTCGAGCCAGCCGTAGTCCGCATCCTCTTTTGCGTCGAGTTCTTTGAAGTACGGCTTTATGTCGAGGAGGGGGGTGTCGTCAAAGATGTCGAGGGGAGACGTCAGTATCTCGTTTCCCTCGATGCGAAGGAGCTTCACTATCGAGAGCCCTATCGGGTTCGGCCGGCTCGGGGACCTGCTGGCAAACAGCCCCACCTCCCTTCCCCCGGTCCAGGGGGGCGAGACCTTCATACTCCTCCCTGTTCCCGTCATGTTCAGGTAGGAGATGACGTAGATGTATCTGAACCTGGAAAGCTCCTCAAGCCCCGCCTCGTATTCGGGAAGCAGGACAAGGCGGAATTTCCCCTCGCCGATGTCCCGCTCTATTGGCTGGTAGGGCGCCCTCTCCCTGTAAGGCGTCCTTATCGTCCCTATCGGCTTCAGGTGGATATCGTGAGAATCTTCGCTCTTTTTCGACATATCGAATTCTCCTCAATTACAACAATTCAAAAAAAGTGCGACAGCTGATATGTATAGAAAAATAGAAATCGGGTTTAAGTAATCACTCTTCATCGAGGAGCATCTTCGCAAGCTCGACCGCGTTCTTGGCGGCGGAGCCGGCGTGGCAGTTGTTGAAAAAGACCATGGTCGTCGTCGCCTTCATGGCGAGCTTCACGATGTCCTCCAAGAGCTCCGTCAGCTCATCTCTGGAATATAAATAGTCGTAGCGCACCTCAAGGGGCGCGTTGTACCAGTTTTTGTTTCTACCGTGGAGCCGAACGTAGGCCAGGTCCGTGGTCGCCACAGGGTTGAAAGGCATAAGGCCCCTTATCTTCGGCTCGTCCACCACGCAGTAGCCAAGGCCGTTCTCTTTTAAGAAATCTATCGCCTCCTCCCCGTGCCAGTTCCTGTTCCTGAACTCGACCACCGTCGGAATATCCTCCATCCTCTCCCTGAACTTCTTGAGATACTCGAGGTTTTCCGCCTTGTTGTGGAAGGAGTACGGGAACTGCGCCAGGACACATGTAAGCTTTCCCTCGTCTATCAGCGGAAAGAGGGATACCTTGAACTTCTCGAACGCCCCGGAGTTGTTGACCATCTCCTCCCTCTTCTTGTCGCTCCAGAGGTTGTGGGTCATCGACTGGTGCGCCTTGACCACGAAGCTGAAGCCGCCGGATGTCTTGTCGCTCATCGAAGAGAGGGTCTTTGCCGAGGGCATGGCATAGTAAGTGTAGTTTATCTCGACCGCATTGAGGCCCAGCTCCTCCTCGTAGAACCTGAGCCACTCCCGCTTGTTCAGACCAACGGGATAGACGGGGCCGACCCAGTCGTCAAAGGAGAAGCCGCTCGTCCCTACCTTTATGTCCATCGGTTTGCCTTAACGGAAGAAATTGGGAGAATCCTCATATCTTTTTCAGGTTGTAGTATCCCTTGAGGATGTACTCCTTAAGCCGCTGGGGGACGAGCTTGAGAGCGATGTACGAGGAGACCGCCCCCTTCCCCGCCGGGTACCTGATGCGGGGGGACTTCGTCCTTATGACCTTGTATACCACCTTTGCAACGTCTTCCGGGGGGCCGGCGTTCTTCACGTTTCCCCTCACCACGTCAACGACGTTCTTGTAGGCTACGGCGTAGTGGTCCGTCTTCGCCTCGGTGATCAGGTGATGGGAGGCGATGTCGGTCTTGATGTCCCCCGGCTCGACGAGGACGACCCTGATATTCTGGGGGGCAAGCTCCATCCTGATCGACTCCGTCAGCCCCTCCAGGGCGAACTTCGACGATGCGTAGAAGGACTGAAAAGGTATCCCCACCACACCCGCCAGTGACCCCACGTTGACGACGAGCCCGCCCCCGGTTTTTCGCATCTCGGGGAGAACCGCCCTGATGATGTTTACGATCCCGAAGAAGTTCGTCTCGAATATCGCCCTCCCCTGGTCGTCCGGCATCTCCTCGAAAGGGCCCAGGTGGCTTATCCCGGCGTTGTTTACGAGGACGTCTATCCCACCCATGATATCTATAGCGTCCACCAGCCCCTTTTTGACGGAATTATTGTCAGTGACGTCCATCGCGACGAACTCGAAGGGGCAATCCTTCACGAGACCTTTGGGGAGCTTCGACACGTTTCTTGTAGTACCCACGACCGAAAACTCGCCCCCGCCCTCCCTCTTAACCAGATAGCTGGCGATTGCGAAGCCGATCCCCATCGACGCCCCGGTGACGAGGACACGTTTCCTCTTTGAACTCTCTGAACCGCTCTTGACCATTTTTCCCTCATCCCCCTTTCTTTAGACACGAGTATATGAGATGGCTCGATACGTGTCAATACTAATCGGTAGGGGGGGAGGTCAGGGGGGTCATGGTCAAAAGTTTTATGGCCTTTTTCGCCTTTTAAAGGTATAATCATTTTAGTGATTTTGGTTTTGCTTTAAGGGAATGATTCGGATTTACGAGATCGGGGGTGACCGATGAAGAAGGTCGAAAAACCGTGGGGATACGAGATCATATACGCCGAGAACGAGAGCTACGTGGGGAAGATCCTCCACGTCCTGAAGGGGGAGATGTTGAGCCTCCAGTACCACCAGTTCAAGGACGAGACGCTCTATCTCCTGTCCGGCCTCGTGGAGCTTTTGGTGGATGAGGGGGGCGAGCTGAAAAAGACCGTGATGAAGCCGGGCGATACTTATAGGATAAAGCCGAAGACGAAGCACCGGATAACCGGGCTCGAGGAGTCGGACATTCTGGAGGTGTCGACGCCGGAGGTTCACGACGTGGTCCGCCTCGAGGACAAGTACGGCAGGGTGTCAAAGAACAAGTACGGTGTCATCATGGCCGGCGGCTCCGGGGTTCGCCTCTGGCCGAGAAGCAGGAGGAAGAGGCCGAAGCAGCTTCTCGACATCATCAGCACGGAGCCGATGATCAAGGAGACGATAAAGAGGATTAGGGATGTCATATCCGAGGACAATATAGTAGTAGTGGCCAACGAGGAGCACCGCACCGAGCTCGAGAAGGAGATCCCGGAGATTCCGGACAACCACATAGTTTTCGAGCCGACGGCCAGAAACACCGCGACCTGCATCGGCCTTGCGGCGATGCTGATCGAGAGGATGAACCCGGAGGGAGTCATGGCGGTGTTTCCCGCCGATCACCTGATCACGGAAGAAGAGACCTTCGCGAACCTCCTCGAGACCGCCTTCGAGCTGGCCTCCCAGACCGATATGCTGATCACCCTCGGCATGATGCCCACCTATCCGGAGACCGGTTACGGCTATATAAAGGGAGGGGAGCTCTTTCGGAGCTTCAGCGGATTCGATTTTTTTGTGGTCGACGAGTTTCAGGAGAAGCCGGATAGGGAAAAAGCCGAGGAGTTTCTGAAATCTAACGAGTACTACTGGAACGCCGGGATATTCGTCTGGAAGGCGAGGGTGATCCTTCAGTCGATAAAAAAGCACCTCCCGGAGCTTCACGCGGCCCTGGTGGAGATTTCTGAAGGGCTGGACAAGAAGGTCGAGCTGTCGAAGCTCCTTAACGAGATATATCCGAAGATCGAGCCTATCTCGATAGACTTCGGCGTGCTGGAAAGGGCGGAGAACGTCCTGGTGGTTCCGGGGGATATCGGCTGGAGTGACCTGGGGGGATGGGCGGCGCTTGACGGGCTGATCGAGAAGAAGGGGGCGGGCGACAACATAACATGGTCGAAGCACATCAACATCGACACGAAGGAGTGCATCATCTACAGCCCGAAGAAGCTGGTTGCCACGATAGGCCTTGAGGGGATCATCATCGTGGAGACGGACGACGCCCTCCTCGTATCGACCAAGGACCGCGCCCAGGACGTAAAGCTGGTGGTGGAAAAGCTCAAGGAGTCTGGCCTGGAGGAGTATCTCTAAATTGAGCGGCGGCGGCAATGGATCCTAAGATCTTCAGGGAATACGATATCCGGGGCGTCTACGGGCGGGATTTGACCGAAGACGGCGCAGTGAGGATCGGCTTTGCCTACGGGAGGCTTTTGAGAGAGCGCCTCGACTTGGATAATCCGAAGGTCACCGTGGGGAGGGACGGGAGAAAAAGCGCCGCGCTGATCTTCGACGCCCTCGTCTCCGGGCTTTCCGCCGCCGGCGTTGCGGTCGTGGACATCGGGTTGTGTCCCACTCCCGTCCTTTACTTTTCCCTCTTCAACCTCCCCGTGTCCGGGGGGATAATGATCACCGCAAGCCACAACCCCCCTCAGTACAACGGCTTTAAGATGTGCGTCGGTACCCAGGCGATCTTCGGGGACGACATCAGGGCGATAAGGGACCTGGCGGGAGACGCCCTGCCTGCAAGTGCCTCCGGATTGGGGACGACAACCAACGACATCGTCTTAGACTACAACAATTGTCTAATAGAAAAGTTCGGGGCGCTGAAGGAGCTGAACAAAATAAATCCGATAAGGGTCGTTCTCGACTCCGCCAACGGGACGGCGGGCCCGGTCGCGCCTCAGCTGTTCCGCTCACTGGGAATCGTTGTCCACGAGCTATTCAGCGAGGTGGACGGCGATTTCCCGAACCACCCCCCCGACCCCACCGACGAGGCGAACCTCGAAGAGCTGAAGAGGGCGGTTCTGGACGCGGGGGCCGACTTCGGCATAGGCTTTGACGGCGATGCGGACAGGGTAGGCGTGGTGGATGACAAAGGGAGGGTCGTGGTGGGGGACCAGCTCATGACGATATTCTCGCGCGACATATTGAAAGAAAACCCCGGCGCGGTGGTCATCGGGGACGTCAAGTGCTCCAAGGTGATGTACGACGAGATTGAGCGGGCGGGCGGGAGGGCAATAATGTTCAAGACCGGCCACTCGTTAATCAAAAAAAAGATGAACGACACGGGCGCGCTGCTGGCGGGGGAGATGAGCGGGCATATTTTTTTTAAGCACGACTACTTCGGCTACGACGACGGCATCTACACGGGCCTGAGGCTATGCGAGATAGTGGCGAGGGAGAAGAAATCCAATGGGGCGACGCTCGCCGATATGGTGGACTCGCTGCCGAAGATGCACAACACGCCGGAGATCCGCGTCCCGGTGGCTGAGGAGAGGAAGTTCGAGGTCGTGGAGGCGGTGAAAAAAAGACTCGTGGGAAAATACAACGTCAACGACATCGACGGGGTGAGGGTGGACTTCGCCGACGGCTGGGGGCTTATCCGGGCCTCCAACACGGAGCCTGCGCTGGTCATGCGCTTCGAGGCGGAGACGAGGGAGAGGCTTGACGAGATCGAGGCGTTTTTCCGGGGCGAGCTCGAGCGGGTGGGCGCGGGGGTGTAGGAGGTATGGATGTTTCCGTTACTTTTTCCCCATAAAAATTTCTTGACATACCTTTTAAAGTTTTTGTCCTTAACAGGATGAAAATGGAGATTGTATAATGAGCATAAAAGTAAGAATTATTTTTATTTCCTTTGCTTTAGTATTTATAGCTGGGCTTTTTGTTTTAAGTAACTACATTGATATAAATCCTTACTTGAATATTTTGGGCGCAGTATCAAGTTTTATTCTCGTTGTCGTAATTTACCTACAATTAGAAATAATGAGTCGACAAAATAAAATTTTAGAAAAACAAACTGAATACAT
>CAZIWT010000144.1:0-8893 GCA_964542895.1 uncultured Thermodesulfobacteriota bacterium
GGTTAAACCTGGATTTTTAAATCGACCTTGTTTAGCATTACCCAATATTTTAACAAGATCGAAATAGAAAATCAAGCCGCTCGATGATGATATATAAAACGATCACTTCGGATAGACCGCCTGGACCTCCCGCCACCTGAAACATTCCACGACGTGGTCGTTCACGAAGCCGACCGCCTGGAGGTGGGCGTATACTATGGTAGGGCCGACGAACTTAAAGCCCATCTTTTTGAGCTTTATGCTCAAAAACTCGGAGACGGCCGTTTTTGGAGGCACCTCCTCCATCTTCTTGAAGCTGTTTACCTTTACCTCGCCTCCGAAGCTCTCGAAGAGGAAGCGGCCGAAGGGGCCGTGCTTTTCCCTGATCTCCAGTATCCTCCCGGCGTTGTTGATCACCGCCCTGATCTTCCGCTCGTTCCTTATCCCCCCTTTGTCTTTGAGTATCTCTTGAACCCTCGCCTCGTCGAACCGGGCGACTGCCTTAAGGTCGAAGTCCGCAAAGAGCCTTCTTAACGTCTCCCGCTTTTTCAGTACCGTCTCCCAGCTCAGGCCCGCCTGAAATATCTCGAGGCTCAGGTGCTCGAAGTGGGCGACGTCGTCGAGGGTGAAGACCCCCCACTCGTTGTCGTGGTATTCGATCATCAGGTCCGACCCCGCCCACGGGCACCTGTTCAATTACAGACTCCTTTAGATATGATCGGTTTCATCGTAGCAAAATCGTCTGTTTTGTCAAGGACGGCCCGAAGAAGGCTTTAGTGCCGTCTGTATACTCAAATTTTTTTTGAAAGAAATCCTTGACATCCTTAATCCAAGCGTATAAAATAGCATCTATAAGAGTATGCTTATATTCTGATTTTATATAGGGAGCGAGAAATTTTTACCCCAGCGAGAAGATAAATTTGGTTGAGATAAGATAATGAATGAAGAAAACATGAAACTGCCGGTGGTTATATCCGAGGTCTTCAAGGCCCTCGGCGACCCTACGAGATTGAGAATCATCAGGATGCTGGCATCGGAGATGGAAAAAGACCTCAGTGTCAGTGAGCTCGCCAAGAAGCTGGGAGTTACCCAACCCGCAGCGTCTCAACACATAAAGGTGTTGAAGAATATCGGGATCCTTGAATCTAAGAGGGGTGGTAACAGCGTATACTACAATATCAACGCCGATGTATTGAAACAATATAAGGAAAATATCGACATGCTCTTTGAGATGGCGTTTAAGAAGTGCCGGTGCTACGGCTCGTGCAACGGGCACGAGTAATTTTTTTCATAATAAATATAAGAGTATGCTTATATGCTTAATAAGGGGAGAAAAAAATGGAGAAAGAAAAAAGCGGACGGTTGTCCATATACTATCAGATCGCAATGGCGATGATGCTGATACAGCTGGTCCATAAGATAGTCAGGGAGATCCCCGGTTCACTGAATATGGAAGGACCGGGGGGATATGTTACTGTACTTTTTGCTTTCCTCCTCTTCGTCGGGATAATTCTTTTACTATTCAGGATCAAGTGGGGATTGATATTCGGATTTGTTGACGGGGTGTGGATGATCTTCCAGCCGGTTTTGGTGCATATAATCTGGGCGAAGCCTGATATTAACGGCATCTGGTGGTATCCGGTTTTTCCGTGGGTCCAGGCTATCTTGATGATCTACTTCTGCGTCCTGGCCTGGAAGAGGGGATAACCGGAAATCCGGCCGTCAATTTGATGGGGAATATTTAAGAAAATCGTATCGAGACAAGAGGGGGCTTTATTTCTCTCTCGCTTTTTCTGTATCCTGTTTTCCTTTTGTCTCACCGGCGATTATGGCGGCCCCCAGCGCCCCCGCTATCTGGGAGAGCTCCGAGACGTGGATTACATGGCCGATGTTTTTTTCGAGGGCCTTGACCACCCCGATGTTCTTGGAGACGCCACCGGTCAGAACGACCTCGTCGGCGATGGGGACCCGCCTTGCCATCGAGGCCACCCTGCTGGTTATGGCGTCGTGGATGCCGGCGATGATATCCTCCTTCGGGAGCCCCCGGGCGATCTGGGAGATCACCTCCGACTCGGCGAATACCGTGCACATGCTCGATATCTTGGCAGGCTCGCTCGAAGTGAGGGAGAGCTTGCCGAAGGCGTCGAGGTCCACCTCCAGGGCGTGGGCCATCACCTCGAGAAATCTCCCCGTTCCCGCGGCGCACTTCTCGTTCATCACGAAATCCTTTACCCTGCCCCTCTCGTCTATCGACATCGCCTTGGAATCCTGTCCGCCGATGTCGATTACCGTCCTCGCATCGGCAAAGAGGTAATTCGCCCCCCGGGCGTGACACGTTATCTCGGTTACCTGTTTTTCGGAAAACGGGACGTTAACCCTCCCGTATCCGGTGGAAACGATAAAGGCGATATCCCCTCGCGACAGACCCGCCTCCTTCAGGCATTCGTCCATCACCTTGTTGGAAATCTCGACGCTGTTGTAGCCTGTGGGCATAACCGTGTGGGAGACGATGCGGGGATGGACATCCCCATCCTCTATTATAACGGCCTTTGCGGTCAGCGAGCCGAGGTCTACTCCGGCAAAATACATCGTTAGGCCTCCAATTTTTTTGTATTAAATCTATTCCTATTTTAGCAGGATGTCAACGAATATCGTAATGAAAATGGAGGCCCGGCTTTTGACTTTCCGATTTGTAAGCTATATAATCTACACCATGGAAAAGACAGTTTTAAAGAGACGGGTTTTTCGCCTTTTGAGGCTCGTTTCCGTATTTATCGCCGTCGTTTTGACCGCATCTTGTGCGACGCTGAACAACTGGGGGACGACCGACCCCCCGATCGTCAGGGTCAATGTCGTAAATTACCTCGCGATCACGTCGGTGGGCCTTCCAACGACAATATACTTTTCCGTCGTCAACGTCACGGACGAGCCTTTGACGAACCTCACCCTCGATGTGTCGGTAAATCCGACAAGGGGGGTCGATGTCCCCTTTCGGCGGGCCATCATAGACAGGATCGAGGCGAGGGGGAGCTGGAGGCCCGATAAGCCCTTCTCCGTCAGGGGACGCTTACCCGGCACCACCTCGGTCTACTTCATTGTCAAGAAGGACGGGAGGGTCCTGGCGAAGAACTACAGCCTTGTCTCGATCCCCCGGGAGTCCGGTTTTCTGATGCCCTGGAGATAACGGCGTACGTCGTTCAACTGGGAAGCGGGAGGGCGGGGAAACGATTATTCTCTCATTCCCTTGCGAATCGGGATCCATATTGATATCTTTCTGGATTCCCAATCGAGTTGGGAATGACAGTATAGTGTTCCCTTGGTAGGTGGGAGGGCAGCAAAACAAATATTCTGTCATTCCCGTGAAAACGGGAATCCAGATTGATATTAAACTGGATTCCCAATCAAGTTGGGAATGACAATATAAATATGGATTCCCTATCAAGCTTGAATAAATATATCCGTTCTCATCAAGGCGAAAAGCCCCTTTTTAAACCCTTTTCCATTTATTTTCCATCGCTTTTACCATAGATATCCCATCGATTTTTATTTTGATTTTACCACCCCTTGTGTTATTCTATCAATGAAAATAAAAAAACCTGTTTTTTAAGCTCCCGATTATGTCGAACGAGAACGACCTCTCCCGTAAAGAGCCCACCCGCTGGGACAAGCGGTATGCCGGCGAAGATCCGGAGAAGTGGAAGAGGCCGTCGCGTCTCCTGGCGGATAATATCCACCTATTCGGCGGCGGCGCTCTCGACGACGAGGGGGGCAAAAAGCGGGCGCTGGACATAGCCTCCGGCCCCGGCAGAAACTCCGTTTTTTTGGCCGAGCACGGGTTTAAAGTCGATGCGGTAGACAGCTCTAAGGCGGGAATCGAGATGGCCCGGGCCTTCGCCGAAGAGCGGGGGGAGGGGGTTAAAAAAAACCTCAACCTGATAGAGGCCGACCTCACAGATTTTACGATCGCGCCCGACCGCTACGATCTCATAGTGAATTTTTACTATCTCGACAGGGGGCTAATTCCTCAGATGGAGGCGGGGCTGAAAGGTGGGGGATATCTCGTCTTCGAGACCTTTACCAAGGAGCACGGCGGATTCGGCGCCGGGAGCGATCCCTCCCACTACCTGGATACCAACGAGCTCCTCCGGCTGGTGTTGAATGTGCCGGGGGAGAAAAAATTTCAGGTCCTCTACTACAGGGAAGGAGCGACGTTCGAGGAGGGACTGATGCGGAGCGCAGCGCAGTTGATAGCCCGGAGGGTTTAAGGGAGATGCTTAAACGGGGCGCCCATTGAAGAAAGGCGCGGACTGATTTGAAATTCAATAAATCCTTTTGTTTGGAGTAATTTTGTCTTCGGTAATCCTGACAGTAGGGGACGAGCTTCTCTCGGGGCACGTCTTGGACACGAACACCCACTGGCTTTCCAAGAGGCTCTTCTTCCTCGGGTGCGAGCTGAAGAACGTCGTTGTTCTGTCCGACGATGCGGGTGAGATAGGGAGATGGGTTCTTAAATTTGTCGAGGGCGGCTCACCGGAAGTCGATTTCCTCTTCGTGTGCGGGGGGCTGGGCGCAACACCGGACGACGTAACGATGCTTGCCGTGGCCGACGCCCTGGGGAAGGGGCTCGTCGTATCGGATGAGGCGCTGAAACATATGGAGTACCTCGCAGACTACATGTACGAGAAGGGGTACATCAATATAAAGATGGAGGTGAACGAGGCGATAATAAAGATGGCGACCGTTATCGAGGGATCGAAGGTGCTGGAGAACAAGGCCGGTTTCTGCCCCGGCGTGACGCTTAAAAAAAACAACACCCGAATCTTCATCCTGCCGGGCGTTCCCCAGGAGCTGAAGACGATTTTCACCTCCGAGATAGAGGGGGCATATATCAAGCCCAAGGGTGGGAGATTCATCGACGAGGTGGTCCTCTCCGAGGTGGAGGCGAGGATCGCCCACCTGCTTACCAAGTTGAACGAGGACTTCCCGAAGGTCTCCGTCGGCTCCTATCCCACCTACGGCGCGAAGCGACTGGTGATCAGGGCGATGGGGGAGAACGAGGAGGATGTAAAGCAGGTGATAAGGGAGATAAGGGACTACTCAAACTCCCTTCCCGAGTTTTAGATTTTATATTATTAGGCGTTGGGACGAATGATCTTTTGCGAATGAAATTTAACTTTTCTTAAGGGAGTTGAAGTTGAAGTGGTCGTTTAAAGTGGGAAGCCTCTTCGGGATTCCGATAAAGGTTCATGTTACGTTCTTGATACTGTTGGCCTTCGTCGCCCTCTCCGGAAAGGACGTTCACCGGGCGCTCTACGGCGTCCTCTTTGTGATACTCATCTTCATCTGCGTGGTCTTTCACGAGCTGGCCCACTCGCTGGTCGCCCGGCACTACGGTCACGGTGTAAGGAGCATCACTCTTCTTCCCATAGGCGGGATGGCCCAGATGGACGACATCCCGGAGGATTCGAGGCAGGAGATATTTATATCCATTGCCGGCCCGGTTATGAGCTTTGCCATCGCCGGCCTTCTGTACGTATTCATCTACTTTTGGGATATACCCATAGCGCCCCTCGACGAGGCCTCCCTGTTCGAGGGACACATCATCCTCAACCTCTTCTGGATAAACATTATCCTTGCGATCTTTAACATAATTCCCGCCTTTCCCATGGACGGGGGCAGGGTGTTGAGGGGCGTGCTGAATCTCTTCATGAGCCACCTCAGGGCGACCAAGATCGCAGTCTTCATAGGGCAGTTCTTCGCCGTTTTGCTCTTCTTCTTCGGGATCTTCTACCACAACAACTGGTGGTTCGCCCTGATCGCCGTATTTATCTATCTGGGGGCGGAGGCGGAGGACAGGATGTGGGCGATAAGGCACGCCCTCTCCGACGTGGTGGTCAGAGAGGTGGTCTTAAAGGACTATATCGCGCTCAACACGGCCGACACCCTGAAGACAGCGTCCGACCTCTTCCTCCACACCCTCCAGGGGGACTTTCCGGTCCTCTTCGGCGACAGGCTCGTGGGAATTCTGAGGAGGGACTCGATAATCAGGGGGATCAACGAGGGGAGGGAGTCGGAGAGGGTGGCGGACCTTATGGAGAGGGAGTTTCTGACGACGAACGAGAAGCAGAAGCTCATCGCCCTCTACAAGACGATGACCGAAAAGGGTATCTCCATGATGCCGGTTATGGACGGGGAGAAGCTCCTGGGAATAGTGACGTTGGAGCAAATCGGCCGCTACCACATGCTGTCGGCGGCGAAGAGCATTAAGTAAGATCGTTTCTTGAGTCTCGGATTTTCTTTCCCCGTCGACGGCGGGACAGCTTGAGGTGTTTGTAAATAACATTTTCGGAGATAAATCATGGGCGGGAGACGCTTTTGTCGGCTTTTATTGATCAGTGTTGTTTTCTTTTCCCTGGCGCTTGGACCCCTTGCGCTCTTTGGCGAAGAGGAGGAGATTCCCTCCTACGTGGAGCTGGGCGACGCGGCTTTTGACAGGGGGAACTTTGACGAGGCGGTCGATCTCTACACGAAGCGGCTGGACGAAATATCAAGCAGAGCGGGAAACGGCGGAAAGGCGATCGTCCTGAGTAAGAGGGGGAAGTCCTATCTCTCCCTCATGCGCTACGGGGAGGCGGTTTCCGATCTTGACCGGGCGATCTCCCTTGCCCCCGGATTGGTGGACGCATACTATTTCAGGGCGCTCGCCCATCTCGACATGGGGAGGTACACGGACGCCGAAAGGGACGCTGAAAGCGCCGTCAAGATAGACCCGAATGTCTGCGAATACTATACTCTTTTGGGTAAACTCAAAAATATCGAGGGGGACTACAAGGGGGCGCTTGGCGATTTCGACAGGGCAATAGGGCTGGACAGTAAATCGGCGGCGGCATACTGCGGGAGGGGGTTCGCCTTTTTCGGGTTGGTGCAGTACGATTTCGCCCGGCGGGATTTCAGGAGGGCGGTGAAGCTCGCCCCCGATTTCGCCGGGGCGTACCGGGGGATGGCTGTGGTTTCCCTGTCGGACGAGGCCGGGGACGGCAGGACGGCTTTAAGCTACGCGGAGAGGGCTGTCAGGCTTGAGAGGAGTCACCATAACCTCAATACCTTGGCCGCGGCGTACTACAGGGCGGGGAATTTGGATTCGGCGGTGAAGGTCCAGGGGGAGGCCGTTAAGCTTTTGAACGACAACGGCACGCCGGGAGAGAAGATCAGGCTCGAGACTCCTTACGGGGAGAGGCTCAAGTTGTACGAGGGGGAGTCGGCGGGCGGTGAGGAATAATCGGTTTAATTGATTAAGGGTGTTGTTTGTTTTCATGGTTTTTTAGTTAATGGAGTGTAAAAATGGCCGAGATCGGTTTAAGTGAAAAGATGATAGCTTACTGCGGACTTGTCTGCACAGGGTGCCCCGCGTATCTCGCGACTAAGGCAAACGACGAGGCGAAGGCGAAGGAGACCGCCGAGATGTGGGCAAAAGAATACGGGGTGGAGGTCAGGGTAGAGGACGTCTGGTGTGACGGGTGCCTGGTAGCGGGGAAGAAGTGCGCCCACTGCGCCCAGTGCGCAATTCGGGCCTGCGGGGTGGAGAAAGGTGTTGAGAACTGCGCCCACTGCGGCGACTACTCCTGCGAAAAGTTAGAGGGCTTCTTCAAGATGGCCCCGCCGGACGCCAGGACCGTCCTTGACGGGGTGCGCAAGACTCTTTGATACGTCATCGCCGTCGATCTCGATTCTGCCAGTAGCGCACCTGGGTAGAAGGCAATGTCCTTGAAAATCCTGTAATTGCGGAAAGGGGCTTCTCCGTACCGGCTTTTTCTCCTTCTCGTGTCTTTCTACTTTTTTCAATTTGTGACAGTGGTCATTTTTTATATTGGGGAGGTTGAGCTAAAATTGGTATAATAGTAGAATTGTTTATAAAGGTGGATAAAATGAATCGGATCACATTGCTTGCTGCGATGGTATTTCTTCTCGGTCTTGCCGTTTTGAGCTTTGCGGGTTCCCCTTTGGCGAAGATACGCGTGGTGAATATCAGCGCCCTTGGCGCTCAGAACGAGTTGACCGATGATGAGCTCAGGAATGTTGCAATTATATCCCTGTCGGAGAACCCGGAGATTTTCCCGGACATTGTGAATTTCGTTATCTGGATCGGGACATTCAAGTCGAAATACAGCCCCAACATGAGCCTCTCCAGCGGCCCCATAAAATTCTCGGGCAGCATAGAGGAGAAGGAGGCGCTGGAGTTTATCTCCCTTCCGGACAAAAACAAGGCGGGGAAGTTCGATATGGCTATTGTGAAGCCGGACGGGAAGGTGATAAAGTTTGACGAGGAGATCGTCATAGATTACAAGAAGCGATCCATAAAGACGAGTAAGCCGATCAATGTCGAGGATGGGGATGTGCTCCTTGTGTTCGTAAAGAAATTTGTTCGGATATCTTTTCCCGACGCCGAAAACAACTACACGACCGAATCAGTCGATCCCGTAACGGGCAGGCCGAGAGATCCATCGCCAAATCAAAACAGGCCGGACCCCAGGGATGATCAGCCAGGTGGAAGTTCGACTACTGGAATTGCGGGACCTGCCGGAGGTAAAGGACCTGGTGGTGGAGGACCGGCCGGCGGAGGACCTGGTGGTGGAGGACCTGGTGGTGGAGGACCGGGGGGGAGACCATAGCCCAAGCATCGTAAAACGAGAATCCGGATCTTAAGAAGGATTGATGCAGTCGATACAGACTAAAGAAACAGCTTCGGGCCGATTTACTATAATCGGCCCGAAACTTCTGGGGATCTGATTTTCTAATCTATAGGATATAGTTCGGGTAGCCACGGACGATTTCAATTGTAGTCTATATAAAAGGGGGCGAGTTTTGCTCACCCCCTTTGTTTCGTTTAAGAAACCGCCTTTTAAGCGATCTTTTG
>CAZIWT010000145.1:0-8766 GCA_964542895.1 uncultured Thermodesulfobacteriota bacterium
CTTTTGATCGTGCTTTCCTGGACAATAATGGGATTTGTTGAGGCGGTCTGTGCCGGGTTGATCTGCGCGGCTATGAATAAATAGCCACTCTTGTTGATTTATCGAATGAGGCTAGGAGACGGAGCCGCAGATACAGTTTTACGGTTTCGTGACATTGGGAATATATAAAACAATTTGCTTAAAGAACTGCCCAGTTGTTGTTGACAGCGAACACCTCTTTTCGCACATTAGAATCTTTGATTGAAAACGATTTTTGACACATAGGAGTCATACATGAAACGGATTACTGTTTTATCGGCAATTATTGTTCTTTTAATCGGCGTTTTTTCGTGCAGTTACACCCCCTCTATTGTAGATGCAAATGGAGACGTGGTATACGGGAGCATCACAGAGATTGTGCCGGTTACATTGGGAGGCTTCGAGCAATGGCTGGTGATCAGAGGTGTCGACCGGACGAATCCGGTGCTGCTTTTCATTCACGGGGGGCCGGGAGTTCCGGAAACGCCGCTGATTCATTCTATATGCAAAGACCTTCAGAGAGATTTCGTAGTGGTGACATGGGATCAGCGGGGCGCAGGCCTGTCCTTTTCCAAAGACGTGCCTTTGGAGACGATAACCATCGAGCAGTTCATTTCGGACGCTCATGAGCTTGTCGGATACCTGAAGAAACGCTTCGGAGTGGAGAAAATTTACTTGGTGGGGCACTCCTGGGGAACCGTCTTAAGCATGCGTATGATCGATCGATACCCGGAAGATTTCTACGCTTATGTGGGCATCGGGCAGGTTGTAAACAAGAGCAGGAATGAGCGTATTTCGTATGAATATGTGTACAATAAGGCGGTGGAATCTGGCAATAAAAAGGCGATCAGGGAGCTGGAGGAAATCGGTCCGCCCGTTGACGGATTGTATGGAGACGATCCATCGGACACTAACGGACTGATGACGCAGCGCAAATGGTTGACAAAATACGGCGGCGTTGAGTATGGCAAAACCAGCGATTTTCATTATTATCCTCTGTATATTCTTTCGCCTGAATACAGCATCTTCGACTCCTTGAACGTGCTCAGGGGATCGAAAATCTCAGTCAAAAAGATGCAGAATCAAATTTTCGGGCTTGATTTCTTTAAGGAGATACTGGAGGTCCGGGTACCGGTCTACTTTTTTACCGGAAGGCACGATTACAATTCGTCGTTCGAGCTGGTTGAGGAATACTATGAAGTTCTTAAGGCACCAAAAAAAGATATGGTCTGGTTCGAGAAATCGGCACACAGTCCGAATCTTGAAGAGCCTGAGCGTTTCACTCGCCTGATGGTGGAAAAGGTACTGAGGGAAACTTATCCCAGATTCCCGTAGTATATAGAAACCAGTCCATGAAAATCGTTGATACTTCCTTGTTACTTCTGCAATATCACAAGGCCTTCGATTGGAGTATGATGAAAGGGAAATCGGGTTTAATATGATTATCTTCTGAGTAGTTCTTTACTCAGATTTCCTAAAGCTTCGGTATTATTATCCGGCCCTGTGAATAGATTTTAAGAAGGCTAAATCTGACGGAATTAGAAGAGCTATTCAATCTCATTTTGTGGCCTTTATTTCTTCAGATACCTGTTCGTGATTGGGAGCCTCCTGTCCCTGCCGAAGGCCTTCGGGGTTATCTTCACCCCAGGGGGCGCCTGCCTCCTCTTGTATTCGTTTCGATCGACCATCTTCACGACCTCAAGCACGGTCTCGATGTCATATCCCCTCTTCGCAATCTCCTCCGGGTCTTGGTCTTCCTCAACGTAGGCGGACAGGATCGGATCGAGTACCTCGTAGGGGGGCAGCGAGTCCTCGTCCTTCTGGTCGGGCCTAAGCTCCGCGGTGGGGGGTCGTTCGATGACGCTCCTCGGTATGATCTCCCTCCCCTCGATCTCGTTGACGTATTCCGAGATCTTGTAGACCGTCGTCTTCGGGACGTCCTTGATCACGGCGAAACCGCCGGCCATGTCTCCGTAGAGGGTCGCGTAGCCTACCGCCATCTCGCTCTTGTTGCCGGTGGTCAGGACGAGCCAGCCGAACCTGTTGGACAGCGCCATCAGGATATTCCCCCTGATTCTCGCCTGGAGGTTTTCCGCCTCCACCCCCGGCTCCCCCTCGCCGAAGGGGCCTTCGAGGAGATCGAGGTACGATATGAATATCGGCTCTATGGGGACCGTTATCAGCCTGAGCCCGAGGTTCTTCGCGAGCAGGTCCGAATCGGAGAATGTCTCTTTCGATGTGTGCTGGGACGGCATCGTGACCCCGATGACGTTCTCGTTGCCTAAGGCGGCTACCGCCACTGCGGCGGTCAGAGTGGAGTCTATCCCCCCGGAGATGCCGACCACGACCTTCCTGAAGCCGTTCTTCCTGACGTAGTCTCCGGTTCCCAGGACAAGGGCGCTGAATATCTCGTCTATTTCGCCGTGATTTTCGTACTTATTTCTGGTGACCGGTGAGGTCGGCCCCTCTTCGGCCCCCTCTCTCTCTATGACGATCTCCGACTCGTGGGCCTTCCTCCTTGGAAACGGGGTTGCGGGATCGATCTCAGTATCCGCGAGGTCTGTGATGAAGAGGTCTTCCTCGAATCTCTTTCCCATGTCTATTATCCTTCCCTCCCTGTCCACAACGAGGCTCGTCCCGTCGAAGACGAGCTCGTCCTGGCCTCCGACGAGGTTGTTGTAACAGACGAAGGAGTTTGTTCTGACGGCGAAGCTTGACGCTATCTTTCTCCTGATCTCGATCTTCCCGGCGTGAAAGGGGGAGCCGGAGAGGTTCAGGGCGATGTCCACGTCGTTGTCTATAGCGAAATCATCCACCGGACTCCCCTCTATCCAGATATCCTCGCAGACGGTCACCATGAGACGCTTGCCGTTCATGAGAAAGGTCAGAGGTTTTTTCCCGCTCGTGAAGTAGCGTTTCTCGTCGAACACCCCGTAGTTGGGAAGCTCCACCTTGTGATATATCGCCAGCAGTTTTCGGTCGTGGATGAGGGCGGCGGCGTTGAAGACCTTGTCTTCGATAAAGTCGGGAAAGCCGACCACAGCGGCGATCCCTTCCGTGGAGTTAAAGACACTCTCGAGCGCCTCCCCGCAGTCCCTCAAAAATTGCGGCTTCAAAAGAAGGTCTTCCGGTGGGTAGCCGCTTATGGTGAGCTCGGGAAACGTAACGATGTCAGCATCGGCGTCTCTCGCCTTTTTGATGTAAGAGGCGATCTTGGCGGAGTTGCCGCCAAGATCACCCACGGTTGTGTTTATCTGTGCCTGGGCGATTCTCAAGGTGCCCATTTTCCCTTCCAAAAATCGGTTAGAAAAGATCACATATCTTAAATTATGGGAAGGTAATTGTCTATCTCATACTTACTCACGTGGATCCTGTACCTGTCCCACTCTATTCTCTTGTTCTCGATAAACTTGTTGAATATGTGATCGCCCAGGGCGTCCCTAACCAGCTCGCTCTTTTCGAGCTCGTTTACCGCCTCGAAGAGGTTTCCGGGAAGCTCGGTTATACCCATCTCCCTCCTCTTCTCCGGGCTGAATTCATACAGGTCTTCCTCGATCGGAGCCGGAAGGGTGTAGCCCTCCTTTATCCCCTTCAAGCCCGCGGCCAGCATGACGGCAAACGCCAGGTACGGATTGGCGGCGGGGTCCGGAGAGCGAAACTCCATCCTTGTGGCCTTCTCCTTTCCCGGCTTATACTGGGGCACCCTCACCATCGTGGACCTGTTTCGCCTCGCCCAGCTTACGTAGACCGGGGCCTCGTAGCCTGGGACGAGGCGCTTGTAGGAGTTCACCCACTGGTTGCACACCGCCGTTATCTCCCGGGCGTGCTTTAATATCCCCGCTATGTAGCTTTTTCCCTCCGCCGAAAGGCTCATCGGATCGGCGGCGTCGAAAAAGGCGTTCCTGTCTTCCCTGAAGAGGGACTGGTGGACGTGCATACCGCTCCCGTTCTCCCCGAAGATCGGCTTGGGCATAAACGTTGCGTAGACCCCGTTGAGCCTTGCGATCTCCTTGACGGTGGTCCTCAAGGTCATGAACTTATCGGCCATCCTCAGGCCCTCGTCGAACCTGAGATCGATCTCGTGCTGGCTCGGCGCGACCTCGTGGTGGCTGTACTCTATTTCGATCCCGAACTTCTGCAGCGCGAAGATCGTCTCCCTCCTGAGCATCGAGGCGAGATCCAGGGGGGTGGCGTCGAAATACCCGCCGGAATCGAGCGTCTTCGGCTCGTCTTTCCCCGCGAAGTAGAAGAACTCCGGCTCCGGGCCGAGATAAAATATGTAGCCTTCGTCCTTTGCCCGCTGGAGGAGCTTTTTAAAGGCGTATCTCGGGTCGCCCGCGTAGGGCTCGCCGGTGGGCTCCAGTATGTCGCAGAACATCCTCGCCACCGGCTTTTCCTTGTCCCTCCAGGGGAGGAACTGAAAGGTCGACGGGTCCGGCTTTGCGATCATGTCGCTCTCCTCTATCCTGGCAAAGCCCTCGATGGAAGAGCCGTCAAAGCCCATTCCCTCGGACAACCCCTCCTCCAGCTCGGACGGGGTGACCGCAAAGCTCTTCAGAAAGCCCAATATGTCGGTAAACCAGAACTGGATGAAGCTTACGTTTTTCTCCTTAACGATTTTTAGCACGTCTCTCTTTGTGTTTACAATCATAGTTTTTTCCTTATCCTGTTTTAATTTAAAATAGTTTTAACTGGGATTCAAGGACAGAGGCCCTTAAATCCCAGTTATTTAGGTTCTTCTTTATCTTTGTGCCAAACATTTCGACCGGTTTGCACTGTTTCGTTGGTTTTTTCCTACCCGTTGCTCTTACTCCCCTTCTTGGACTGAAGTATCTCCGGGATATCGAGTCCGGTGGAGCTCTTTATCCCCTCGAAGAACGCCGCGGTCGAGCCGGTAAGACCTTTTACCAGCGCGGGAAGGCCGTTTCCGTCGCCGTTGTCCAAGATCGTGAGCTTGTCCACCCTCAGGTTCTCCTTGACGACGCTTGTCACCTTGTCCAGGATCATGGGGAGCTGCTGAATGAGGTAAAGCTCCCTTGTCTCGTCCTTCTCCCACTCCTGTCTCAAGAGCCTCACCGACTCCGCCATCGCCTTTCCGTCCTCGACAATTCTCGCCGCTTTCCCCTTGGCATAGAGGACCTTCGCCTCTTTGTCCGCCTGGGCGGGAACCACCGTTTCCGCCTCGTATTTCTTCTTGTTCGTCTTGACCCTGGCGTCTTCCAGCTTCTCCTCTTCGGCTATCTTCGCTATATCTCCCGCAACGAGCGCCTTGGACTCCGCCCTGTTGACCTCTTCGGCCAGTTTTGCCTTCTTTATCTTGTAGCTATTTTCCGCCTCGATGACCGCGAGCTCCGCCTCGTATTCGGCGACGCTCCCCTTCCTCTTCGATTCTGCCGTTGCGATTCTCGACTCGGCCTGTGTTTTCGCCTCCGCTATGATGGCGTCCCTCTTGACCTCAGCGTTCTTCTTGCGACCGATGTTATCCATGTACCCTTCCGGGTCGGATATGTTCTTTATCTTGAAGGTGTCAAGGACCAAACCCAGCTTTTTGAGGTCGGAGCTTGCCTGTTCCGATACCTTTTCCGCGAACTCCAGCCTCTTCTCGTTTGCCTCCTCCGGAGACATGGTGGCAAGGACACCCCGAAGGGAGCCCTCTATCGTCTCCCTGGCGACCTGGGATATCTCCCCCATGTTTCTGCCGAGGAAACGCTCCAGGGCGTTGTTGATTCCCTCCGACTCGCTTCCGGCCACCTTTACGTTGGCCATCGCCTGGATGTTTATCGGGATGATCCCGTTTGTCAGCGCCCCGATCAGCTCCATATCCACCGTAAAAGTGTTCAGGGGCATCCTCGATACAGACTCGACGATCGGGATCTTCAGGCCCCTTCCGCCCTTGATGGCCCTGTATCCCACAATCGTCCCGTCCTTCAATTTCCTCTTTTTGCCGGAGAAAATCAGAAGCTCGTTGGGGGGGCACACATGAAGGTTCGCTTTGACAAACGCGATTATCACGGCGATCGCAACAACAGCTATCGCTATCAATATCCCGATCGTTTCCGGTTTTAGACTCAACACATCCATTATAAGCCTCCTTTCTGTTTTTGTCAAAAAATCAAAATGTATTAGATGTTGACTTTACCGCATTCAACCGATCGCCGCTCTGCCCCTCTCTCCCGTTCTGATCCTTATCACCTGGGGCATCTCGAGGACGAATATCTTTCCGTCACCTATGTTTCCGGTCTTCGCCCCCTTGATGATGGCGTCGATCGTCGGCTCCACAAACTCTTCGTTCACCGCGATCTCGAGCTTTATCTTCTTCAAAAGGTTCACCTCTTCGGGAATACCCCTATAGACCTCGGTGTATCCCAGCTGCCTTCCCGAGCCCAGGGCGTTGGAGACCGTCATCAGGTATATCTCGTTGTCGTAGAGGGCCTGCTTGACGTCTGGGAGTTTATGGGGCTGTATTATCGCCACGATTAGTTTCATTGTTAACCTCCTTTTCTATTCCGTGGTGAAGATCTGAAAGCTTGGATATGACTCCATACCGTGCTCTTCGATATCTAGGCCCCTAAGTTCCTCATCCCTCGAAACCCTGAATCCCACCAGGTGCTTGATCACGTAAAAGAGTACAAGACCCGTTGTCATCGCAAAGGCGAACACCGAGACGACGCCCAGGGCCTGAATCCCCAAAAGCTTGAAGCCGCCGCCGTAGAGCAGACCGCCCTCCTCGGCGAATATCCCGACGGCCAGGGTACCCCAGGCCCCGTTTACGCCGTGAACCGCGATGGCGCCCACCGGATCGTCTATCTTCAAGACCTTGTCGAGGAAGAGTATCGCCAGAACCACGAACACCCCGGCAAACAGCCCGATCCATATGGCCGCGCCGGCGGTTACGAAGGCGCATGGGGCGGTAATTCCCACAAGCCCCGCCAGGGCGCCGTTGATCGCCATGCTTATGTCCGGCTTTTTGAACATCCACCATGAAGTGAACATCGCCGCAATCCCTCCGGCGCCGGCCGAGAGGTTGGTCGTGGTTACGATGTGGGCGATATCCTTGGCGTCAGCCGCCATGGTGCTCCCGGCGTTGAACCCGAACCAACCGAACCAGAGGATGAAGGCTCCCAGGGCGGCAAGGGGTATGTTGTGTCCGGTGATGGCCTTTGGTGTCCCGTCCGATTTATACTTACCCACTCTCGGCCCCAGGATGATAACGCCCGCGAGGGAGAGCCACCCGCCGGTTGAGTGAACGACGGTGGAGCCCGCAAAGTCAAGCATACCCAAGCTTCCCAGCCAGCCGCCTCCCCAGATCCAGTGGCCGATCACCGGGTAAATTACGGCGGAGATGACGATGGAGTAGATGATGTAGGCTATGAACTTCGTGCGCTCCGCCACCGCCCCGGCAACGATGGTTGCCGCCGTTGCGCAAAAGACGAGCTGAAAGAAATACTTTGCTTCCAGTGGGACTGTGGTCCAGCTCAACGAGTCAAAGACCATCCCCGTGGGATCGTTAAGGAAGAAGCCGCTGGTGCCGAACAGGGTGTTTCCGGCTCCGAACATGATCGCAAACCCGACGGCCCAGTAGGTTATGGCCGCAAAGCAGAAATCCATTATGTTTTTCATAACGACATTGATGGAGTTCTTGGCGCGGATAAATCCCGCCTCGAGAATTGCGAAGCCCGCCTGCATGAACATTACCAGCACACCGGCTATCAGCACCCAGACGGTGTCGAGGTCGGTCTTCTCTACGTACGTTACCTCCTTCGCCTCCTCTTCCGCGGCGGCGTCAGAGCCGTCTTCGGCGGCTTCTTCGACGACCGCCGGATCAGAGACTTCCTTGGGGGGGGGCTTAGCCCCTTCCATTTCATCTCCAACCTCTACGACCGCGGAGTCCTCTATGGTGGTAACCCCTTCAGTCTCCGGCGCCCCCTCCTCCTGTGCAAGGACAACAGGCGGAATGGTAAACAGGGCCACAGACATAAGAAGCATCACCAGGAGAACCGCCTTTCCAACAAATAGTCTTCTCATAAACAACCTCCTTTAAGTTTTTACCGCTCCGATTTCTAATATAGTGAGCCGATACAGCAAGTGATTGTAAAGAGATATGTCTACGGCATATCCCTTTCGCATCTTGATGGAGATACTATCGCAAGTTTTGTGCCAAGAGGTGGGAGGTCGTCGTCGAAGAAGGAGCGATTTTGTATAAAGGCTTGATATTATTGATGTTATTACTTTAGAATAAATTCAGTTTTTTAAGACTGATCCAATATCTTGGGATTTTGGCGGATTAAAGGGGTAGTTTTGTCGTAAAATACAGTACCATATGGTAGGAATAGCTCTATAAAGCTACCGTTTAGTACGAAATCTCTTCGGGTCGATTCCGTGCTTATTTACACGGATCCCTATAAGCCTCTCAGATATTCCGAGCTGCCTTGCGGCGGCGGCCCTGTTTCCCCTGGAAGACTTCAGGGCGTCCAGGAGCATCTCCCTCTCCAGCGAATCGAGGGCGTCGCCGAGGGCCGCCTTTAATGGTGTTCCCGTCGCCTCGGCGGTCTGGAGGGTGGGGGGGAGGTGGTGGCCGTGTATCACTTTGTCGTCGCTTATGATGACGGCCCGCTCGATGATGTTCTCAAGCTCCCGAACGTTTCCGGGCCAGTGATAGCTCATCAACATATCGATGGCGGGGGTCGATATGCGCCTGATGGCCTTGTTGTTTTCTTTACCGTACTTCTCGGTGAAATGATCGGCCAG
>CAZIWT010000146.1:0-8709 GCA_964542895.1 uncultured Thermodesulfobacteriota bacterium
TTCTTGTTTGGTTTTTAACCGCATTCTATTACATTTTTATTATCAAGATACCTATAATAAATAAAAAAGAAGTAATACTAAACACCGACGAGATTACAAATCTTGCCACAATGGCCAGGTTATACAAAAATGCCACCTATTTACTCCTCGGCTTTGCCGTAATTCTCCTGAGGAATTTCTTTAACCTCATAACTGGTTCCAAAATTAAACTTCTTTTCATTCGCCTGAGTGAAATGTTAGCCGGGCTTGATGCAGGTATACTGTCAAAGTTAGATAAAAATATAATTGATAAGATATCTCATAGTATTAGGCAAGGCCATTCAATAGATAGAATAGTCAACAGGATAACGGAGTACAAGTATGCGGGTTTAGGAAATCTTGAGCTTAATAAGTATGTTTATGGAAGTGAGCGCTTTTGGGACGTTTTTCAACCCTGGTATGACTCAAAGACAATAAGCAAGATAATTGATCTTGGCAAAGACGGTTCCTGGTTTCAACTTAAACTTGGCTTGGGGCTTTACAATTTTTTTGATTCCGTCTTTGTCGACTCTTGGGGTGGTGTTTTCTCCCCAAGTTTCGTCATTGCATATATACTTATAATATTCTCTTTGGTAACTTGGCTTCTCCTTCGTCATGTAAATCGTGATTTCGAAATGATACAGGAGACCCACGAAGTAAAGATGGGGGGTCTCAGGCACGCTTTTTATACAAACTTTTTTAACTCCTGGAAGGTCTCCCTCTTTGCCGCCTTTGCAACAATTCTTATACTTACATATTTTATATCGGATCCTTATTTTGATATTCTACTGTTTTTAAGATCGGGAATTATTGTTACCTTTGAAGTAACCATAGGATCAATGATTTTTGCCCTTATGCTCGGACTTGTAGCGGGACTAGGCAAGCTCTCAAGCAACGTCTTTATTAAGGGGATAGCGTCAGTCTATATTGAGGTTATCAGGGGAATCCCGCTCCTCGTTCAAATCTTCTATATCCACTTCGGTTTGGGGCCGCTGCTACATTCACCACCCCTCGTATCTGCAATATTGGCCATGTCAATATGCTACGGGGCATATATGGGCGAAACCATCAGGGCCGGAATACAGTCCATCTCTCACGGACAGATGGAAGCGGCAAAATCCCTCGGCATGACGAACTACCAGACAATGAGCAAGGTCATCATTCCCCAGGGGATTAAGGTAATCCTTCCGCCCATCGGAAATGAATTTATCGCTCTCCTAAAGGATTCATCCCTCGTATCTATCATTGCCGTGGCGGATATCCTTCGTAAAGGTCGAGAGTACAATTCCATACATTTTGTTCCCTTTGAGGTTTTCACGTTGGTCGCCCTCATCTACCTTGTTATAACCCTGGTCCTTTCCAAGGTTGTGTGGAACATGGAAAAGATGATGGCTACGGATAAGTAGTTTTTTCAGCCGTAAATATTGAATATTAGATTTTAGGATATCAGATTTAGTGAGTTGGCGATGACCGAACCTATCATTAAAACCAGAAAAGTATATAAAAACTTCGGTCACATAAGGGCGCTGGTGGATGTGAGCATCGATATTGATCGCGGAGAAGTGGTGGTTGTCTGCGGGCCTTCAGGCTCCGGGAAGTCGACACTGTTGCGGTGCCTGAACAGGCTCGAGGAGATAGATAAAGGTAAAATAGTAATCGACGGTGTCGATATCAGCGATCCTCAGGTGAAAATTCACCACGTAAGGGAGGAGATCGGCATGGTCTTCCAGCACTTCAACCTCTTCCCCCACAAAAAGGTTATGGAAAATATCACTTTGGCTCAAACAGTCGTAAGGAATAGGACCCTTAAAGAGGCCGAGAAGATAGCCACAAAACTCCTTGAAAAGGTGGGAATACACGAGAAGGCGGATGTCTTCCCGGCACAGCTCTCCGGCGGCCAGCAGCAGAGGGTGGCGATAGCAAGAGCCCTTGCCATGCAGCCAAAGATGATGCTGTTCGATGAGCCCACATCGGCCCTCGATCCGGAGATGATCGGCGAGGTCCTCGACGTAATGAGGACGCTGGCCAAAGAGGGGATGACAATGGTTGTGGTCTCCCACGAGATGGGCTTTGCCCGGGAGGTTTCTGACAGGATAATCTTCATGGACGAGGGTCAGATCATCGAAGAGGGAACCCCCGATAATTTCTTCGAAAACCCGAAGAGCGACAGGACCAAGCTGTTCCTGAGCCAGATACTCTAATCCCTCCCGAAAAAGATAAATCGTTAATCGACCATGAATCGCCGATAGATTGCTAATAAATTGGATTTAAAGAATGAGAAATTGCATACTTAAATACATGTTGCTGTTTTTATCTTTGCTGCTCCTGTCTTCCTGCTCGGACGACAGCGGGGGTCTGGTTGCGGTCACCCCCGAGACGGTGGCCGAAAACTCGACGTTGAACACGATCTTGAAGAGGGGAAAGCTGATAGTGGGTATGGATATCGCCGATATACGGTATCAGCCGTTCGAGATGAAGGACGCCAACGGGAAGATCGTCGGCTTTGACGTGGACCTCGCCCAGATGATGGCGGACGAGCTGAACGTCACCCTGGAGATCGTGGAATCGAACTGGGACGGAATTATATCGGACCTTGTAAACAAGAAGTTCGACATTATAATATCCGGGATGTCAATCACCACCGAGCGCAACAAGGCGATCAACTTCTCCCGTCCGTACTATCTCTCCGGCAAATGCCTCCTCGTCAATATCGAGTACGCCGGCAGAGTCATAACCTATCACGACCTCAATCGTCCGGGGGTTGTCGTTGCCACCACGTTCCACGACGACATGGTCTTGGACAGGTATCTCCCGGACGCTACCATAGTCCGCCATGAGAAGGCGGATGATGCCGCCCTCGAGGTTTCGGAGGGGAAGGCGCAGGCCTTTATCGTGGACAAGGCGCTGATCGCGACCCTTTCGAAAAAATATCACGACACGACCTTTTCGATAGTGACACCCTTCACGTACGAGCCTATCGCCATGGGGATAAGAAAGGGGGACCCGGATCTATTGAACTGGATAGACAACTTCATCGAGATCATCAGCGGGGACGGGAGGCTGGCCCTTCTGGAGCAGAAGTGGATGCTCGATTTCGTGTCAACCGATGACCTTGAGGAAAAGTAGGATAGGTCTTTTTCACACCTCAACTTCATTTCAATATTAGTATCGGATTTTGCGGCGCAAGATTTTCGCCCTGTAAAAATTGACGGGGATGTGATATCATAGAATGGATTCAAACATCGGTTCGGATTTTATAAATAGAAAGGGAACATATTTTATTGAGGGTGTGTCTTGAGGAAATGAGGATATTGGGACTCGACGTGGGGGAGAGGCGGATAGGCGTCGCCATAAGCGATCCCACAAATACCATCGCCCAGCCCCTGATAGTCATTGAGAGGGACGGCGAGGAGTTAGA
Source organism: uncultured Thermodesulfobacteriota bacterium (assembly GCA_964542895.1). GTDB lineage: Bacteria > Desulfobacterota > Zymogenia > Zymogenales > Zymogenaceae > Zymogenus. The sequence continues at coordinate 3,437 of CAZIWT010000146.1, forward strand.
TCGCATCTCCGAGATTGTAAAAGAGAACGAGGTCGGGGAGATAGTGATGGGCTACCCGAGGAACATGGACGGGAGCACCGGGGCGATGGTGGAAAAGGTGGAAAAATTCGCCGGCGAAATCTCCAAGCATATAGACGTTCCGGTCGTCTTCATTGACGAGAGGCTCTCCACCGCGGAGGCGGAGAGGATGATGATATCGGCCGACCTGTCGCGTAAAAAGAGGAAAAAATCGATCGACAAGGTGGCGGCGGCTATAATCCTCGAGGGGAGGCTGAGAAGAATATGACAGCATCGGGTTAGGACGGGCTTCCCTTTGTGTGCGGGTGGGGATGGCTGTTAGATAATAAAGGGGATATTTTTCTCGGCTTTAGCCGTAAAGGTTCAAAGATGTGACTCTAACCGGAGGTCGGGGTGTCCCGACCCTCTTTATAAGGAGACGGCGGATTGCTCAAAAAGATCGTAAAATGGTTTTTCACAATCGTTCTTTTTCTGGTTGTCTTTGCAGGCGTAGCATCGGCGGTGGCCTACAAGATGTTCCTGACGCCTACCGGGGGCGTGAAGGAGCCGGTCGTCATCGAGATAAAAAAAGGCGACACGCTGATGAAGACGACGTCAACTCTTGAGGATTTAGGCGCCATAAAGGACGGTCGGGTATTCATCGCGGCCGCAAAGATAATAGGTGTTGAGCGTACCATAAGGACCGGCGAATACGAGATCACCCCTGAGATGTCGCCCAAGGACATCCTCTTTCTGATCCTCAAAGGCAGTGTCGTGGAGTACCCGGTAACAGTTCCGGAGGGGTACAATATCTACCAGATTTCAGAGCACCTCGAAAGCCTGGGTTTTATCGACGGAGCGAGGTTTTTAGAGCTTTCGAGGGATAGCGGCTTTTTGGCTGAGCTCGGCATAGACGCGCCCGTGATCGAGGGATACCTCTTTCCCGACACGTACAATCTCAACAGGGGGATGGACGAGAGGGACATCATTACGCTCATGGTCAGGCGGTACTTTGCGGTTTTCAACCTGGAAAAGGATAGGTCAGCCGCTGAGAGCGGGCTAATCGATTACGAGGTTTTGATCCTGGCGTCAATCGTGGAGAAGGAGGCGAGGGCGGAGATTGAGCGCCCCCTCATATCGGCGGTCTTTGTGAACCGCCTTGAGAAGAACATGAAGCTCGACAGCTGCGCCACCGTAATATACGGCATGTGGGACGATTTCGACGGCAACCTGACGAAGGCGCACCTGGAGAGGAAAACGCCGTACAACACCTATCTTGTTTCCGGTCTTCCCCCGACCCCGATCTGTAATCCGGGAAGGGCGGCCTTAAGGGCCGCCCTTAATCCCGCTGATTGTGACTACCTATATTTCGTCTCGAAGAACGACGGCACCCACCATTTTTCGGAGACCCTCTCCGAGCACAACAGGGCGGTGTATAAATACCAGAAGTTGAGGACCTACAGATAGTGCTGGTCGGAGCCGGATGAATCGGGGCCTTTTATTTCACATTTGTGCGGTTGTCCCTCTTCACACGGTTGGTGCCGGTTCCCGCAACGAGCCCCCTCATCTGCCTGTTGAACCTCTCGTTGAATACGATATAGCGGGCGAACTGCTCCGTGGTCAATAGCTTCGATATCTCTTTTTCCTCCTGCCTCTTAAGGCTCGTCATTTTGTCATCGAGACTGGAGCGTTTGTTAAGGATCGATTTCAGCTCCGATTCGTTTACCGTCTCTTCCCTCAGGGCCTTCGAGAGGGCCCTCCTGTTTTCGAACCTCTCCTTAAAGAGGGACCTCCTCTTTTCCCTGTACTTCTTGTTGATGGCTGTAATCTCAGAAACCTCAGATTCGGTAAGGCCGACCTTGGAAATCAAGATCTCCTTCCTGAGCTCCTCCACCTTGGTTGCTATCCTGTCCCTCTTTGCCTTTCTGTCTTCGATCTCCTGGGCGAACACGGCAAGCGCCGAGAGCACTATAAGAAGCGAGATGATTACGGCTGTGAGCTTTTTCATTTTGTTCCTCCTGTTTCATTAATTAGCTTAAAAACCTTTTTTTGAGTATCTTCAAGATCTCTTCAAATTCCTCCTCCGTGATGTAGTATCTTTCGGTGTAGGTATAGGTATTGACCGTCTCCTCCTCGATATAGTAATCATCAAGGTAATCGGCGGCGTATGACGACGTATCGTAGGGATCGTCTCCGTAGGCCTCATTTGCTTCGGACACCTCAATTATCGGGTCGGTCAGGCCGTTTTCATAGACCTCGATGATATTTGCTCCTCCCGTTTCCGATGTGTCGGGCGGCTTGATCGGATTGACGAGAAAAAAGACCGCTGATAATATGACGGCGGCGGCCCCCACGGCCCAGGCCGGGCTTAGGAGCCGTCGTTTTTCGGTCACTTCACCGCCGTTGCCTTTCTTGAGTCTTTCCATGACCCGGGACGGAAACCGCTCGAAGTAGTATTCGGGCGGGAATTTCATCCCGCCGCTTGAGATCGCTTCGACGGTCTCCCTTAACCTCTTCAACTCCCCGGAACACTCGGGACATGATTCTGTATGCTTTTCGACCGACTTCGCTTCGATTTCGGAGAGCTCTCCCAGAAGGTAGCCGGGAATCTTCTTTTTTACGGTGTTGCATTTCATGTTTTTCTCCGTAAGCTTTTTAAAACTCTGTAATTTATTGATTTTACAGAACATTTGGGTTACTTTATTGAGTAATATCAAAATGGTTATTACGACGGAGCGTCTTCAAGGCTTAGTTCCCTCTCAATTATTTAATCCCAGTACTTCTATGACGATTCTACGCTGATTATTATCACTAAGAGCCTTCAAAGCTTATTCCCTGCTCCTGTTATGTTCCTGTCGTTTAATCCGGCTTATTGTATATAGTAAATGTGCTTTCGTGTCATTTAAAGGTTTAGACTGTCTCTACCCTATTATCGTCTTCCTTCTTTGCGACCATCTCCGCCACCCTCTTTATTCCGTAGTGGAAGTTCGTCTTCGCGCTGCCTACGCTGATGTTCATGGTCCGGGAGATCTCCTTGAACGACAGCCCATCGATCAGCCTCAGCGTGACGGCCAGGCGCTGTTTCAGCGGAAGGAGACCAAGCGCCGTTGACGCCTCCCGCCCCTCCTCTCGGATGATGTAGTTTGTGAGGGCGTCCGTACCATTGTCGGGGAGCTGACCGATATTGTCCGAGTTGGCCGTGCCGTTTCTTTTCCTCAGATGATCCTTCGCCTGATTTATGGTGATCCTCGTAATCCACGTCTTGAATGTCGAATCCCCCCTGAACTTTTTCAAGGCCCGGTAAGCCTTGATGAAGCTCACCTGGGCCACATCATCGGCGTCGAAGTGATTTTTGACCAAGGCGAACGCCGTTGCGTATACGTGCCGCATATTGTTTCTCACAAGCTTCTCGAATGCCCCGTCGTCTCCGGCCGTCGCCAGATGGATGAGTTCCTTTTCAGATTCCATTAATCACCTTGTTTGATAATTAGACGTTTGTATTGCTGAAAGGTTAAATTTTCTTTGATAAATCATAATATCACGATTTGAGACATGACGCAGTGGTAATGAACTTATTTTCACAAAAATATTGACTATATATGAATGAAGTGATAATATTAAAAATCTGTTTGAGGCTCTGTTACTATCATTTAAAAGTTGATGTTTTAGAAAATTGCTTGACCCAAAATTCCTCAGAGAAAACATAGATCTGGTTGTCGAGAGAGTTTCCCTCAGGGGCGAGGAGATCGACGTCTCCGGGTTCAAGGAGCTGGACGAAAAACGAAGGGCGATGTTGGTCAAGGTGGAGGCCCTAAAGCACGAGAGGAACTCCGTATCCAACGAGATAGCCAGGATAAAAAAGGAGAAGGGGGACGCCGGGGAGTTCATAAAGAAGATGAAGGGCGTCTCGAACGAGATCAAGACGCTGGACGAAGAGCTGAGCGGTATTGACGAAGAGCTGAAGGAACTGCTCATATATATACCGAATATCCCCCACGAATCGGTCCCCGTAGGGAGCTCGGATGAGGACAACGTCGAGGTGAGGAGATGGGGCACACCTCCCAAGTTTGATTTTGAGCCCCTCGACCATGCGGACATCGGGGAGAGGCTCGGAATAATAGATTTTGCCGGCGGGGCTAAGCTCGCCGGGGCGAGGTTCACGCTGTCGAGGGGGCAGGCGGCACACCTCGAGCGGGCGCTGATAAGCTTCATGCTCGATATCCACACGAGGGAGCACGGATATATAGAGATGCTGCCGCCGTTCATGGTCAACTCAAAGACTATGACGGGAACGGGACAGCTCCCGAAGTTCGCCGACGACCTCTTCAAGATCGAGGACACAGACTACTGGCTTATCCCGACGGCGGAGGTCCCCCTGACCAACGTCTTTCAGGACGAGATCGTCGAAGGGGAGGAGCTGCCGATCTACATGACGGCGTACACACCCTGCTTCAGGAAAGAGGCGGGCTCCTACGGCAAGGACACGAGGGGACTGATAAGACAGCACCAGTTCAGCAAGGTGGAGCTGGTTAAGTTCACAAAACCGGAGGACTCCTACGACGAGCTGGAAAAGCTCCTTGCGAACGCCGAGGAGATACTAAAGAGGCTCAATATCCACTACCGGGTGGTGAATCTCTGCACCGGCGATATAGGCTTCTCCGCGTCGAAGACCTACGACATCGAGGTGTGGCTGCCCGGTCAGAACGCGTACAGGGAGATATCCTCCTGCAGCAACTGTGAGGACTTCCAGGCGAGGAGGGCGAACATCAGGTTCAGGGACAAAGGTAAAAAGGGGACGTCCCTTGTCCATACCCTGAACGGCTCAGGCCTGGCGGTGGGAAGGACGCTGATAGCGATCCTCGAGAACTACCAGAGGTCGGACGGGACGGTGGAAGTCCCCGAGGCCCTGAGGCCCTACATGAACGGGCTGGAGCTGATAGGTTAGCGTGGGGGGGGGGTGGGGAAGAAGTTTTAATAAATGTAGCGGGCGGGTTGACATTCTTTATAGTCGTGTGCGGTGAGGGATGGGTGAGGGAAAGGCGGATTACATCTACTGGATTGATATGCGGTGCGGGGTGGGTCAGGTAGTTTTGGGGAGGAGGTCGGGAGATGGGGGGCGAAAAAATATTATGGGAGTGAGATGATAGTAGGGGCAGGGGAGATTTGGGGGATTGTTCGATATATTTTATATTGAGAATCGGGGATTAAAGGGATGTTTCAATAGTAACGGAGGGATGGCCGAGTGGTTTAAGGCGGCGGTCTTGAAAACCGTTGAA
>CAZIWT010000147.1:0-8694 GCA_964542895.1 uncultured Thermodesulfobacteriota bacterium
CGCCCGTAGCTCAGGGGATAGAGCACAGCGCTCCGGACGCTGGTGCCGCAGGTTCAAGTCCTGCCGGGCGCACCATAACTATTGAATTGAAGGAAAACAGGATGAAAGCAAGGGCATTTTCCGACGATCAGGAGATCAAGCTCAATCCGTTTATCGAGGAGTACGTCGCCGAGGTTTTTGCGGCCGCCATAAGACCGCTTAAGGGAGTCGACAATCCGAAGGTTACGGAATTTGTTTTAAAAGGGCGAAAAATTGATATAAAGGTCGATGACAAGCCGGTCGAGTTTTTCGGCTTCTCCAAAGTGATCATTACAGACACGCTGACCGCTACACTAAAGCGCTTAAAAGGCTTTCCTAAAGAGGGCGAAGTAAAAATCGTTATCGAATCTTAAGCAGGCTTCCCGGAGTATCTTGTTAGGTCTAAAACAGCAGCCGGAACTGGACTATATATCGCCATGCCCAATATCTCCCGCCTCTAAATGACCTTCCACAAAAAACAGAGTGCAGCAATTTTAGGATACACCGTTCAAGGGAGTCTGCCGGTTGACAATCGTGCCGCAAAGTGATATTTACGACGGGAGATGGATATGTAGAGGGATCTCGCTTTTAAGTGGGAAGCCGAACAACCTATGAGGATCGCCTATAGCTATAGGCTTTTTTTGTTAACACAGTTTGGGACATGAGCTAAATGATATCAAGAAGATCGGACAGAATAACTCCCTTTATCGTAATGGAGGTGCTGGAGAGGGCCCAAGAGCTTCAGAGGGAGGGGAGAGACATCATCCATCTGGAGATTGGTGAGCCGGACTTCGACACCCCCGAGGTGATAAAGGAGGCGGCCATGGACGCCCTGAGGGAGGGGAAAACCCAGTACACCCACAGCATGGGACTCTATGAGCTGAGGGAGGCGATATCGGACGACTATAAAACGAGATACGGGGTTGATGTCTCCCCGGATCAGGTCATCATAACCAGCGGCACCTCCCCCGCCATGCTCCTTATCTTTTCCGCCCTCCTGAATCCAACCGACGAGGTGATCCTGTCCGACCCCTGTTACGCCTGCTATCCGAACTTCCTCGAATACGTCGACGGCCTCCCAAAATCGATAGAAGTCTATCAGGAGGAGGGATTTCAGTTCGATCCAGATAGGGTAAAGGGGAAAATAACGAAAAATGTCAAGGGGATCCTCATTAACTCCCCGTCAAATCCCACGGGAAACCTCCTCTCCCCGGAGAGGATGAAAAGCCTTTTGGGGCTCGGCCCCCACATAATCTCCGACGAGATATACCACGGCCTCGTCTACGAACAGAGGGAGCACTCGATTCTGGAGTTCACCGACCGCGCTTTCGTCATGAACGGCTTCTCCAAGAAATACGCCATGACGGGATGGCGTCTCGGCTACGTCATATCACCCAGGGAATTTGTCCGCCCGATGCAGAAAATGCAGCAGAACTTCTTCATCTCCGCCAACAACTTCGCCCAGTGGGCCGGCATAGCCGCCATCAAGAAGGGGGAGGAGGAGGTCGAGAGGATGTGCTCCGTCTACAATGAGAGGCGAAAGTTTATCGTAAAGAGGCTCAAGGAGCTCGGCTTCGGGATCACCGTCGACCCCGGGGGGGCCTTTTACGTTCTGGCAAACGCAAAACCCTTCACCGAAAACTCCTATGAATTCGCCTTTGCCATTTTGGAGGGGGCGGGGGTCGGCGTCACCCCGGGAATAGACTTCGGGAAAAACGCCGAGGGATACATCAGGTTCTGCTACGCAAACTCGATGGAAAATATCAGAGAGGCGATGGAGAGGATCGAATCGTTCCTGAAGAGCTACAAACGGCGATAACCCTTCACAAGATCACAGCGGGAAATAGCGGCAATTAAATCCCAGCGACCTCTGGCCGTATACGTTCAGATAATGGGCCGCTATACCGTTTACGAGTCCCATCGCCACGGCGAAGATTAGCGAGATAGGTAGAAACAGGAATATCTCTCGATGTCTCGCAAAGAGCACCGCCGCGATAAGCATCTGGACGAGGCTGTTTATCCACGCCCCGGAGACACTTATTCCCACTATCCCGAGACCCCTCCCCTTTAGGGTGTAGAGGAGGCCCGCCATGACCAAAAGGGCGGAGAACCCGCCGCCGAGGCCGAAGAAAAAGGTCGGGGAGAACAGCCTCCCCACGATGAGAGAGCCTACCAGTGTCCTGACAATGAAGATCAGAAGCGCCTCCCTCAAGCCGAAAAAGAGAAGGGCGAAGAGGATTATGATGTGGGAAAAGCCGTACCGGAGCCAGGGGACGGGCGACGGGATGAATGACTCCAGGGCGTAGATCACAACGGAGATCCCCGCAAGGAGCGATATCGTCACTATTTTTCTCTCCCTCTCCACGCCAATACAAAACCTTTCAGCATTACAGGATTTCAAGAGCTCAAAGTGAATTTTAATATTAAATGGTAAAGGGGCCTTTTACAACTCTGATCGGTCGCTCAATAATCGGATGGATCAACCCTTTTACCTCGTGATGAAGTCTATCCCCTTTTCCTTGGTCCCTTTGTCGTCAACGCCGATAATCCGAACCGTAACGTCATTTGCCTCACACCTCAAGACCTCCCCCTCATCTTTTATGTAGCCCGCCTCGATGCAACTCCTGTCTTCGCAGGGGGAGTCCACGAACCTCACACCCTTCCGGTCGAATCTTATGATCGAATCCCCGATCTTGCCTTTAACGGTGACCTCCCTATCGAGGCCGATCCTCACGACCCTCCGCTCCTTACCGGAGACCTCGATAGTGACGAACGTCCCCCCTAAAAACAGGTGCCTTATCGCCGGGTAGCTTAACGCCGAGATGACGATAAGGACGACGATGAGAATCTTATCCGCTCTGGTAAACAAAACTAATCCAAATATTCAACGATATCTTTAAAGCCCCCGGTCTCATAGAATTTTCCATCCGGCCCCACGATCATCGCCTCAACGGAATTACCCCCGTCATCTGTCTTTCCGGCAAAATCCTCCGCGAGCCGAATACCCATCTCCGGCCCGAGGACGAAGATCGCCGTCGCCAGGGTGTCGGCAAGGGCGGTGTTTTTGGCGATCACCGTAACGGAGATCGCGGCTTCGGAGGGGTAGCCGGTTTTCGGGTCTACGATATGGTGATACCTCTTTCCGCCCTTGATGAAGTACCGCTCGTAATCCCCGGAGGTCACAACGGAGACGTCGTTTAGGCTCAAAACGGCGATGAGCCCATTTGGATTCCTCGGGTCCTGAATTCCGATCCTCCAGGGCGTTCCGCCATTATTACCTCCTCCTTTATGGCCTCCTTTGTAACCTCCTTTATAACCTATCACCGCCATGTCACCGCCAGCGTTGATGACACCGCTTTCAACCCCCAGCTTACGAAGGACCTTGACCGCCTCGTCCACGGCGTACCCCTTTGCTATCCCCCCCAGATCGAGCTTGATCCCCGCCTTCCTTAATGAAACCGTGTTGTTGTCCTTTTCTATCACAACACTCCTGTAGTCGACGAGCCTGAGCCTCTCCCCTATCTTTCCTTTATCAGGAACCCTCCCCCCAACCCCCCTCCCATCGGGGCTGAAATCCCACAGATCGACGACGGGGGCTATCGTGACGTCGAAGGCCCCGTTCGATCTCTCGGAGACCTCGCCCGCCAGATCGAGCATCTCGATTATATCATCCGAGACCGGAATTTCCCCTACCCCCCCCCTTTTTGCCATGAGGTTCAGCTTCGATATCTCGCTGTTTTTCGTATATCTGTCGGCGACCGCCTCTATCTCGGAGATCCTCAAAAAGGCGGACTCGACAGCCCTCTCGAGCTCGTCCCGGCTTTCTCCCATGGCCGTTATTTCAACGAAGGTCCCCAGCATAAGGCGGGAGTCGGTGACGGTTGCCGCTCTCCTTTTGAAATACCAGATTGAAAAGAGGAGTATAACGATTACGATCGGAAGGATATATATCAGGACAGGTTTTGGCTTCAACGACTTAACTCTCTTCCTCCTCCGTGGATGTAAAGGCGAGCTTCCTGTATTCTCTCTCTTCTTTGAATCCTTTCTCCCCCACTCCCGACTTTTCCATCTTCGACTTACAGTGCACGCACAACTGGGCAAAGGGCATAATCATGAGCCGCTCATTCGGGATTTTTGCCTCACAATCACCGCATATCCCGTAGGTACCGTCCTTAATCCGCTCCAACGCCTCGTCGATTTCTTCGATCTTCTCCATATCCCGATCGGAGATAATGATATTAAGCTCCCTGTCACGCTCGTCGCTGGCGAGATCGTAGATGTCCCCGACATCCCCCTTGGTTTTTATATCGCTCTCCGATTTGATCTTTTCCTTTATCTCCTCCAGAAGCTCGCGTCTCATCTCCTTGAGGATTTCTTCAAACTCTTTTGTATTCCCTGTCATCTTCCTCCTCCAAAGCTGTCATTTTGAAGCTTAAAAAATGAAAACTTCGTAGGCCGAATAAATCGGTATCGGAAAATATATACCTATTTCCATGTTTGTCAAGACAAAAAGGAGGAGAAAATTAAAATTAATCAACTTTTTTTTTGACGAGTTCGCCGAACAGGTCGTAATGGCCGGCCCCGGCAATCAACACCTCTCCCATATCCCCCGGGGCCAATCCCGGACCTGTGATCAGTATCCGGCCGTCCACCTCCGGGGCCTGTCCGTAGAATCTGCCCCTGAAAACGGCGGGGTCTTCGCTGGCGTCCTCCCCTCTATCGCCGACCCCGTCAATTATAGCGACGACCCTTCTGCCCACGAGCTTCTCGTTTTCGGCAAGCGAAATCCCCCTCTGGAGCTCCATTACGGCCCTGTGCCTCTCCTCGATAAGGTCCGCGGGAAGGTGGCCGGTCATATTGTAGGCCCGAGTTCCCTCCTCCCTTGAATAGCGGAAGACCCCGAGATTTTGAAACCTCACCTCCTTTACGAAGTTATAGAGCTCGTTGAACTCCCCTTCCCCCTCCCCGGGATAACCGACGATAAGGCTCGTCCTCAGATAGAGGTTCTCTATGCGGCTTTTCATCTCATCTATTAACACCATGATATCTTTTTTCCCTATCCCCCTTCCCATCGACTTCAAGATCGGATCGGAACAGTGTTGAACAGGGACATCCATGTAGCTCACGATCCTCTCCTCGCTCGCCACAAGATCTATAAGGTCGATTGTGATATTTTTCGGGTGGAGATAGAGGAGGCGAATCCACGGGATATCAGTACCTTCAAGGAGCGATCTCAGGAGTCCCGAAAGCCGCTTGCCTCCGGACATATCCGATCCATACGAGGCCAGGTCCTGGGCTACGAGGTTGAGCTCGAAGAGACCCCACTCCCTGAGACGCCCCGCCTCGGCGACAATATCGTCAACCGGGCGGCTCCTCAGCCAGCCCCGGAGCGAGGGGATGACGCAATATGAACAGCGGTTGTTACACCCCTCGGAGACCTTCAAGAAGGCGTAATGGCGGGGGGTCGAGGGGATCCTGTCTATTGTGTTTATATTCCAATCCTCGTGGGATGATACCACGATCCGCTCCCCCCCCAGGCATTCGAGGACTTCGGTGTGTCTTCCAACCCCAAGGATGAGATCCACCTCCGGAATCTCCTTAGCAAGTTCCTCCGGATACCTCTGGGCGAGGCAGCCGGAGACGACGAGGCTCGCCCCGGATTTCTTTACGCTACCCAGCTCGAGAATCGTATCGATCGACTCCTCGGTGGCGTCTTTAACGAAGGTGCAGGTGTGGACGATTACGATATCGGCCTCGGCGGGATCACAAACGGGATTGAATCCACCCCTCTTAAGGCGCTCGGCCATGACCTCCGCGTCGATGATGTTCTTGTCGCAGCCCAAGGCTACAAGGAAGTATCCCTTTGCCAAAATTGGCTCCTGCAAAGCGAAAAGACCCCTGAAGAGGGGTCCTAGCTGTAGTTGATCGCTTAGCCTCTTATAGATCGATACGGGTGCGAATCTTCCGGACTCGATCCACTCCCTGCCGAACCTACAAATTCAAAGAGGGCCGAGGATTCTCAATCATTGTCTTCCAATATCCTGATTTTTACATTGGTTTCAGGAGGCCCCGAGTACTCGCTCTTTTTCCTGATTATCTCAACTCCCGATGGGACTTGAAAGTTGAAAAAGGAGTCCTTCAGGTTCTGATTTGTCTTTATGTCCTCAAAGGCTATCCTTGTGACGTTTTTCGTAACGAAATATGTGTTAATCTGCTGAATCAGGAGTGTGTCCTTGTCAATCACCAGGAGAATCCACTCGACGCCCGTGTCGGGGTCTTTAGGAACCAGCGCCATGAGGTAAGAGTTCTTCGCCTTTTCCGACGTCGACTCCTTCATGGCCACCTCAAATTTTTTCGTCAATTTCCCCTCTCCGAAAAGGAACGGAAGGAAAAACGCGCCTTCAAGAACTTCACCGCTGTCATAAATAACAACCTGTTTCTCGTTCGGCTTGTAGTACCACATCGTCTTGCCGTTGGTTATTATATCGTGGTTGAAGGTGTCGTCGTTTATAGAGCCGGTATATTTGTACCTGAATTTCCCAGGCTTTTTGAAGAAGAACTCGCCTTTTCGGCTCGCCGGCGCGCCGAGGAACTTGGCCTCGTTCACCTCGTTGAACTTCGCCGAAAAGTCCACGATGTTATCGTAGTTTTTCTGAAGCTTGTTTACGAGCGTCTCCAATTTCTCTTCCGCCATAACCGTTGTGACGGCCGCAAAAAGAAAGGCCAACGCAAGCATTAAAGTCGTTATTCTTTTCACCTTTTTCTAACTCCTTTTCAAATCTTGTTTATTAATACCTCCCGGGGCTTTACACCTTCCGAAGGCCCGATGATCCCGTCCTCCTCCATCTTGTCGATGATCCTCGCGGCCCGGTTGTAACCGATCCTCAAGTGCCTCTGTATCATCGAGATGGAGGCCTTTCTCGTCTCCGCAACCAGGGCCACAGCGGCGTCGTACTTCTCGTCATACTCATCATTCAGCTCCAGATGGGTCTCGTCTCTCGCCTTCAAATCCACGTCCCTGTACGTGGGGCCCCCCTGATCCTTGATGAACTCGACCACATCGATTATCTCATCTTCCGAGACGTTTGCGCCGTGGACCCTTATTAGATTCGACGTTGTCGGGGGGAGGAACAGCATATCCCCCATCCCCAGAAGGTGCTCCGCCCCCGATACGTCGAGGATCGTCCTCGAATCGACCCTCGATGAGACCTGAAACGAGATCCTCGCCGGGAAGTTCGCCTTTATCACCCCGGTAAGCACGTTCACCGAGGGACGCTGGGTGGCCACGATCAGGTGAATCCCCGCCGCCCTAGCCATATGGGCAAGCCTCGTTATCGACTCCTCCACCTCCCGGGTGGAGGTCATCATGAGATCCGCAAGCTCGTCTATGATAAGGACGATAAGGGGCATCTTCCGATGCGGCTCCCGATCCTCCTCGTCCGACTTCATCGATACGGGCTTTATATCCGCCACCTTCCTGTTATACCCGGAGATGTTCTTCACCCCCAGCTCCGCCATTACCCTGTATCTCCGCTCCATCTCCTCGACGACCCACCTCAACGCCACCGACGCCTCCTTCGGGTCGGTGATCACGGGAAGCATGAGGTGACAGATCCCCCGATAGAGGGAGAGCTCCAGCATCTTCGGGTCGATCAGCAAAAATTTCACATCCTCGGGCGACGCCTTGTAGAGGATGCTGAGGATAATGGAATTTATGCATACGCTCTTGCCGGAGCCGGTGGCGCCGGCGATCAGTAGGTGCGGCATCCTGACAAGATCCGCTATTACCGGCGCCCCCGAGATATCTTTGCCCAGGGCGAAGGTCAGCTTCGATTTGGAAGCGGCGAAATCATCGCAGCCGATTATCTCCCTCAACGAGACGGTATCCCTGATCGGGTTTGGAATCTCGAAGCCTACGACCGATTTGCCCGCTATTGGTGCTATTATCCTCACCGAGAGGGCGGACATCGCCATGGCTATGTCGTCCGCAAGGCCGGCGATCTTGTTTATCCGCTCCCCCGGGGCCGGCTCGAATTCGAACATCGTAACCACGGGGCCGGGCCTCACCTCCGTGACCTTCCCCTTTACCGAAAAGTCCAGAAGCTTCTTTTCCAGTATCCTCGCCTTCATGATGAGGGACTTCTTGTCCGCCACGGAGGTCTCGTTTTCCGGGGGATTCAGGAGGTCGAGGGGCGGGAAGACATACTCCCCCGATCCCCGCCCGAAATCGAAGCGGGGCTGCCTTTCAGGAGAAATATCCCGCCTTACCCTCTCCGGGGGTTTTACCTCGACAATCTCCGGCGGGAGCGTGGCCTTTACCTCCCCCCTCCTTTTCGGCGGGCTCTTTACCTTTTTTCTCCGTTTGATCTTCGATATCCAAACCACCCCGTCAGCCAGAAGGGCAAATATCTTCTTCAATCCCTTGAACAGTCGAGACAGAAACGCCGAGGCGAAAACCATAGCCTCCCTCACTGTCTTTCCGAAGATCAGGAGGGAAGATAGAACGAGCAGGAGGAGGGATAGAATCACCGTTCCCACGACACTCAGGTATTTCCCTAAAAAAGACGCGAGATATATCCCGACGATACCCCCTGCATAGATGGTACTGCCGTAGAGAATCTTCTTTGTGCCTAAGATCGCCCCCAAAAAGACCATTACGGAGACCAGGATGAAGAT
>CAZIWT010000148.1:0-8691 GCA_964542895.1 uncultured Thermodesulfobacteriota bacterium
CGACGAGCATGTTTCCATCCGGCACCGCCTCGAGATCGAAGGTATCGAGGCTCACAATCCTCGGATTGTCGGAGCCGAATATCGTGCCGGATATGGTCATCTCTCCCCCCTTGGTTCTGGCCGTAAGGCCGAGGAGGCTCGTGAATCCTTCTACTTTTTCGCTCTTCGATTCCACCACCTTTATTCCGCGCTCATCCGCTATGATCGGGGCGTTTACGTAGTTCGCACCCTCCTCGAGTATAGGATCGAAGATCCCCTTCAGCACCGCAACCTTGAGGGGACGAACGTCGAACGTGGAGACCTCCCCCCTGTAGTCTATCTCTATCTCCCTCAACCCCGGCAGACCGAGCTGGGAGATAAAGGAACCCATAACCTCCGAGAGGTCTATGTAAGGCTTCAAGACCGTCATCTCCTCCGGGCTTACGGAGGGCACATTTATGGCGTTTCTTGCAATGCCTCTCGAGAGGTAGTCGACGATCTGCTCCGCCACAAGAACGGCTACGTTGACCTGCGCCTCTTCAGTCGAGGCCCCCAGGTGCGGCGTCAGGATAACCCGGTCGTTTTCCAACAGCGGTGACGGGTCCGGGGGCTCCTTGTCGTATACGTCCAACGCCGCCCCGGCGACTATCCCCTCCCCGATCGCCCACAGGAGGTCTTCCTGATTGACGATACCCCCCCGGGCACAGTTTATGATGAATACCCCCTTTTTCATCTTCTTGAAGGTCTTGCGGTTAAAAAGGTTCGTGGTCTCCTCCGTCTTCGGCGTATGCACCGTGATGAAATCGGACTGCTTGAATATCTCGTCGTTGTGGACAAGCTCTACGCCCAGCTTATCGGCCGCCTCCTGGCTGATGAATGGATCGCTTGCGATGACCCGCATCTTGAGTCCGATCCCCCTGGCCGCCACAATCCTTCCGATATTTCCAAGACCGATGACCCCAAGCGTCTTGTTGAAGACCTCCTTGCCGATGAACTTCTTCTTCTCCCACTTCCCCTCCCTGACCGACGCCGTCGCCTGGGGGATGTTTCTGGAAAGGGAGAGCATCATCGCGATGGAGTGCTCCGCTGTGGTTATGGTGTTTCCGCCGGGGGTGTTCATAACGACGATTCCCTTCTTGCTCGCCTCGGCTATGTCGACGTTGTCCACCCCTATACCGGCTCTCCCCACTACCTTCAGCTTCTTCGCCGCCGAGATGATGTCGGCCGTTATCTTGGTAGCGGACCTTATAGCAATGCCGTCGTATTCACCGATGATCTCCTTCAGCTCCTCCGGCTTCAAGCCGGTCTTCACGTCGACCGTAATCCCCTTTGCGCCCCTGAAGATATCGATCCCCTTTTCGGACATGCTGTCGGCAACGAGTACTTTCATAAAAACCTTCCTAATTGAGAGCGTCGAGCTCCTTGAGTATCTCCAGGGCGGCTGCAACTCCACTTCCGGCATCCACCTTAAACCCGAGTTTTAAGAGCGTCATCTCGACCGCCGCTATCGTCATAATTATATCGAACGTGTCCACGTAACCCATATGGGCGATCCTGAATATCTTCCCCTTCAGCTCCGCCTGACCTCCGGCAACGGTTATCCCGTACGTCTCCCGAAGGGTCTTCACTATCTTGCCCCCGTCGATCTCGGCCGGGGCCTTGATTGCGGTTACGGAGTTCGAGGGGGAGGCGGGGGCGAAGAGCTCGAGGCCGATCTCGACCGCCGCCCTCCTGACGGCGTCACCCATTGTTGAATACCGGCGAAAGAGGTTTTCAATGCCGATCTCGCTTATCATCTTGAGCGCCTCGGCAAGCCCCACGATAAGGGAGATGGCGGGGGTGTAGGCGTTCTGGTTTTTGAGGAGGCTCTTCTCCTCCTTTGCAAAATCGAAATAGTATCTCGGGAGGTCCGATCGGTTCATAAATACCTTCGCCTTTTCGGATACGGACGCGAAGGCGAGGCCGGGGGGAAGCATCAGTCCCTTCTGGGAACCGGAGACGACCACGTCGAGCCCCCACTCGTCGGTGGGAAGGTCGATGACCCCCAGTGCCGATATGGCGTCGACGATAAAGAGCGTCCCTTCCCTCTTTTTTACTATCTCGGCGACATCCTTTACCGGATGGGCGACGCCCGTGGAGGTCTCCGATGCCTGGATCATCACGGCCCTGATGTCATCGTTGTTCTTGAGGGCGTCCTCTATAAGGTTCGGGTCGACCGCCTGACCCCAGGTGACGTCTATGTTTATCGGCTCGACGCCGTAGGCAAGGGCGATCTCGGCCCACCTCTCTCCGAACTTCCCCCCCCTCACGGTTATTACCCTGTCGCCTTTGGAAAGGGTGTTCACGACCGCCGCCTCCATGGCGCCGGTTCCGGAGGAGCTGTGGACTATGACCTCGCCCTTCGTCTGGTACAGGTACTTGAGACCGTCTCTTACCTCTTCGATGATCTCCAAAAATGCGGGAGCCCTGTGGTGGATTATAGGCTCCGCCATGGCCAGTAGGACCCTCTCCGGAATCGGCGTGGGCCCGGGAGTCATTAGGTACTTTTTCATATTTCCATTTAACCTCTGAAGTTAATATTTTTTCCGAAACAACTTTAATATCAGAATAGCAGCCCGTTGTCAAGAAGAACAGATCCAGATTCAACTCTAAAAATAGTATCAGATCAGCTTCTCAAATCCCTATATGAGGACCGTTGCCTCATAGGGCTTAACTTCGAGGGGAAATCGGACGTCATCCCCATCGGTTCTGTGCGTCGAAAAATCTACCCTGTATTTAACCTCCTTTCCATCATCGATAATTTCTCTCTGAATTGTTCTTTTGCTTCCCTTGAAATTGAGGATTACCAGGCGCGAGTCGTCCTCCTTGACCCTCCTGTAGGCGAATATCCCCTTGGGCGTCCCTCCCACTATCTCGATATCCCCCGAGCTCAGGGCGGGGTTATTCCTCCTCTTCCAGATCAGCTTTCGATAGAAAGAGAGGAGGGAGTCCTTGTCCTTAGACTCGGCTTTAACGTTGATATGGGAGCGGTTCGGATTTATCGGAAGCCAAGGATTTTTCGATTTCGTGAAGCCCGCCCCTTCCGTGTCATCCCACTGCATGGGGGTTCTGGCCATGTCCCGCCCCACGGGAACCGGCCAATAGCGTATACCTACAGGGTCCTGGAGATCGCGCCTCTTGATGTGGAGGTTTCTCATCCCTGTCTCCTCCCCGTAGTAGAGGAAAGGAGTTCCCTTGAGCGTTAAGAGCATCGTCGCCGCGACCTTGGCTCTCGTGATAATTTCGTCTTCATTCCCCTTGCCATATCTACTTATATGC
Organism: uncultured Thermodesulfobacteriota bacterium; assembly: GCA_964542895.1. GTDB lineage: Bacteria > Desulfobacterota > Zymogenia > Zymogenales > Zymogenaceae > Zymogenus. The sequence continues at coordinate 3,298 of CAZIWT010000148.1, forward strand.
CTCGGCTGGTCGTGGTTGGAGAGGAAGTAGGTCGGCCAGGCCTTTTCCGGCAGCATATCCTCCCAAAGGGAGACTGCTTCCCGGAAGGCCTCCGCCCTGAAGGGATTGAAGAAGAAGTCGAAGTTGAAGACGAGGTTTAGCCCGTCCGTGCCGCTCCTGTAAAATTCGACGGCTTTTCCAGGATCCTTAGAAAACACCTCCCCTACGAGCATCCTCTCGTTTCCGCTTCCTTCCTTCCCGTAGGTATCGACCACGCTTCTCATCTCCTCTGCCACCTCGATGCACTCCGGAAGCTCCTTATCGTAGAGGTGTTTCTGCATGTCGTAGGGGCGTATCCCGATGGTGTAGGGGTTGCTCCTCAGCTTATCGTCCTTGAAGATGTGGTTGATCACATCCAACCTGAAGCCGTCCACACCCATGTCCAGCCAGAACCGCATCTGATCGTACATCGCATCCCTGACCTTCCTGTTTCTCCAGTTGAGGTCAGGCTGCTCCTTAAGAAAGTGGTGGTAGTAGAACTGCCCCGTCGCCTCGTCCCACTCCCAGGCGGGCCCCCCGAAGACCGACTGCCAGTTGTTCGGCCGCCCCCCCTTGAAGCTTCCCCTGTCCTCCCAGAGATACCAGTCCCGCTTCGGGTTGTCTCTCGAGCTCCTCGACTCCAGGAACCACTCGTGGAGGTGGGAGGTGTGGCTCGGGACGAAGTCGAGGACTATCCTTATGCCGCGCCTGTGCGCCTCTTTAAGGAGCCTCTTGAAATCGGTCAAATTTCCGAAGGTCGGATCGATATCCTTGTAGTCGGAGACGTCGTAGCCGAAGTCGAACATCGGAGACGGGTTTATCGGCGAGAGCCATATGGCGTCTATCCCGAGGGATTCTTCCGTGCCGTCGTTCAGATAATCGAGGCGCTCGGTTATCCCGTTCAGGTCGCCGACGCCGTCGCCGGTTGAATCGCAGAAGCTCCTCGGGTAGATCTGGTAAAAGACCCCCTCCCTCCACCATACTGACTTTTTTTGCGATTTTTTTGGCGAGCCCTTGGAGGCCTTCCCCCCTTTTGAAGCACTCATTTCAGGTATCACTCCAGATAAAATTTAAAACAATAAGTCGAGCTATATCAGCTATATCTCTTCCTTCATTGAGGTCACGACTATCGCTGCGCGACCCCCCACGGGGCACTTGTTCTCGCATATTCCACAGCCGACACAGAGGTCGTATATGACGTACGGCTTCTTCAACGGGGAGCCGTCCCAGGAGGGCTCATCTCCCTCTTTCCAGTCATGGTACTTTATCGCCTTATCCTCCGTGGGACAGTGCTCCTCGCAGACGATGCAGTTGACGTTGTACGCCCAGGGGAGACAGCGGTCCGTATCGATATACGCCTTTCCTATTACGGTCTCCCTCTTCTCGCCAACTGTAAGCTCCCTTATGGCGTCGGTGGGGCACACCTGCCCGCAGAGGGTGCAGAGATACTCGCAGTAGCCTATCCTCGGAACGAGGACGGGGGAATATATCGATTCGATCCCCCCCATCGCGAGGTCCGGCTGGAGGCCCCCCGTGGGACAGACCATCATGCACTCGGTGCACTTTATACACCTCTCGATGAACTCCGCCTCCTCCGCCGCCCCGGGGGGACGGATGAGATAGGTGATCCCCCCCCCCTTTTTGAGCTTCCTCACAGGCAATACCGAGAGAAGGGGATGGATAAAGAGCCCGGCGATAGCCGAGGTTATAACGTACCTCCGCTTAATATCGGAGCGGCCTCCTCCAATATTCGACCATATCGATTTGAGGCTTACGGTGTTTTTCGCGCGCCCCTTTTCGCAATAGGTAACGCAGTCCTCGGTGAGAATACACTCACCTTTAAGGAACTCGCCCCCCTCTTCATAATCCGAGAAGGCGTCCATGATGCAGTTGTCGGAGCACTCCCGGCAGTCCTTGCATAGCCTTGTCGGCGTCCTCTTAAGAAAGGAGAATGTGGCGAAGATCGAGAGGACCGCCCCCAGGGGACATAGATATCTGCACCAGAAGCGGGGCCTTATCCTCTCGGCTATCACTATCCCCAAAAAGACCGCGAGGCTGAATATCGAGAGGGCGAAAAAACCCTGCCCGAACGGAAGTACGGTCTTAGACAGGAAGGCGTATGTCGCATCGGTCACGGGGGTAACGGCCGGGAGGTCGAATTGGAAGAGCAAGTTGAATATCGAAAAGGCGGTTGATGAAAACAGTGGATAGATGACTATCGTGAGGGACCTTATGGCAATGCTCAAGGGGTCGAAGAGTCCTGTCAGGTTGACGGAGAATAGGGTCGGAATCAGGATGACGATCAGGAGATAGTATTTCAGACTCTTGGGGAATTTCGTATCTTTCAACCATTGTCCCCTCTCGGCCCCTTTCGACTTAACCCTCCCCCCGTATAATACCGGGCGCAGGAGATCGAGGACCCCCCCGACGGGACATATCCAGCCGCAGAAGAAGCGCCCGATGACGATCGTGGCAAGGACGATGATGATAGACGGCAGGAAGAAATCGACGAATCCCGCAAAGGATTTCGTGGCGAGGATGTTTCCTAAGGCGGCGAGGGGGTCAATCTGGAAGAAGACGTTTATCGGATAGTGGACCTCGTTTCCGCCCCTGTAGGTCGTTGTGACAAAGAGAACCAGAAAAACCAGGATGAAGAAGAGCTGTACCGCTCTCCTTAAATATGGAGACGGCATATTCTTCACGACTTTTGACCGACGTTTTCCCATCTTTAATTCAAAGACGTCCTGCAATTGAGGTCTTGGCCAATTTCCAATTCAGCCTCGACCCCACACTCTCTAAAGGTCTTCGCCCCTCTTTTTTTCCACCCCAACCCGCAAACATTCAGATAATAACTACCTGACATCCGCTTTTTCACGATGCCCCGACCCCCCCCATGGACCAATTGATCAGCCACCCTTGACGGTGACCCTGCTCAGGTTGATCTCGCCCAGGCCCATCTTGTGGGCGGCGGAGATGTGGCCTATATCCGATCCCTTCATCCCGAAGAGGGTCGCCCCGTAGGAGTCCACGGCGACCGGATCGGTCCCCGCCACTACCCTGTTGAGAACCTTGACGTTCCTGATATTTCCGCTCGAAGGCCCGCCGTTCAAAAGGATCCTCGTGGCGTCGAGGATGTGGAGGTCCGGCCTTATTACGGTCGAGATATCCGCGAGCTTCTGGTTGATACCGATGTGGATACTCCCCCGCCTCCCCCCGATTACGCCCATCAAGTTTTTCATAGAGAGGGTGAGGGTGGAGAGGCCGTGGTCTTTGGCCACCGGGATGTTGATCAGCTTATCGGCGTTAAACACCGTCCGGTAGACCTCCAGCTCCTTGAGCTTCTTCCCGCGGGGAACCTTGATCGTGACGAATCTCTCCATGTTGACGTACTCCATCTTCACCCTGGAGTCCTTGATCCCCTCGACGGCCGCCTTTATGCCGCTGTTTACGTAGGTCCTCCTAGCGTCATTACATGTCCTGTCGAGGACCGTAACTCTCTTGGCGCCGGCGTCGAGGCACATCTCCGCCACCGTCTTTACGACCGTGGGGTGTGTGTTGGCGGCGAGCTCCGGGGTCCTATCCCAGCCGATGTTCGGCTTTATCACCACCCGATCCCCCCCGGAGACGTAGCTCCCCAGTCCCCCCAGCATGTCCACGGCGTCGATAACGATGTTTCTGTAATTTCTACCGGTGGCAACGGCGAGAACGCTCCTCTCCGCGGCGGAGGCCGGGCCGCCGTAGAATGGGAGAGAGGCACAGGCCAGTGCGGATGCTCCGACCTTTAAAGAGCCTGTGAGGAAGCATCTCCTCCCCATACGGCACTCTCTCAACGATTCGGCGCAGGGCCATTTTTTGTTATATATAGGTTTTTTCATTTTTTTGGCTCAAAATAGGGTTGAATAGGCATCCGGGCGCTCGGACGCTTATCTTATTGACAGGGAAAATATTTACATGGCAAGGTCCGCCTTCAGTTTCCCCGCTCATAACAATAATTTTTTCTTATCCCTAATACAAAGACTCCTCCCTCCATATCCGAGAAGCCCTTACAGGGATCCATCGTTAAAAAGTCGAAAAAGCCGGAGTCTATTCCGCGGCCGCCTCGGTGTTCTCCTCGGCCACATCCTCGGAGTAGACGAGCGCCACGCTCTCGACGTCGATCTTGGCGTTCTTCAGCGCCTTGGTAATATCCCCCGCCTTGGCGTCTTTTGTTTTGACAATGTAGTTCATTTTCTTCATAATATGTCTTCCCAATGAAAAGGTGACCCTTATCACATTACTAAACAACTATAGCAATTTATCATAATAAAGCTTTTTTGTCCATAAGGTGGAATTTTTTTTGGAACATTTTTTCAATAAAGTCATCCTACTGTTTTAGGAGGTATTGGACAAAGATGGTAAAGAAGAGGGGATATCTGATACTCTTTTTTATAATGGCGGGGCTTCTGATCGCGCTGTTCTTCGTCGTCAACGGGGCGTCGGTTTCGGTCGTGGAATACAGGTCGGGAATCGACCACGGGGTTTCGTTGATAGTAGACGGGAAATACGACGAGGCGGCCTCGGTATTTACCGAAGCCCTCGAATCCAATCCGGACGACCCGGAGCTTCTGAATTACCTCGGCATCTCCCGCTTCAACGCTGGCGACTACACCGGGGCTGTGAAGGCGTTCAACCGCGCGCTGAAGGCGGACCCCTCTTTCGCGAGGGCTTACCACAACCTCGGCCTTACCTACCACGCCATGGGGCGTTACTACCACGCCCTGGAGTACTACGAGAGGGTGATAAACCTCGAGGCGGACGACGATCTCCTCCACTACCATATGGGCCTCACAAGGATGGCCCTGAGGGACTGGGACGGGGCGGCCGAGAGCCTTGAGACGGCCGTTACACTCGGGGCACGAAAAAATCCCCCGGATGACAAGGCGGTGGGTGAGTATCGTAGATATCTCGAATACGCCCTCAAGAGGGTGGAGGAGGAGAAGTAGTCTATCTTCCCCTTTCGTCTCCATTTCGGCGGGATTTCCCCCGTATAAAAAGCCTGGTTATCAAGGAAGGGCTTAAAAGACAGGTCGGGAGGTCTTGGCGGATTGGGCAGAAGAAGCCGGTGAAGATTTACTATCTCTTCTACAAGGACACCATGCAGGAGAGGGCGATGGAGCTTATGGGTAAAAAGATGGGGGCGTCCCTTGCCATCGAGGGAAAATTCTCTGAAGAGGGGCTCCTTGCCATGACGTCAGGTGAGGATATGACCACTGCTCTTGCAAAGACACTGGTTGAAGGTTTAAACGGTGAGGGAGCAGAAAACATATGGCAAAAGCTAAACGTGTAATGGACCCCAAAAAGTAGACAAGGGGGATAGTTGGATGTAAGATGGTGCTG
>CAZIWT010000149.1:0-8665 GCA_964542895.1 uncultured Thermodesulfobacteriota bacterium
CATTAATGATAATTGGTTCTTTTTGTGGAATAATCTTTTTTTCTTTACTTCGACATAGGTCTATTACAGATCATATCAATAATTCTCGCTCGGCACTCTACGCAAAATTAAAAATGTCTTATAAAAAACCTTTTTCACTTGACAAAATACACAATATATTGTAAAAAAACAACACTGGGCACAACATCTTGAGATGGGGGGAAAGGGAAATAAAAAATATGTAAAGACAGCTTGAATTTAGAATTCGTTCGATACTCCCGCCGAAGACCCGACTAATCCTGAAGAGCGCTGTAAACGAAGTGAAAGTGATATTTCGTTTTTAAATCATAAAAAAGCAGAGACAATCAAGATCGGCAAGATTACAAAATTAATATTCCGATCGCAGCGAACATCAACTAAATATTTCATTTAAAACCTATTAATCTCAAAAAGGGGCATATCATGTCAGCGGGAAAAGATTTTTTGGAAAAGGATGAAGAGCCTAAGGGGAACGGAAACGGCGAGCTCTTCCCGGTAAATAAGATTCTGAAGACAGAGGACGAATCTAAAATGCCCCGAACCGAGCAAACATCAGAAAGACCCAAAGAAGAAATTGCACCGGACAATGCGGCCGTTAAGGATGACCCCTTCGAGTCGGCAAAATCGGAACGTGTGAGCTCCATCGACGACCTCTCCGAAAATAAAGCCGATGAGGACCAAGATATCTCTTTCGAGTCCCTGAAAACGGCGTTGGAGGATATCGAATCCTCAAACGACTCGGAGGAAGATCAAGAGGAGGCGGCGAGGGCCGAGCTCCTGAGGGCCGAGATGAGCGTCGATGTCGATGACACCTTCGAGGTCCCCCTCGACTACGACGAAGACCACAACCCCGACACACACGGTTTCCACGAGCCGGACCTCGACGAAAATTCGATCACCGTTCTGAAGCGCCGCTACCTTAAAAAGGACGAAGAGGGTAACACCGTTGAAAACCCCAGGGAGATGTTTATCCGGGTGGCCGATAACATCGCCTCTGTGGAGACCGAATACGACCCGGAGGTAGACACCGAAGAGCTCGCCCGCACGTTTTACAACCTCATGTCGTCCCTTGATTTTCTCCCCAACTCCCCCACCCTGATGAACGCCGGCAGGGAGCTGCAGCAGCTCTCGGCGTGCTTCGTGCTGCCGGTGGAGGACTCGATGGAGAGCATCTTCGAGGCGGTAAAGCACACGGCATTGATCCACAAGAGCGGCGGGGGGACCGGTTTTTCCTTCTCGAGGCTGAGACCCAAGAGCGACCGCGTAAAGAGCACAAAGGGTATATCCAGCGGGCCTATCTCCTTTATGACCGTCTTTGACGCCGCCACGGAAACCATCAAGCAGGGGGGAACCAGAAGGGGCGCCAACATGGGGATATTGAGGGTTGACCACCCGGACATCGTCGATTTTATCCGCTGCAAGGAGGAGACGAAAAAGCTCAACAACTTCAACATATCGGTGGCGCTGACCGAAGAGTTCATGAAGGCGGAAAAGGAGGGGGATTATTACGAGCTCAAAAATCCCAGAACCGGGGAGACGGTCGGCAAAGAAAACAGCGCCGAGATATTCGACCAGATCGTCGAAATGGCCTGGAAAAACGGCGAGCCGGGGATCATCTTCCTCGACCGCCTTAACAACGACAACCCCACCCCGAACGTTGGCGAGATCGAGTCCACCAATCCCTGCGGGGAGCAGCCCCTTCTGCCCTACGAGTCTTGCAACCTCGGCTCCATAAACCTCTCCAACATGGTAAAGGGGGAAAACGGCTCCTCGGAGATCGCCGAGATCGACTACGACAAGCTCGGCCGCATAACCGAGGAGGCGGTCCACTTTCTGGACAACGTCATCGACATTAACAACTACCCCCTGCCGGAGATAGAAGAGAAGACCAAGGGGAACAGGAAGATCGGGCTCGGCGTGATGGGATTCGCCGAGATGCTGATCAAGCTCAACGTCCCCTACAACTCCGTGGAGGCGCTCAAAACCGCGGAAGACATCATGTCCTTCATAAGGACGAAGGCCCGGGACCTCTCCATCAAGCTCGCCCTCGATCGCGGTTCCTTCCCGAACTTCTACGGCAGCACCTGGGAGAAGGGGGGCTTCAGGATGATCCGAAACGCCACCACGACGACAATCGCCCCCACGGGGACATTGAGCATCATTGCCAACACAAGCTCCGGCGTAGAGCCTATCTTCGCCCTGTCGTTCATCAGAAACGTCATGGACGACGACGAGCTGGTAGAGGTAAACGAGCTCTTCGAGAAAAGGGCGAAAGAGGAGGGATTTTACTCGGAAGAGCTGATGCGTAAGATAGCGGAGAAGGGAAGCCTGAAGGATATCGACGGAATTCCCGACGACGTAAAAAGGGTCTTCGTCACCGCCCACGATATCTCCCCGGAGTGGCACATCAGAATGCAGGCCGCCTTCCAGAAATACACCGACAACGCCGTCAGCAAGACCGTGAACTTCCCCGAAGACGCCACCAGAGAAGACATCAGGAAGGTCTACGAGCTCGCCTACGAGCTGGGGTGCAAGGGGGTTACCGTATACCGGGACAAGAGCAGGGACGCCCAGGTCCTGAACATCGGCGAGGTCAACAGGGAGAGGGGAGTGGACGAAGACAACCTTGCGGACGTGGTTCAGGTGGAGATCCACAGGGAGATTCCCGCGAAGCCCAGGGCGAGGGCGAGGGTAATGTGGGGAACCACAAGGAAGATGAAGACCGGCTGCGGAGACCTCTATGTTACCATCAACGAGGACGAGGAGGGCCTCTTCGAGGTCTTCGCCCAGATGGGAAAGGCGGGCGGGTGCAGCGCCTCCCAGAACGAGACGACCGGAAGGCTCATCTCCCTGGCCCTGCGCTCCGGGCTTGACGTCAACACAATTATAAAGCAGCTCTCCGGCATCCGCTGCCCGTCGCCGATCTACGACCACGGGACCCAGGTCCTCTCCTGCTCCGATGCGATCTCAAAGGCATTAAAGGAATATATCGAGGAGACGGACAATCCCAACATCAACGGCAGCCCCGTCCCGGATATGACCGCACCCATGATAGCGACCTGCCCCGACTGCGGCTCGGCCGTGGTCCACGAGAGCGGCTGTGTTACGTGCACCGCCTGCGGGTTCTCGAAGTGCTGATGGTTGAAACGGAACGCTAAAACATAAAATAATAGACTATTCACTTAAAAAAGCCGGTCAAATAATAGTATATTATCTAGGTTAACAATGGTAGATATGAGACGTATTCCTTTAATAAAAAAAGATAGTATAAACGACTGGAACAACTACTCCAGAAATATTGAAACCTTTCCCTACTTAAGGAAATATTTAGAGCATCCGATAAAAAAGTGTATAGAAAAGACTAGTAACCCTTTAGCAATAGAATTTATTGTTTGGTTACTTATGGGTGATATGGGTGAACTGGAACGATCCGAGGAAGCATTTAAAGAGCTGGAGGATAATCTCGGAGAGAATAACCTTAAAAAGACATTTAAAGAGCTCGAAGACGAAATAAATAGTAAATCTAAATCCCACCAAATTAGTAGGAAAATAGCTTCTCTTTGGGCCGAGATATTGGCAGCCAACTATCTAATAAAGATATATGACTCAGTTAAGAGGTATGAAAAAGTGGGTGGTGATTGGCTTTGTAATGACTCGACTATTGTTTCCGTAAAGACAAAACTTGATTTAGACTTAAATTATCAGCTAATAGATAATAGTATATTTAGCTTGTTTTGTCCTGAAGAAAATGATGTCATAAAAAGATACAACAAAATAATTCTAAAGAGTGATAATAGGATTGAAGATGCTTTCATAAATAATATAATTTGGTTCTTAGAAAACCACCTCTCCGATTTTGTAGTTCGGAGTGATATATTAATGTACTCGGAAGATTTTATTCAAGAGAAATTTAATTTTCAACCAAGAAACCTAACTGTTAAATTAACAGGCTTAAAAAGTGTTAGAGAAATAGTAGTTATACTTCAAGAAAAACGTTCGGACGATCAAGATAAACATTCCATGGAGATCTATTTCGAGCGGAGCAAAGATAATCTCCTCAAAAATTATTATATGTCGCATAAGGAAACTGACGGTTGGTGGGGGAACCCCGAGATAAAAGAGTTTCTTAGAAAATTGATTGAAGAAAAGAGAAAGCAACTTGATGAAAATCTTAAGAAATCGCTGGGTAAAGGAAAGGAATTTGTTGGTTGGATCAATATTAACCTCCATCCAAGATATCAATACGACCTTATGAAAAGTAAAGTTGAAATAAGAAAAACTTTAGCTGAGCTTTTAAAGAATATGGACTATAAGGTATTTGTTTCTTTTGCATTGTCCAAGGCGTTTTGGCTAGAGGAGCTTAAAGTATTTGAGATCGGGTAATTCAAAAAGCAATATGATTGTTATTTAGACATCATAAATTCTCTCACTACGAATAGAATAAGGTGGCCTAGTATAAAAGTGTTGACAAGTGATTGACAGATAAGTAGAGATTTATCCACCCTACACCCGCACAAGCTTCTCCGTCGGAAACGGGTCCCCGTGGGCCGGGTAGATCGTCTTCACGTCCCGCTCCCTGAACCGATCCCAGCTTCGGTACACCTCCTCGATATCCTTAACAAATATCGGCCTGTGTTTGCAGCAGCAGAAGTTGAAGAGGTCCATCGCCACATCCCCCGCAAAGGCGATCTCGTCTCCGCTGTCGTTTTTCATCACCACCGAGATCGAGTCGTCGGTGTGCCCCGGCGTGTACAGGATGTCTGCGTCCACACCTATCTTCCGCAGCAGCTCGCCGTCGTCTCCCACCACGATGAAATCCTCCGGGGAGGTAACCACCGGAGGAAAGACGAATTTGTGGAAGGAGGAGAAGATCAAAAAGATGAGCTTCACGCACCCGTTGATCGGATGGATGTCCTCCTCGGAGACACCCCTGGCCAACGGCTCCAGCGCCTTCTCGTGGACGATTATCTTGGCGCCGCAGTTTTCTACCAGCTCAGCCGCAAACCCGACGTGGTCGTCGTGGTGGTGGGTCAGAAGGAGGTACTTAATCTCGGATATGTCGATTCCGAGTTTGTCGAGCCCCTTCAAATACTTTTTATAATGATTGGGATAGCCCACGTCTATCTGCATGTAGCCGCCGTCGCACGGTATAATAAAGCAGTTCGTAAAGCCCACCTTCAGGCACTTGACCTTCATGCGGTCGAGCTCCGGGGTCTCCACCGCCAGCGCCTCCACAGGCGCAATCCTTCCCGCTAATGTAAACGCGGCGGCGGACGATGCGCCGATGAGGGCGCTTTTTTTAACAAACTCCCTCCGGCCGATTTTCCCAGCCATAGATTTCACAATTTTTCCATCGTTCTTGGACATAATTTACCTCTCCTATCAATATCACTATTAATATCCGGAGCGCCTCCCGGTCATGGAAGATATGGCGATCTCCACGACCGCCGTGATCTTTAATGTTTTAGGATCGTACTCGAATTTTTTGTCCGAATAGTGCCCCATGATGATGTCGAGAGACCGAATCTTCTCCTCGACGTCCTCGATGAGCCTCGCCGTGCCGTAGCCGACAACGCTCAAATATTTACACGAAAACCCGCACGCCTCATCGGATGGGACGACCTCGGCGTCCAGATCCACCTCGAAGCAGACTTGCGGGTTCGCCCTCAGAAGCTCCATCTTCTTCCCTTCATACCCGGTGTGGAAGAAGAGCTTCCCCGACTCGTAGCCGAAGTTCACCGGGACTATGTAGGGTCTGTCGTCCCTGCTGAACGCCACCCTGAGGACCTTCGCCCCCGTCAATATCCGCTCGATCTCGCCCACGTCAGAGACGAGCTTCTCTCTCTTTCTCATGGTCACCAAGCTTTTATTGACCGTTACCAAAAAAACTCCATTGTAGATTTTTCCCGCTCCCTCCGTTCGCTGTATTACCCCCGGCCCGACCCAAGGCCTACTATTCGACGCATATAACAATATTAGGCTGGGCTAACAACAATCTTATATATAAACCAGAAAGGGTTGTCAAGAAAAAAAACGAGGGCGGAAAAACCATACTCCTTTTCCCTTGACATTCGGGGCGAAAAGGATAGGTTTGGTTTATCTCAGGTTTGTGTATCTTTGAATAATAGAAATATAGGAGCAAAATCTATGCGCCTTAAAAGACTTCTCACTCTTCAGCTTAATTATATGTTCCTCGGGATCGGCTACAACGCCGCCAGCTACGTTTTCGGTTTGATGGGAAAACCACGGTTCTCGGCGACTGATCCGGTAACCGGCGCGATTTTCATGGCGATATACGGCCTCTGTCTTGTCCCCGGCGCCCTGAGGTGGCTAAAGACGTACCGCGTCCTCATGCTGATCGCCTTATTCGTATTCGGCTACGGCGGCGTTGTAAAACATATCCTCAACCTGATAAACGACCCCTCCCTCTACAGCTCGATCTGGGCATGGGCGATTGCGGTCGGGATCAACCTCTTCGGTCTGATATTGAATTTCATCACCGTTGGGGGCTGGTTCGTGGACGGCAATACTAATACTAATACGGGCGATTAACCTCTCTCATCTTCGGGAAAAACAGCTTATCCTTTTATTGTATAAATCCCGATTCGCCGCCCTCCCTTATATAAAATAAACTCAGCGTCGGCCCGCCCAGGACAGGACGAACCGGGCGGAAATCCACATCATGGCATTATCCTTTCTTGATAGAATAGCGGGCGGACTCCACCCTCCCCTCCTTGCACCTCGGGCACCTGGAGGGTTTCTTCACCTTTTTCCTGTCGCTGAACGTAAATCCGCACGACCTGCAGACGGCCGGGGTTACCTCGACTTTGTACTTTCTCTTGGCGGTGACAATGGCGTGAGAGAGGTGGTCGGCCGCCTCCCTCTCCGAGATCCGAAGCTCTCCTGAGATGTCGTAGGGGGTGACCGGCCCCTCCATCATAAGGCGGATTATGTCTCGCCTTATGGTCTCCCCCCTCTCTTTCGGCTCCCGCCCCATCGCCCGCCCCATCAATAAAACCCTTAAATGATTCCTTACTTGCCCTTCGCCTCAAGGTAGCTCCTGTACCGGGCCACCCTCGATATCGCGGTCATTGCCCTCTCCATCGTCGGGAAGACCGCGGCGCCCGCCTCGGTGAACACTTTTTGTGCCCTTCTCCACTCCAACTCGAGCTCCATATCCTCGTCGCTCTCGGTCGTGCTCGTCCTGGGAAGGACGCAGATCACCGGCTTCCCGTATTTCTCTATGACCCCCTTCACCCCCTTGGAGAGCTCCGGGTAAAAGGCGTAAGCAGAGAGGGGGATGGTGTCGTCTCCTGACAGCTTCTTGAACATAACCTGAATGTGAAAAAGAAGTTGAATTAGGAGGAGGTAGTCGATTCCATCCACCCTTGCCGCCGTGTCGAGAAAACCGGTCATTACCGCGGGCGGTATCATCGGATTTCCCGTATCTATGGGATTGCCGGGATTGCTCCCTTTTGGTGGGAGGTTTTTTCTGATCTCTTCCTGAACGTCGGCCGGGAACCGCGGCATGTCAAGCCCCATATCCTCCGCAAGGTCGGCGGCCTCGACGCATAGCGCCCCGCCGCCACCCATCATGGCGATGTTCCCTCTACCCCCGGAATTGCTCAGGGGATAGCTTCGGGAATAAATATTGCAAAAGGCGGACATCGCGTCGACCATATCCTCAAGGCCCGAGGCCCTCACCGCCCCGGTCTGTCTGAAGACGGCGTCCCAGACCGTCCTGCTTCCCCCCATCGACGCCGTGTGGCTCATGACGGCCCTGCCGCCGGCTGTCGTCATTCCCCCCTTCCAGACTACCACCGGCTTCTTTAAGGTCACCTCTTTCAATAGATCGAGAAACCTCTCCCCGTCAGACACCCCCTCGAGGTACGCGGCGATGACCCTGGTGTCCTCGTCTTCGGCGAAGTATTCGAGGAGGTCGACCTCGTTTACGTCAACTCCGTTTCCGTAGCTTACTGCAGCGGAAAACCGAACGCCGCTTCCCTTGGCGAGCTGACAGAGGTCTGCGGTGAGGCCGCCGCTCTGGGCGAAAAAGCCGACCGGCCCGGACTCGGTGGAGAATCCCGATCCTGGGATAATGGTCACTCCCGCCTTCGGGGAATAGGTTCCGAAGCAGTTGGGGCCGATGACCCGGATCCCCTCGTCGGCAATCGCCCTTATCTCGTCCTCCAGCGCCGCCCCGGCCTCTCCCTCCTCGCTGAAGCCCGCCGACATAATAACGGCGCCCGAAATCCCGGCATCGAGCGCATCTCTCAACGCTTCGGGAACGTACGGGGCCGGGATCACTATGACGGCGAGATCGGGGACCTCCGGCAGATTGGACAGCGACCGATAGGCCTTGACACCCATTATCTCGTCCGCCTTATCGCTTATCGGATATATGTTGCCTTTAAATCCGATGTTCGTTATGGCCGACTGGTAGACCCAACCGTATTTCCCCGGATTCGGCGAGGCGCCTATTATCGCCACCGACCTCGGGTGGATTATCCTGTCAAGCCGCTCGAGACGCTCACCCTTTTCTTCGATTCCCTTCCGTCCGTCCCTTCCTTTATTTTCTTCTTTGACCTTTTGTTTAATATTGTCTTTCATCCGCTTCACTATTCAATAAAAACAGGTCCAACATTAC
>CAZIWT010000150.1:0-8566 GCA_964542895.1 uncultured Thermodesulfobacteriota bacterium
TTAAACATTCCCGACCCCCCCATTAAAAAAACACCCCTTATAAAGGGGGTTTTACCAAACAGGCTTTCATCCACCTGTCAAATCAATACAGACATTGTATGTGTCGGAAACAAAAAGGATGATTCCAGACAAAACTTTCATAAAACTCCCGTTTGCTCAACGTTACACGTAGTTATAATCTCATAGGGGATAGTATATATCAAGAAAAAAACTAAAAAAAATTACTCTCTCAATTTTTTTATTTTTTTGACAATCTCATCCAGCCTGTTCAGGGCGTCCAGCGGGGTCATTTCCTGCGTGTCGAGCGCCGCCACCTCCTCGAAAAACCCCCCCTCGTCGCCGTAGAAAAGGTCGAGCTGGGACTCATCGTCACGCCCCGGCGCCTCGTCCCCGGCGATAAGGGCCGGGATGCCCTTTGTGGTGAATTCCCCCCTCTCGATGTTTTCGAGAATTGCCTTCGCCCTGTCGATGACCTCCCGGGGAAGCCCCGCGAGCCTCGCCACGTTGATTCCGTAGCTGCGGCTGGAGACCCCCTCCCTTATGGTCCTCGAGAAGATCATCCTCCCGTTCCACTCCTTGGCGGAGATGTAGTAGTTTTTTACCCTCTCCTTGACGGCCGAGAGCTCCGTCAGCTCGTGGTAGTGGGTGGCAAAGAGGGTCCTGGGTTTCAGCGCTGCGGTGTCGTGGATATATTCGGCCACGGCCCAGGCAATGGAGAGCCCGTCGAAGGTGCTCGTCCCCCTCCCTATCTCGTCGAGGATGACGAGCGACCTCCCCGTGGCGTTGTTAAGGATATTAGCCGTCTCGACCATCTCGACCATGAAGGTGGACTGGCCCCTGACTATCGAGTCGGAGGCGCCGACCCTCGTAAATATCCTGTCGACCACCCCTATCCTGGCGTGGCTTGCCGGGACGAAGGAGCCTATCTGGGCCATCAGGACGATTACGGCAACCTGCCTTATTATGGTGGACTTCCCCGCCATGTTTGGCCCCGTTATGATTAGGAGCTGTTTTTCGCTTGTGTCCACGGATATATCGTTCGGTACAAAGGTACCCTTCGGGAGGGCCTTTTCCACCATCGGGTGTCTCCCCTCCTTGATCTCTATGACCAGGGACTCATCCACGGCCGGCTTCGTAAAATCGAGGTCGATCGCACAGATGGCGAGGCTCGTGTAGACATCGAGCATCGCTATCGAGGTTGCCGCCGCCTTGATCTCTATAATCCAGTCGCGAATCTCGTCCCTTAAACGGACGAAGATATCGTACTCGAGAGCCTTGATCCTCTCGTCGGAACCGAGGACCTTCGCCTCGTACTCCTTCAGCTCCGGGGTGATGTATCTCTCGGCCGAGACAAGGGTTTGCTTTCTGATGTAGTCGTCCGGAACCTTGTCGGTGTGGATATTGGAGACCTCGATGTAGTAGCCGAAGACCTTGTTGAACCTCACCTTTAGCTTCGGGATTTTCGTCCTATTCCTCTCCCTCTCCTCGATCCCCAGTATACAGTCCTTCCCCTCCCGGGAGATTCCCCTCAGCTCGTCCAACTCCTTGCTCACACCTTCGGCGATCAGTCCGCCGTCCTTGAGGGAGGGGGGCGGCGACTCCACGAGCGTCGAGTCGATCTTTTCGACAAGACCTGTGAAGTCGATAAATTTCTCGGTTATCCTGTCTATCGCATCGGCCTTGAATCTTTCAAGCGACTTTTTTATGGTCGGTATCATCTTGAGGGAGTTGGAGAGGGAGGAGAGGTCCCTCGCCCCGGCGCTCCTCAGAGACACCCTTCCGACAATCCTCTCGATGTCGGAGACCTGAGACAACAACTCGATAATCTCGAGTGTCCCGCCCCTGTCTTTATAGAAGAGCTCCACCGCGTCGAGCCTCGATCCAATCTCGGTAACGTCGGTAAGGGGATAGTTTATCCAGCCCCTCAAGAGCCTTCCGCCCATCGAGGTCGCGGTCCTGTCCAGAAGCGAGAGGAGGGAGCCGCTCCTGGCACCCTCGTATAAGGTCTTTACCAGCTCCAGGTTCCTCTTCGTGACATCGTCAATCAGCATGAACTCGGAGGGGACGTAGAGCCTCGGAAAGGAGAGGTGGGCCGCGTCGCCCTTCTGATAGTCGACCACGTATCTCAATAGCCCTCCCGTCGCCGAGAGCGCCAGGGGCGTATCCTTGATTCCCAGACCCTCTACGCTCCCGAGATTGAAGACCTCGCAGATCGTCTTTTCGGCGGGTTCAGTAGAAAAGGGTCCTGGGTCTATGTAGGTTACCAGGAGGTGGGAAAGTATTGTGTTCAGTGGCTCCGAGTCCGCCTCGCCTTCGAGGCCTTCAGGCATCACCACCTCCCTTGGATTCAGCTTCGATATCTCGTCGACAAGCTCGGTGATGTCTTCGAGCTGGGTCGTCCTGAACTCCCCCGTGGAGAAATCGAGAAACGACGCCCCCCACCCATCCCCAACCTTGACGATGCCGGCTATGTAGTTGTTCTCCTTCGACTCGACCCCGCCGATATCGCCCGAAAGCCCCGGCGTGACCACCTTGACGACCTCCCGCCTGACTATCCCCTTCGCGTTCGCCGGGTCCTCCACCTGCTCGCATATCGCCACCTTGTAGCCGTTTTTAAGGAGCCTCGATATGTAGTTTTCGGCGGCGTGATACGGGATGCCGCACATGGGGACGGGGTTCTTCTTCCCCTTGTCTCTGGTGGTGAGGGCGATCTCAAGGACCGGCGAGGCCTCCATCGCGTCCTCGAAAAACATCTCGTAGAAGTCCCCCATGCGGTAGAAGAGGATGCAGTCCGGGTAATCCTCCTTTATCTTGAGATACTGTCTCAACATGGGAGTGAGGTCTTGCATCGATCCCGACATGTCCTTAAAAATGAAATCTTTTAGAAAATAAAAAGGGCGGACGGGATTAAAAGAAATTCTCTGAAAAACCCTGATCCACCCCTAAAAGAAGCAAAATATTAGAAGCGAAATATATAAAAGGCCTTACTACCACCTCACCAGCGACGAGGCCCACGTAAAGCCCGCCCCGAACGCCGCAATCATTAAAATATCTCCATCGTGGATTACGCCCTGCTCCAGCATCTCGTCGAGGCATATCGGGATCGTGGCGGCTGTGGTGTTTCCGTACCTCTGGATGTTGTGCCACACCTTCTCCTCCGGGATGCCTATCTTGTGGGCGACGAACTGGTTGATCCTCATATTCGCCTGATGGGGCACCAGATGGTCGATGTCGTCGACGGTAAGGCCGTTGGCCTCCAGGGCCTCGTGTATAACCTCAGGCAACCTCTTCACGGCGTGCTTGAAGACGTTCTTTCCGTTCATCTTGGGCCAGACCTTCCCCCCGTCGAGCATCTGGTGGGTGATCCTCGGAAACGTGCGGCAGGAGGTCGCCTCTATCCAGAGCTCCCGAAAGCCGTTGCCGTCGGCGTGGAGGTGGGAGGAAAGGATACCCTTGTTATCATCGTCGCTGACCCCGATGACGGCGGCCCCGCCCCCGTCGCCGAAGATCACCGTGACGTCCCTCCCCTCGTCGGAGAACTGCAGCCCGGTGGAGTGGACCTCCGCCCCGACGACAAGCACGTGGTCGTACATTCCGGTCTTGACGAACTGGTCGGCCACGGCCATGCCGTACATGAAACCGGTGCACTGATTTCTGACGTCGAGCGTCGCGACGCCCGGGATCCCCAGCTTTTCCTGCAGGAGACACCCGGAGCCGGGGAAGGTGTGGTCGTAGCTCAACGTCCCGAAGATTATCATGTCGATATCCTCCGGCTTTATCCCCGCCCTCTCGATGGCGACAAGGGACGCTTCATATCCGAGGTCCGATGCGCCGGTGTCATCCTCCACGTACCTTCGCTCCACAATACCGGTCCGCTCCTGAATCCACTTGTCGTTGGTCTTCATCACCTTCGCCAGATCGTTGTTCGTAATCACCCTCTCCGGCAGGCATCTGCCGGTGGACAATATCTTGGATCTCCTCATATCTTCTCCTCTCTTTTTAAAACCTCAGAGCCTCGATACCCTCTGCATCAATCGGCCTCACTTCAATCTCTCCCTCAATATTGTCTAAAGTGGTGCCGACCCCCCCCCTGACGCTTTGTTCATCCCGGGCCTTACTATACCTCGCCAGGATCGATATTGCAAGGGAGATATGACCGCTTTTGATATCCCCTCTCATAAGGCCCAGCGGCCCCGGGACATCAACAAGCTTAACGAATAAAGAGCCGCCCCCCCCCATCCTCTCGATGACCTGGTTCTCCTCGTCGTCCCTCCCGACGGTCAGGATAACCCCGCCGCCCAGCGAAAAGGGCCTTCCAACCCTCATCATGTAAATATCCTCCGAGGCGGGGGTTCCCGTCGTCCCGTAGAGCCTCCTTATCCTCTTTGAGATGATCGGGTCGGTAAGACAGCACCCCCCGGCCGGCGACTCGTATTTTTCTATCCCGAACCTCCCGGCCAACTCCATCTGGGGCCTTCTGCCCCTTCCGGAAAAACCGAGGAGCGACTCCCGATCAACGTACCCCTTCTCCTCGAGGAGGGTAGGCTCGAGGAGCTGTGCCGAGAGGGGGCGAAGGAGAATACCCTCACAGCCGGATTCCCGCTCGACGATTCTCAACGTGTCCCTCCTCTGGGACATGGGGCGCTGGCCCAGGACCTCCCCGGTGACGACCAGCCTTGCCTCCCCGCCTTCGGCCGTATCATCTACATACCTTTTTGCCTCCGACACCATCATAATCTTGCAATCGAGACACGGATTGAAATCCCTGCCGTAGCCGTGGGGGGGATCTCCCACCATCTCGATATATTTTTCGGAGATGTCGATAACCTCAGCGTTTATGCCGTAAAGCTCCGCCATCCTCTCCTTGAAGGCTACCGCGTACTCGTCATACCCGACCCCCGGCCCCATCCCGAAGAAGGGAGTAACGAAGTTAAGCGCCAAAACGTCGATTCCCATATCCATTACGAGGCGCGTCGCGAGCAGGCCGTCAAGCCCCCCGGATATGAGGGAGACCGCCCTGACGGCCTTCAAGTCTCCCGCCCCCCTGTCGACATCGACACACATCCCTTTTTCCAAATCCCTCAAGTATATTCAGGTCATCTATCTCTTTTTCACCCTGACGCCGAGGTCGACACTCTCGACGACCTCCACTTTGCTTCCCTTCTTTATGGGGGCGTCGCTGGTGGCCTCCCACCACTCCCCGTAGACATACGCCTTCCCCCCTTCCTCGTCGATGTCGGTCTTGGCGACCCCCCTCTTCCCCACGATCCCCTCTTTTCCGGTGCTGGGCGTCCTCAAGTACGCCTTCGCCGCCAGAGCAATAACGGCGATGAAAAACGCCGCCACACAAATCACGGTTAAGATTATCGTCCACATAGATGGCCTCTGAAACTCCAGATTCGATTTGAAAAGCATCATCGATCCCAAAAAGAGGGACAACACCCCGCCGATCGTCAAGAGCCCGTAGCTCGTGATCTTTATCTCTAATATAAAAAGTATCACCGCCAGAAGGATCAATAGCACACCGGCGAAATTTATCGGGATCGACTGCGACGCATAAAGTGCAAGTATAATACTGATACCTCCTATTACGCCGGGGAAGATCGCCCCCGGATTGGACAGCTCGAAGTAAATCCCTGCAATGCCGAGCATCAGGAGGAGATAGAAAATGGTTGGATTGGTAAGAATATATATGAACTCCCGCCTGAAACCCATTTTATATTCAACGCGCTTTGCGTTTAAAAGCGATATTTTCATCTCACCCTTGCTAGTCTTGAAGGTCTTTCCCTCGATCTGGGAAAAGAGACTGTCAATATCCTCGGCGACAATATCGACTATATTATCGGACAGTGCCTCGGTCGAGGTTATCGACTTGGCCTCCGTCACCATCAGGACCGCAAGGTCGAC
Organism: uncultured Thermodesulfobacteriota bacterium; assembly: GCA_964542895.1. Lineage (GTDB taxonomy): Bacteria > Desulfobacterota > Zymogenia > Zymogenales > Zymogenaceae > Zymogenus. The sequence goes on from CAZIWT010000150.1 coordinate 5,908, forward strand.
GTTTCTGCCGTTGCTCTCCGCCAAACCCTTGATGTACGCGACGCTGTCCTCCATCACCTTCTTCATAAGGGTTTCCTTGTTCCCGTCCGTCTCCGTTGTCTTCTCCTTATCATCCTTCTCCCCCGGGAAAACGCTTTTTTCCTTATCGCCGCCTATGGGCGCCATCATGACGGGCGACGCCGCACCGATGTTCGTGTTGGGGGCCATCGCCGCGATGTCTGACGCGATTGTGATGAAGGCACCGGCGGAGGCCGCCCTGGCGCCCTTCGGGGAGACGTAGACGATTACCGGTATCTCGGTGTTGATTATCGCGCTTATTATGTCACGCATAGGCTCCATCAGCCCGCCGGGGGTGTCAAGCTCTATGACAACGGCGCCGTAGCCGTTATCCTCGGCGTCCTTGATGCCGTCGATGATATACTCAGCCGATATGGGATTTATCGCCCCCTTGAGCCTCAGGAGACTGACCGTGTCTGCGTTCTCGGCCCGGGTCGTCACCCCCTCCTGCCCAAGCAGGACCGGCGCAAGGGTAAGGACAACCCCCAGTATAAATATCCCGATGTGCACCTTGAGGAGCGATTTCCTCAATTTTATTCTATTTATATTCATATTCTCTCACTCACCTTTCATCAATGTATTGTACATATCTCTCACCTTCTTCATGTCCTCCCAGGCCTCCCGCTTCTTACCGGGACTCCTCAGGAGAAAGGCGGGGTGATACGTAGGCATGACAAGACTCCCCGATAGGTCGAGGGTATGAAACCTCCCCCTGACGCTACCGAGGGACCCCCTCGTCCCCAACAGGTTGTTGGTGGCGACGCCCCCCAGTGTCACGATGATCTGGGGCCTTATCGCCTCGATCTGATCCATCAGAAACGGGATACACGCCTTGACCTCGTCCGGCTCCGGATTCCTGTTTTCCGGGGGGCGGCACTTCACGATATTGGCGATGTATACGTCCTCCCTCGTAAGATCGATTGCCTCGATGATCTTAGTCAGGAGCTGGCCCGCCCTTCCAACGAAGGGAATCCCCTGAATATCCTCCTCCCCTCCGGGGCCCTCCCCCACGAACATCAATACCGCGTCCGGGTTTCCCTCACCGAAAACGATGTTTTGCCTGCCGGAGCTGAGCTTGCAGCGCGTGCAGTCGCCGAGCCTCTCCCTGACCTCATCCAACGTCATGGAGGATATCTCTCCCCCAAGATTTAGGGACTGCGCCGCCGGCGCCGCCGGTTTCCCAACCGTCTCTACCGGGGTGGCCACGACCTTTTCCTGCGCTACCGCCCCCACTATCGCCGCCTCCACCCTCGGCGCCCCCTCGTCAAAGAGCGCCCTGACGCCCGGGCCGTCAGGGATGTAGTCGACACCCAGCTCCTTCAGATACTTCAGGGCCGAAACGGCCTGCCCGACTAATTTTTCCCTTTCCTCTTCTCCAGCCATATCTCCTTTACCCTGTCGAGGATGTACTCCGCCACCCCCTCCTTCATCATGAGGGGCGGGGAGTCTACTTCCCCCTTCACGTCGATAATCTTTATCTCGTTTGTGTCCGCCCCGAAGCCCGCGTCCGTCCTCGAGACGTCGTTGATCACGATGAGATCGAGGTTTTTCTCCCTGAGCTTCCTCTCGGCGTTCTCCATAAGATCCCTCGTCTCGGCGGCGAAGCCCACGAGGATCTTCTCCCCCTTTATCTTGCCCAGTCCCTTCAAAATATCCTCGGTCCTGCCGAGCTTAATCGCCTCTCCGCACTCCTCCTTCTTCAGCTTGTGGTCGCTCTTTTTAAGGGGCGTCACGTCGGCGACGGCCGCCGCCTTTATGACGGCGTCCACGTTATCAAACCTGGCGTTGACCTCTCTTCCCATGTCGGCGGCGCTGGTGACCCTCACCATCTCGACGCCCGCGGGGGGCACGAGGCTCGAAGGCCCCGTGATCAGTACCACGTCGGCGCCCCTGCTCTTGGCCCTCCTGGCGACGGCGAACCCCATCTTCCCCGTGGAGTGGTTGGTGATGTAGCGAACCGAGTCGATCGCCTCCCTGGTGGGGCCGGCGGTGACCATCACCCTCAATCCCGCGAGGTCGCAGCCCGCCCCCCCTTTTTTAAGGTCGCCCGCGAATATGTCGCTTACCGCGGCCATGATCTCCTGCGGCTCCGCCATCCTGCCGGTGCCGATGACGCCGCAGGCAAGCTCGCCTTCTGTCGGCTCCACAAAGAGGTAGCCGTGCTGCCTCAATTTCGCCATGTTCTCCTTAACGATCGGATTCTCGAACATGTTTACGTTCATGGCGGGGCAGAAGATGACCGGGGCCACTGTCGCCATGATCACCGTGCTCAGCATGTCGTCGGCGATGCCGCCGGCCACCTTTCCGATAACGTTCGCGGTGGCGGGGGCGACGATGACGAGGTCGGCCATCTCTGCGATGTCTATATGCTCGGTCCTCGCGGGGGAGTCGTACATGCCGGTTACGACGTCGTTTCCGGTCAATGTCGAGAACGTCAGGGGCGTTACGAACTCCTGGGCGTTTTTCGTCATCACCACGGTGACGCTGTGGCCGGCCTTCACTAATAGCCTTGACAGCTCGCACGCCTTGTAGGCGGCGATCCCGCCGGTGACGCCGAGAATCACGTTTCCTGTTTTCTTTACCTCTTCCATGTTGCGTACTA
>CAZIWT010000151.1:0-8398 GCA_964542895.1 uncultured Thermodesulfobacteriota bacterium
AGTGAAACCATCTTACAGGAAGGCGAACTGTCAACACAACTCGTGACTAATGCACGTAAACGGCAATCCATGGCTCACATGCAAAGGATTTACACGCTTCAATCAATTTTTGTTGTTCATCTTTTCCGCGTTGATATGAAAAGAGATTTACCGGGGTGTCCTCTGTTTTGGGAGTTCGAGTCCTTGATTTGACCGTGATACCTAATCTTTCTTCACTCAGCTTATTATAGGCTATGATATCTATTCCTGTATGGTCGACGATGACAACCTCAAAGCCCGAGCGAGACAGGAGATTGCATATAAGGCTCTCTCCAAAATTTCCGATAATTTTCGAGTGCTTTGTGCTTTTGTTAATATCCATTTCACAACTTTCCAATTAATATTGCCTGTCAAGAAAAGATCTATTCCCCCATCACATATCTTCGCTAAATCACTTTTCATTGCTTGATATTCCGCCATCACCCCCGGTCGCCTGAATTGCTACTGCCCCCCACCGTAAAGATTATCGGCCACCACCCACCCCGCTACAGCCTGAACTTCTCGCCGAGGTATATCTCCTTCGCCTTTCTGCTGCCGATGATCCTCTTCGGGGTCCCGTCGATCAAGACATTTCCCTCGTTGAGGATATAGGCCCGGTCGCAGATTCCGAGGGTCTCGCGGACGTTGTGGTCCGTGATGATAATTCCTATGTTCAGCCTTTTCAATGACAGGATGATGTTCTGGATATCGTTTACGATAATCGGGTCGATCCCCGAAAAGGGCTCGTCCAAAAGGATAAATTTAGGCGAGGTGACGAGCGCCCTTGTTATCTCCACCCTGCGGCGCTCGCCGCCCGACAGGGAGTAGGCCATGTTGTTGGCCAGGTGGGATATTTTCAGCTCCGAGAGAAGCTTCCCGCACCTCTCTTCGCGCTCGGAGCTATTCAACGGGAGCGTCTCCAGGATGGCCATGATGTTTTCTTCTACGGTCATTTTTCTGAATATGGAGGATTCCTGGGGAAGGTACGTGATGCCGCTTCTCGCTCGAATGTGCATCGGGAGCTCGCCGATATCTTTTCCGTTGAGGAGGATTTCACCTGCGTCCGGCTTGAGAATGCCGATGATCATATAGAAGCTTGTAGTTTTTCCCGCTCCGTTCGGACCGAGGAGTCCCACTATCTCCCCCGATTTTACGGTCAAGTTTACGTGGTCTACTACCGTTCGTCCCTTAAAGGCCTTGGTCAGGTCGTTAACTTCGAGGGTGTGTTTTTCGTTTTTGCTCAATTAAAACTCCTCTTCCTTCGGGTAGATCGTAAGGTGTGCCCTGTTTTTCTCGCCGGCCGTGACGACGCTTCTGCTGGTGTTGAGATCGTAGGTGATCACGTCCCCCTTGACCATGTCGTCGCCCCGCCATACAACTGGATTTCTCGTCAGGTACAGCTTGTTTTTCTCGTAGTCGAAGATGAGCCTCCCGCAGGTGGCGGTCATATCTTTCTGTTTCAGATTTACATTGCCCACGGCCTCGATCTTCGAGACACCCCCCTTCTTGCTGTTGAAGTATACGGTAATCGCCCCCGCGTTGAGTGTCGCATCTTCGTATGTGACGTGGGCGCCCTTGGTGAAGCGAATGTAGGAGCCTTTGCGGTTGCCGTAAAAGCCCCCGGACTTTATATGAAGGGGGCTCTCCAGGGATGAGACGTCCTCAAATCCACGGATCTTTCCCTTTTTATCCTTCTTTTTCTTATCCTTCTTTTTATCGTCTTCGGCTTTTGTGAGGTTGGCTACCACGTCGGAATTGACAAAGAGCTCCTCTTTGGAGAGATTAAAGATAAGTCCCTTGCCGGTAAAGTTGATATCCGGTCCCGTGACCGCTATGGGGTCGTCGGTGGTGATTTCATCGGTCTTGGTGGTATAGTTAAGTGTGTCCGTCTCGAGTTTGTACTTATCCGCGAATTCCAGGACAACATTGTCCTTGATAATGATGTTTTTCGTGTCGTTGTTGAGGATTCCCTTGTTCCCAAAAAGCTTCAGTTGATATTCGTCCTGATAGAAGAACGTGACGTTGATCTTGTCGAACTCGGTCTTCTCTTCTTCCTTGTAAAACTCCGCTTTTCCGGCCTCTATCTCCCAGACTATCTTGCCATCCTTCGACTCGGTGTATTTTATGTTCTCGGCCTCGATGCTGGCTGTCCCCTCATCGGTCTTGGGAGACTCCTCGGTTTTTTTCGGTTCGGTTCCCGTATCTCTGAAGATGAGGACCGCCACGATCCCCACGACGATGACAATCACCGCTATCCCGAGAATAAATCTTATCTGCTTCATTTTTACACCACTCAAATGTTATGGTTATTTTGTGTTTATACCATGTTATGGGGAAAAAGTAAAACTTTAATTTAGATTAATTTTGTTATTGATTGACACATCTCGGAGGCTTCTGTATCATAATAATATGAAAAAAATCTCCATCGCCGATGCCAGAGCCGTTGCGGAGGAGGTGGCGTCCCGCTACCCGGAGCCTCGCTTTTACGGGGAGTGCGGTGAGGAGATAGGATTATCCAGAGATATCTACAACTCTGATGCCCTCGTCCTCGAGTTTCGCGAATACCTCGAGGGGATGGGGGACGATTTCGGCCACGGGCTCCTGCATTCGGGGCTCGTTGCCCTTGACGCCGGGGCGATCGTGGCGCTGGAGCTTGACGGCACCATGGAGATCGTTAAGAGGTCGGTCGTACTGGTTCAGGTCGCGGGGCTTCTGCACGACATCAAGAGGAAGGAGAAGGACCACGCCGTCAGGGGGGCAGAGGAGGCGGCAAGGCTCCTTGGGGATGTCGGACTCACGGACGAGGAGACGGGCTTTATAGTCTTTGCCATCGCCAACCACGAGGCCTTCAAGGAGAATAGGGAGATCGCCGATGAAAACGGGCGGCTCATCTCCGACGCCCTCTACGATGCGGACAAGTTCCGCTGGGGGCCTGACAATTTCACCACGACCGTATGGGAGATGTTGAGCTTTGCGGATATAGACATTGCCTTGATGCTCGATGGGTACAGCAGCGGTATGACGGGGGTGGAGCGGATCAAGGATACGTTCAGGACGAAGACCGGGAAGAAATATGGTCCGGAGTTTATCGATATCGGGCTCAAGATCGGGCGGGAGATATACGAGAGGCTCAATGAGATGAGGGGAGAATAGTATTTGATTGAGATAAAACGACTTTGCAAGGACTACGGGAGGATCAGGGCCGTAAACAACCTGAATTTGACCGTAGGCAGGGGTGAGTTTTTCGGCTTTCTCGGGCCGAACGGGGCGGGCAAGACCACCACGATAAAGATCATGGCGGGGCTTTTGAGGACCACGTCGGGAGAAGTCAGCCTCGGGGGCTTTGACCTCAGGCGGGAGATGTTCGAGGCCAAGAGGATATCCTCCTACATCCCGGACAAACCGTTCCTCTACGAGAAGCTTACCGGAAGGGAGTTCCTCCGGTTCGTCTCCGGGCTCTACAGGGTGGCGGAGGACGACTTCGGGGGGAGGGCCGAAGAGCTTATCGAGACGTTCTCCATGACCGAATGGATCGACGATATGGTGGAGGGGTACTCCCACGGGATGAAACAGAAGCTGGTCATGGCCCAGGCCCTTATCCACGATCCGAAGATAATTATCGTGGACGAGCCGATGGTGGGGCTCGACCCGAGGAGCATAAAAATAGTGAAGGAGCTGTTTTCCGGCCTTGCAAGAAAGGGGGTTACGATATTCATGTCCACCCACACCCTGGGCCACGCCCAGGAGATGTGCGACAGGATAGGGATCATCCACAAGGGGCAGCTCGTGGCCGTGGGAACCATCGACGAGCTTATGAAGACGGCCCACGCAAAGAGGAGGGAGCTGGAGGAGATATTCTTCACCCTCACCGAGGAGGAGAGCGATTCGGGGGCCGCGGGATAAATGAGAAGGATTCTATCGATATGGGCGGTTAAGCTTCGCTCGACTCTCAACGACCTCAAGAGGATGAACAGGGAAAAGGGGCTGAAGCTCACCTTCTTCTCTTTTGCCGGACTTTTATTTATCGTTTTTATATACTACTTCTTCTTGAGGATAATCAGGTATCTCTTGAGCCCCGAGTTCGGCATCGAGCTTGTGGGGGATGTCCTTATAATTCAGCTCCTGACGATGATAAACCTCACCCTCTTTTCGGTCCTCGTCTTCTCGAACATCATCGCCTCCCTCTCCACGCTCTATATGTCGAAAGACCTCGACCTCCTGCTGTCGTCGCCCGTAAAACACTCCGAGGTCTACACGGCGAAGTTCTTCCAGAGCCTCGTCAACAGTTCCTACATGGTGCTCGTCTTCGGGCTCCCGATATATTTCGCCCTCGGCAGGGCCTTCGGGGAGGGGATGAGGTACTACCTCGTCATGCTCTCGATGTTTGTCCCCTTTGTCGTCATCCCGGCGTCGCTGGGGATTCTCATCACGATGCTCCTCATGCGCTTTTTCCCCGCAAAGAGGACATACCAGATATTCACGTTTCTGGGGATGATCTTCGCCGCCGGCCTGATCATCTTCTTCAGGTTCCTCAAGCCGGAGACCCTCTATAAAGATATTACGAATACGACGCAGCCTGTTTTCCTGGAGCTTCTGGAGGCGATGAAGGTTCCCCAGTACAGGTTTCTCCCCCCCACCTGGTTTACACGCGCCATAAACGACATGGTGGGGATCGAGCAGAACGTCTTCTGGACCAACTTCTCGTTGCTCTTTCTCGGCGCGGTCGTCTCGTTTATCGTCGTCTTTCTGATCTCGAGGCTGATCTACTTCTCCGGGTTCTCCCAGGCCTTCGAGAGCAAGAAGCGTGGAAGGCAGACCGAGATTGTCAGCCTCTCCGTCTTCGACAGGTCGTTTAGATACTTCGACGGGCCCCAGAGGGCGGTGTTGATAAAGGACCTCAAGACCTTCTTCAGGGATCCCACCCAGTGGTCGCAGATATTTTTGCTGGCGTCTCTGATCTTCATCTACCTCTTCAGCATATACAACATACCGGTGGACACGCCCTTTCTGAAAAACCTGACCTCGTTTTTAAACCTGGGCCTTGCGGGGTTCATCATCTCGGCCTTGGCCGTTCGCTTCGTCTTTCCCACAACGAGCCTCGAGGGGGACGCCTACTGGGTGGTGTTTTCGTCGCCCTTATCCGTCAGGAAATTTCTCTGGGGGAAGTTCATCGTCTTTCTCGTCCCGATCCTCTTTCTTGGGGAGCTTCTGATCGTATCGTCAAACTTCATTTTGAACGCCGACTACTTCTTCATGATGCTCTCCTCCATCACGATGCTGATCATAGCCGTGACGCTGACCGGAATGGGGGTGGGGCTGGGGGCGATCTATCCCCGCTTCAAGCACGAGAACAGCACCGAGATAGCCGGGAGCTTCGGGGGGATCATCTACATGATATTAAGCCTCCTCTACATCGGCGTTACGGTGGTGATTTTGTCGAGGCCGGTCTATTTCTACTTCGTCAACAAGGTGGTCCCGGGGAGCTACAGATTGCTGAGCCTCGTCATATCGATCCTTCTGTTTCTCCTCATCAGTTCCGTCGCCTTTTTCATCCCGATGTGGAGGGGGATAAAGAACCTCGAGACGATGGAGTTTTAAGATGGCCAAGATCAAGGTCCTCGACAACAATCTGGTGAATCTCATAGCCGCGGGGGAGATCGTCGAGAGGCCGGCCTCGGTGGTCAAGGAGCTTATCGAGAACTCCCTCGACGCCGGGGCGAAGCATATAAATGTTGATATAGTCCGGGGGGGCAAGGGGAGAATAGTCGTCATCGACGACGGGGCAGGGATGAGTCGGGAGGACGCGGAGATGTCGCTTAAGCGCCACGCCACCAGCAAGATCTCCGGCAGGGAAGACCTGATGGCGATCCACACCCTCGGGTTTCGGGGGGAGGCCATTCCGAGCATCGCTTCCGTCTCCCGGTTCAAGATATTCACGAGGGAGAGGGAAAGCGACCAGGCAACGGAGATATCGGTCGACGGTGGAAAGCTCAGCTACGTCCGTGATGCGGGAACGCCACCGGGAACGAGAATAGTCGTGGAAGACCTCTTCTTCTCGATACCGGCCAGGAGGAAGTTCTTAAAGACCGACAAGACGGAGTACTACCACGTCCTGGACGTCGTCAACAGGAGCGCCCTCTCGAGGCCGGACGTCAGGTTTACGCTGTCATCGGACGGCCGGGAGGTGATAAACACGCTTCCGGGCACCCTACGGGAGAGGGCGGCCGACATCCTGGGGAGAAAGATATCGGAGAGGATGGAGGAGATCGCCTACGATGAGTTAAAGGGGGGTAGGGGGGAGGGGGGCGGAATCGGGTTGGTGGGCCTCGCGGGAAATCCGGACGACCTCCGCTCCAACCAAAACGGCATCTACCTCTACGTTAACGACAGGTTCGTGAAAGACCGGGTGATGGTATCGGCAGTTACCAAGGCCTACCGCTCCCTGATCGCGAGGGGCAAGTACCCGATCGTAATTCTCTTTCTCCAGCTCCCCTTCAGCGAGGTGGACGTGAACATCCACCCCACAAAGATCCAGGTGAAGTTCAAAGACTCCGGGAGAATTCATGGGATCGTAAAGAGGGTCCTGGACGAGGCCCTCCTGAGGGGAGGCACGGTCAAGATCGCCGGCGAAGGCGATACGGCCCCGTCGGGCGATTGGGGGAGAGGGACCCCTGTCAAGCCCCAAACGCCGGGGCAGACCCAAACGCCCCCCGCCTTTATCGGCGGGATAGATTCGGATAAAGGAGACAAAGTAAGGGACGTCGGGGAGATCTACTACGAGGAGATAAAGGCCGCGAGGGAAAATCTGAAAGATGGAGGCCTTCCCCGGATGGATTTTATCCCCCCGAGTGCGGCGGCCCCCCCCGAATCGGAAGAACTCTTCGAGAAGTGGGGGGGGATGACGTTCCTGGGGCAGGTGAGGGAAACCTATATCGTCTTTGAAAACGTGGAGGGCCTCCTTATAGTAGATCAACATGCGGCCCACGAGAGGGTCGTCTACGAGTGGTTGAAGGCGGGCGTCAAAAACAGGAACATCCCGAAGCAGCAGCTCCTCTTCCCGCAGAAGCTGGAGCTCCCTACAAGGGAATACGAGATAATAGTTTCGAACATCGACAGGATAAAGGAGCTAGGGATCGAGTTGTCCGACTTCGGGGCGGGGACCGTTATCGTGTCTTCGATACCGGGGATGTTCGAGTACATTGACGTGGAGGCGCTGGTGGTCGAGATGGCAGAAGAGCTCAAAGACCACGGCTCGTCAACGACTGTGGAGGAGGCGATGGAGAGACTCCTCATCGTTATGTCGTGCCACGGGTCTATTAGGGCGGGAAAGAGGCTCGAAGCCCGGGAGATAAGGGCCCTCCTCGAGGCTATGGAGGAAACGCCCCACTCGAGCCGCTGTCCCCACGGAAGACCCACCGTAATCACGATTCCGGTGGCCGAGCTCGAGCGCCGCTTCAAGAGAACAACTTAAAGGCCCACAAAAAAATCGATGGCAATCCGGCAGATGAAATTCAAAGATAACAGGTTGAGAGATAAGATCGGTGTCATCGCAGGGCCCACCGCCTCGGGGAAGACCGGCCTGTCGATAGATGTGGCCAAGGGCCTGAACCCGAGGGGGGAGATCGTCTACGCCGACTCCGCAGCGGTCTACCGCTGCCTCGATATAGGGACCGCAAAGCCGACGGTCGAGGAGATGCGGGAGGTCCCCCACCACCTGATCGACGTCTGTGATATAGACGACGATTTCAACGCGGAGATATACTCGAAGACGGCGACAGATGCCGTCAAGAAAATACTGAAATGCAAGAAGGTGCCCATAGTGACCGGGGGCACCGGCCTCTATATAAAGGCGCTTGTCCACGGCCTGTTTCAATCCCCTAAAGATACCGGGGGAGTTCGGGAAGAGCTTCTCAAGGAGCTTGACGAGAGGGGCCTTGACGCCCTCTTCTCGAAGCTTAAAGATGTGGATCGAAAATCGGCGGAGGCAATCAGCCCGAACGACAGGACGAGGATAATCCGCGCCCTCGAGATCTATCGACTCACCGGAAGGCCGGCGTCGAAGATCAGGGAAAAGCACGCCTTTAAAGATAGTGCCTTCGATCCCCTCTACATAGGACTGAAGATGGACAGAAAGCTCCTCTACCGGAGGATCGAAGACCGCGTGGATCAAATGATCGAACTCGGCATTATAAGCGAGGTTGAAGAAATCCTTAAACGAGGCTATTCCCCAGACTGCCGTTCCCTCAGCACCATAGGCTACAAGGAGATCGTAAGTCACATCAAGGGCGAGATCGACCGTGAGGAGGCGATAAGGCTCATAAAGCGAAACACCAGAAGACTCGCAAAGCGCCAGATCACCTGGTTCAAAAAAGTGAAGGGG
>CAZIWT010000152.1:0-8300 GCA_964542895.1 uncultured Thermodesulfobacteriota bacterium
CTACTCTTATGATGGATCGATCTCGCCGGAAATAAGTTTCAATATGACCATAAAGGGTAAAGTCTTAGAGAAGTAGTATATTACAATTGTAATACTATAAAAAATTTAGCATATTCGCACATAAGAAAAAAAGTATTGCAATTCAAGTACCAATGGATATAGAATAGTTTTGTTTTGACGATATCTAATTATAATCGAATAGAGAAGGGAGGATATTATGCCAGGCGGATATATGGGTAAATACCTCGTTTGCGACCTGAGCAAGAAGACGTATGAAACTGTCGAGCCGGGAGATGACTTTTACAAGAAGTATCTCTCGGGCTACGGACTCGGGGCGGCCGTTATCACCCAGAGGCAAAAGCCGAAGACGGATCCACTCTCTCCGGAGGCCCATCTCGGCTTTTGCTCCGGGCTGCTCACGGGCACAGGAGCCATGTTCTCGGGCCGCTACATGGTCGTGGGGAAATCCCCGCTGACCGGCGGCTGGGGCGACGCAAACTCCGGGGGCTTCTTTTCCCACGAGATCAAAAAGGCGGGTTACGACGCCGTCTTCTTCACCGGAAGCTCCAAAGATCCGGTATGGGTTCACATTGCGAACGACAAGGTGGAATTTAAGAACGCCAAGAACCTTTGGGGCAAGGACACCGTTGAGACCGAAGAAATCATCAAGAAAGAACTCAAGGACAAAAAAGTCCAGATAGCTTCCATAGGAATGGCTGGTGAAAAGGTGTCTCTTATCTCAGGGATCGTAAACGACTCCGGCAGGATCGCCGCCCGCTCGGGCCTCGGATCGGTCATGGGCTCCAAGAGGCTGAAGGCCTTCTCGGTAAAGGGTACGGGAAAGATCCCCGTGGCCGACCCGGCCGCAATGAAGAAGATCACTGAAAAATTCATGAAGAAGTTCAGAAAGGTCGGTCCGCCGGACAAGATCTCCGTCAAGTTCCTTCAGCCCTTCGGAAAGCTCATCGGAAGGACGGGGATTCACGTCCCGACCCAGCCCTCCACGGTAAGGCACATGTTCAAGAAGTACGGCACCTCCGCCCTCACCGCCTATTCCTCCGAGGTGGGCGACAGCCCGGTGAAGAACTGGGCCGGCGTCGGCTATAAGGACTTTCCGCTTGATACGATGAGCTCCAAGCTTTCCGAAGACGAGGTAATCAAGTACGAGAAGAAGAAGTATCACTGCCAGGCATGCCCGCTGGGCTGCGGCGGGATTTTCGACATCGACTTCGGCAAGTTCAAGGGAACCGAGGGGCACAAGCCGGAGTACGAGACCCTCTCCGCATTCGGGAGCCTGATATTGAACGACGATCTCGAATCGATCGTCGAGATCAACGAGATGTGCAACCGGGCGGGAATAGACACAATCTCGACCGGCGGGGCGGTGGCCTTCGCCATCGAGTGCTTTGAGAACGGAATCATCGACGAGAAGATTACCGGCGGGTTGAAGCTCGGCTGGGGAAAGAGCGAAGAGATCAAGAAGCTCGTTGAGATGATAATTGAACGTAAAGATATAGGCAATCTCCTCGCCGACGGCGTCAGGAAGGCCGCGGAAGAGATAGGGGGCGATTCCTACAAATACGCCGTTCACGCCGGGGGACAGGAGCTTCCTATGCACGACGGCCGTCTCGACAAGGGATACGCCATCGCATACCAGTGTGAGCCCACTCCGGGACGTCATACAATCTCCAGCACCCTCTACGGGCAGCTCTGGGGCGTAAAGAAGATCTTCCCTGAGGCAAAGAGGATGATAAAGGAGGCCAAGGGGAAGGACATGAAGGGTGTAAACCTCTACGCGGCCACATCTTTTTATATGCAGGTAATCAACGGCGCGGGAATATGCGAGTTCGGTCCCCTGACCGGCCCCGTTCCGGTGCTCGATTACATCAACGCCGCCACCGGGTGGAAATTTTCTCCCGACGAGTATTTCAAGATCGGAGAGAGAATATTGAGCCTCAGGAAGGCGTTTAACGTCAGGGAGGGAATCAAGGCGAAGGACTCGAAGATGCACGGCCGTGGCTTTGGAGATCCGCCCCTGAAGAAAGGCCCCCACAAGAACGTCACCATCGACATGGAGGCGCTCCAAAAGGGCCTCTTCGAGGTGATGAGCTGGGACGACGTAACGGGAGGACCGACCAAGGACAAGATCAAGGAGCTCGGCCTCGATGAGCTAAGCCTGTAAGAAACAAACGGCTCTAAAACCTGAATTTTAGAAAGTACCCCGGCAATTTCGTTGAAAATACGATTTGCCGGGGCTTTTTTTGCTTAATTTTCTAAAATAATTTTTGACAAAAAAGCTTGACATTAAATCCTCTCTCGGTTATATTTTTACAATAATTTGAAATATTCACTTCCGAGTCCAATCGTCCCATAGGGATGGATGGGCCGCAAAGGGTGAGTGAGCAATCGATCACCCCGCCATTGTGCAAAGGAAGAGATGTCCTCTTCAATATCGGTAAACATCAAGGATACAGACCTTGATGTTTACCGGATGGGAAGAAGAGACGTTTCTTCCTTTTTTTTTGGCATAATTTTTTGAGTTATTTTTGTTCGTGATAGACAGCTTGCGATTTTCATTGAAATCACTATTTTTCAACCTATTTTACCCTAAATACCCAATAGGGAGAGAGGAGAGCGATGGAAGTTACCAGAAGATCTTTTCTTAAGCTCTCCGGGGCGACCGCCTTGGGGACGGGGCTCGGTATCAATATCTCCGGTATTGAAGCTAAAGCCACACCCCTCAAGATACTGTACGCCCGGGAGACAACCACCATCTGCCCCTATTGCGCGGTGGGCTGCGGAATTATCGTTCACACAAGAAACGATAAGGTCGTTTACACCGAGGGCGATCCGGATCACCCCATCAACGAGGGTTCCCTTTGTTCAAAGGGTTCCGCTTTATATCAAATGGCGGTGAACGAAGCTCGTCTTAAGGTGCCCCTATATCGCGCAGCTGGAGCAAAAGAGTGGAAGGAGCTGTCCTGGGAGGACGCCATCGATATGATCGCCGAGAAGGTGGTCAAGACCCGCGAGGAGACCTTCAGCGAGAAGAACGCAGCGGGTCAGACCGTAAACCGTACCCTCGGGATCGCTTCGGTGGGCAGCGCCGCCATGGACAACGAGGAGTGTTATCTTTACCAAAAGTTCCTCAGGGGACTGGGCCTGGTGTACATCGAACATCAGGCTCGTATCTGACACAGCGCCACCGTAGCGGCTCTGGCAGAGTCGTTTGGAAGAGGCGCAATGACAAATCACTGGATCGACATTGGAAACAGTGATTGTATCTTAATTATGGGCAGCAACGCTGCCGAAAACCATCCAATTTCCTTCAAGTGGGTCACGCGGGCAAAAGAGAAGGGGGCAACCCTCCTCTCCGTCGATCCGAGATTCACAAGGACCTCCGCAAAGGCTGACAACTACGCGCCGTTGAGATCTGGCACGGACATCGCCTTTTTGGGCGGGATGATCAAGTACATCATCGAAAACGAGAAGTACTTCACCGAGTATCTGGCCGAGTATACAAATGCGGCGTTTATCCTGAATCCGGATTTCAAGCTTCCGGTGGAAAACAAGGGCGTTTTTTCGGGACTCAACGGAAACAAGTACGACAAGTCTTCATGGAAATTCGTCAAGGACGGCCGCGGCGTGCCGGTCAGGGACAAGTCTTTCTCCGATCCGATGTGCGTTTTCCAGCTCTTGAAGAAGGAATTTGATCGCTACGACGTAGAGACCGTATCCTCGATTACAGGTACCCCCGTGGAAAAGCTCAAGGAGATCTACGAGACCTACTCGGAAACAGGCGTCAAGGACAAATCGGGAACCATCATGTACGCGATGGGCTGGACCCAACACACGGTCGGCGTTCAGAACATCAGGACTATGGCGATAATCCAGCTCCTTCTGGGTAACATGGGCGTTGCCGGCGGCGGCGTAAATGCGCTCCGCGGAGAGTCAAACGTACAGGGTTCCACAGACCACTGCCTGCTGTTCCACATCCTTCCCGGATATCTGACAACACCGAACACCGGCTGGCCGACCCTTAACGACTACAAGAAGGCGAAGGTAGCGAGCGTAAGCACAAACGATCCACTAAGTGCAAGCTGGTGGACGAACTACCCGAAGTATATCTCAAGCCTGATGACGGCCCATTATGGTCTTAACGTAAGCCCGGAACAGGCGTATCTCTACTTTCCAAAGCTAGACCCCGGCGTGAACTACTCATGGTTGGAGGTATGGGATCAAGTCTACAAGGAAAACATCAAGGGTGTATTAGCATGGGGTATGAATCCCGCCTGCTCAGGCGCTGATTCAAACAAGGTTCGCGCCGCTCTTGCAAAGCTGGACTGGCTTGTCAACGTCAACATCTTCGATAACGAGACCGGCTCTTTCTGGAAGGGCCCGGGAATGGACCCGGCGACAATCAACACCGAGGTCTTCATGCTTCCCTGCGCCGGATCCGTTGAGAAGGAAGGAAGCATTACAAACTCCGGTCGCTGGATGCAGTGGCGCTACAAGGCAGTCAATCCTCCTGGAATTGCTCTTCCCGACAGCGAAATCATGACAGAGCTCTACTACAAGATCAAGGAGAAGATGGAGGCAAACAACTCCGTCCTTAAGGAGGCCTTCACCCAGCTGACGTGGGATTACGGCAAGAAGGGGATCGACGGAAAAATCAAGGAAGTCGACATTCACAAAGTCGCAAAGGAGATCAACGGGTACTTCTTAAAGGATAAGGTAGTAAACGGTAAACCATTCAAGAAGGGTGACCTCGTCCCATCCTTTGCATTTCTGCAGGATGACGGCTCCACCTCCAGCGGAAACTGGCTATACTGCAACTCTTACACCGCCAAGGGGAACATGGCCGCAAGGCGAAACGGAGTCGACAAATCCGGCATCGGGCTATATTCCGAATGGTCATGGTGTTGGCCTGTCAACCGCAGGATTATTTACAACCGCGCATCCGTGGACCTGAACGGCGATCCGTGGGCACCTCATAAACCTGTCATCAAGTGGACCGGCCCGGTCACAAAGTGGAAGGGCGATGTCCCGGACGGCGGATGGGCACCCATGAATTCGGCGGGCACAAAGCTGCCCTTTATCATGAAGCCTGACGGAGTTGCATCGGTATTCGGTCCCGGCAGGGCGGACGGTCCCTTCCCCACACACTACGAGCCTTTGGAGTGTCCGGTGGAGAAAAACCTCATCAATCCGGATCAGCTTATGAATCCTACTGTACACATCTACGACACCGATAAGGACGTTTATGCTGAAGTCTGCGATCCGAACTACCCCATCGTTGCCACAACTTATAGAGTTTCGGAGCACTGGCAGACCGGCGTCATGACACGCTGGCAGCCTTGGCTTGCAGAGATGCAGCCCTCGAACTTCGTGGAGATGTCCGAAGAGCTTGCAGACCTCAAGAGGATCAAGAACGGAGACCTTGTAAAGGTATCGTCCGCCAGAGGCGAGTTGCTGGCGGTGGCGATCGTCACAAAGAGATTCAAGCCGATGAAGATTCAGGGTAACGAACTCCATCAGGTCGGCATTCCCTGGCATTTCGGGTGGAGAACCACCGAAAAGGGCCAGAACGGCGATTCAAACGCGCCGATACCGGAGGTCTTCACCTTCGGCGATGCCGCGAACCTGTTAACGCCGGGGGTCGGCGATCCCAATACGAGGATCCCGGAGACTAAGGCGTTTCTTGTCAACGTAGAAAAGGCGAAAGGAGGTGGGGCGTAAATGGCAGCGACAAAATCAATAATGAGAGAGGAGATGGCCAAGCTCATTGACCTCTCGAAGTGCACGGGATGCAGGGCCTGTCAGGTAGCTTGTAAAAACTGGAACTCCCAACCCGCGGCCCAGACGGAAAACGTGGGAAGCTACCAGAACCCCCAGGACCTCCAGCACAATACTTGGACCCTTATCCGCTTTCAGGAGGGGGAAAAGGAGAACGGCGATTTAGAGTGGATCTTCAGAAAAGACGGCTGTATGCACTGCACCGACGCCTCCTGCGTCAGGGTATGCCCCACGGGCGCCCTGAGTTACGGGGAGATGGGGGCCGTAAGGCTCAACCAGGATCTCTGCATCGGATGTAAATACTGCACCATCGCATGTCCCTTCAACATCCCGAGGTACGACAGCGCATCGGAGAAGACCTACAAGTGTACCCTCTGCGAGGACAGGATAACGAACAACCTCGTTCCGGCATGTGTCAAGGCCTGTCCGACCGGTACGCTCTCCTGGGGCACCAAAGAGGAGATGATCAAGAAGGGAAACGAGAGGGTGAAAGAGCTTGCGGCGATGGGATATGAAGACGCATCCCTTTACGGCGACAAATACGTTGAGGGAACCCATGTAATGTATGTCCTCACAGAAGAGGAAGGTCACTACGACAAGCTGGTCAAATCGCCAAGCGTTCCCCTGTCCGTCAAGCTCTGGAAGAATGTAGCCAAACCCCTCGGACTATTCACCGTGGGTGCGGTCATAGGTGCGGCTCTGCTCCACTATGTAATCAAAGGCCCGAAGCGGCCCAAAGGAGAGGAGGGTTAGCATGGCTGTAAAAAAAGTAGTAGTTACCACACCCACAGAGAGGGTCGTCCACTGGGTACTTGCCGTTTCATGTCTCCTGCTGGTGGTGACGGGGCTGATAATGGCCTTCAGGTCTTTTGAACCTCTGGCATCCATCTTCGGCGGTTACAGATCGGTCACGACCATCCACGGGATTCTGGGATTGTTTTTCACCGTCTCCCTCATCTGGGCGATATCGATCTGGAAGAAGGACGCCGGATCACTGAACGATGACGACATCGTCTGGCTGAAGGGCGCCGGCGGGTACCTCTGGGATGCGAAGATTCCCGCACCGTACAAGTACAACGCTGGTCAGAAGCTCTTCTTCATCACCGTGGCGGTTTACGGCCTTGTAATGGTCGTAACTGGTTTCATCCTCTTGTTTGGAGCGGGACACTTGAGTCCCGGATTCCTGCGCTGGATGATGGTCCTCCACGCCTTCGGCATTATGGTGGTGGGAGGCTTTGCTATGGTTCACATCTACCTGGGAACCATAGGAACCACGGGATCTGTAGACGCCATGCTCGACGGCAAGGTGACGGAAGCCTGGGCAAAGACCCACATGACGGGTTGGTACAAAGAGATAGGATCAAAGAAAAAAGCATAAATAACAAGCATCATCAGGAAAAACTCGTACCACAAATAGAGGGCGGTTTTTACCGCCCTCTATTTTACTTTATAATGCGGATCAAAAAGACGGATACCACAAGATTATGAAGAGAAAAGAGAAGAACGTTAAAAAGGGAAGTAATGGAGAGGAAATAAGGGCGATAGAAAAAGCAAGAAGAGAACATCCAGAGATCGCCAAACCCCTGGATATCCTTATGAAGCTTACGGAGATATCGGGTGATATCATCCCCGTAAAAGGAGAAAATATCAACTGGGATAAGCTCAAAGAGGGTTTTCCCGTCGTTGACAAGAGGATACTCCCTGAAGACCTCGGCCCTCTTACAAAAAGATTCAAAGAGATATTAAATATATTATTAGCGGGGGATAATGTGGGGGCATCAGCCGTTTCCGACTTCTTTGAAGAAAAGAAGCTGTTCAAAAAGCTCCTCGAGGGAGTTTTGACGGGTCAATACAGCTTCCCTAAAAAATATTCGCGTTCCAAGCCGGTTACACTATTCGCCGCCGGGGAAACCCTCCTGCCTCTGATTAACGACATCAAGCTGTCTCATCCGCCCAAAGAGGGGCTAGATAACTGGGGCGAGTCCTACTGCCCCATATGCGGGGCTCCGCCCAGCATCTCGGCAATCGAGGGGGAGGAAAACAGGCTCTTCCTCTACTGCAGTCGCTGTGCCCAGAGCTGGAACTTTCCCCGGCTTGTCTGCGTCCACTGCGGAGAGGAAGACCAGAAAAAACTCCAATATTTTTATGCCGAAACCGACGAGATCCATCGTGTATACGTCTGCGACTCGTGCAAACACTACATGAAATCGGTAGACAAGAGAGAGAAAAACGTCGTCTTTCCCCGTCCCGAAGATCTGACCACCATCCGGCTTGATATCGTGGCGAAGAGCGAGGGGTACACCAGAGAGAGCATCGATTTCGTAGGCCTAATCCTTATGGACCACAAAGCCGAGCAGGAGCGGTCTTAGAGGGTAGAGGGATCAAAATGAATCAGGTGAAGCGACCTGATAAAGCCTTTAACACCCACTGTAAATAGTAAAAGGCTCATATTGGATCAAACAGAGTTAATCACCATACATAAGCACTCTCAACCATAACTTGAA
>CAZIWT010000153.1:0-8241 GCA_964542895.1 uncultured Thermodesulfobacteriota bacterium
CGAATATGAAAAGATCATCGGCGGTATTTACGATATCATAGGAATAGAGGGCTCAAAGGGTCTAATCAGGCTGACCGGACGAGAGGTGGCACGTTATGTCATTAAGACCGGTTTGTTTGACCAGACAAAGGAATTGGAGGGTGACGAAAAAATACTTAAAATAATGGATATCTACAGTACGGCTACGGGGAGGGGAAAATGCTTTCAGGATGGGGACTCCATCTTCTTCGATTACCCCGAATGTCCCGGTTGTAAGAACAAAACTACAGAAAAACCAATGTGCGTAGCCATAGACGGGTATTTCAGGGAATTTTTAGACTGGGCGGGTTTTAAGGATAAAAAACTGACCGAGATCAAATGCAAGGCTGTGGGTGATGACACCTGTATGTGGGAGATAAAGGATTAAAGCATATATGCTCGATCAGTTCTAACATTCAAAAGCGGCAGAACCGCTCTTCTTCCAGAAAGGTAATGGACGGATAAGGTCTGAAGATAGAGGATAAGAGGGCATCTTGAGGTAAATCCAAGTCGTCACTGCCGACCTACGTTGTATGAGAGATGCCCTTGATGAAAAGATGTTGAGATGTTGAGGTATTGAGGTATGGGGAGATCGCCGCGGTCACCCCCGCCCCGCCGCCCCCCACGGCCGCGGTGTCGGTCTTTATCTTCCCCTCTTAAATCTCGGTTTTTCCCATAATCCGCCAGTAATATATGGTTAAGCCGTTTTCACTAATCTTGTAGATCGATCGGATAGTTTTATCAACCTCTTATCGTGTAGTGAAGGCACCAAAAATAGGTCAACCTTCTGAAAGTTATCTCGTCGGTGAGGCCCCTCAGGCAGTCGTGGAGCTCCCCCTCCGTCGGGTAGTTCTTGATTATCCGATATTCATCCTCTCCGCCTAAAGACCGCCTCTGATATGTGTTCCCCTCGTCATCTTCAAATAGTATCGGGTGGCTTGTGCCCTCGATGTAGTTGTTGTCGATGAAGACCACGAGCCCTCCCTTCCCGATTTTTCCGTGCAGGCCGTTAAGGAATTTTGGGATCTTGGGTCTCGGTACGTGAGACCACCAGAACCCGGAGAACCCGGCGATGAAATTTCCGGGGATAGAATCGAGACTATAGGCATCGGCCGTTTGAAAGCGGACGTTTTTTATCGGGTAGGTTTTCTTGGATGCAATCTCTTTCATCTCCTCGCTCAGGTCCACCGCGAGGACGGAGCGGGCGGTCTGGGCGATCGACTCGGTCCAAAAGCCGGTTCCCGAGGCAACCTCTAATACGTCGTGTCCGGAGAGGAGGTCCTTCAAGATGGCCTTCAAGAGGAAGATGTCCTCCCCTCTCTCCTCCCTCAAATAGATCTCCTCGTATTGTTTCGCCCTTTTATTGTAGTATTCTTCTATGTCGTGCTTCAAGGCCATCTTGATCCATTTTCTGGTGTTGATGATGTAGAGCCTAATTTACTATTACGGTAATTATCTGTCTCGATCAATAGGCCTTATCTCGTAGAGACACGTTTCGTCGCCCACGGCCTTACACTTTGTCTCAACAACTTCCATCTCCTCAAGCCCGGCCCAGCGAAGGCACTCGGTAAAGAAGCCCACGATAGTCGAGCACATGGGACTCTTCGATGTTTTGTCCTTACATCCGGTACATTCTTTGTAATCGAAATAGAGGATGTCATTTTCCTTGTAAACCCTTCCCCTCTCGGTGACCATTATATAGATGTCAACCATCTTTAGAAAACGCTCTTCACCTTCAAATTCCAGAGTGCTTGTATACATACCTTGATCAATTACGAATTTTGCTATCTCCTTCCCAATAAGGCGGATTAGGGCCTTGGCGCCCTGAATTCCAACTATAACATATATGCTGTTTGTAAGGGCGGCGAACTCCTCTTCTGTGTAGTTCTTTGCGAAAGAATAGGGGGGTTTGTTGTCGAATAGATATGAAAGCCTGGCGTAATTGAGCATGGTTTTAAGGCCGTTCGTCCCCATGATAACTTCAATCCCATCCATCACGGCCCTAATTGATACATCGGACATAGTCTTTTCACTCATTATAGATACTCCTATATAAGTGTCATTTCCGATACAGTCTCAATCCGATTGCCCAGAAAAACTGTACTATTTGTTACATATTTATTTTACCTAATCATAGGCTTAAAAACAAGATCTAAACATTTTTTTAAGGTTCCCATATATACCATATGTATGAATATGGAGATTGTAAAGATTAAAAGGGTTTAATTTTTCCTTGACTTATTTCTATCAAGATGTTAGTAATTCAAATCTGCGCTTCAATATGACAATGGTCTTTATAATGACAATTGTCATTGTCTAAATGCAGATGATCTTTGATTTGAGAGGATTGACAGATTTGTTTGGAGGTAACCAATGAAGAGATTAGCACTCTTTATAACGATAGTATCCATCCTTCTCCTTGTTGTTCCATCGATGGCGGCGGAGACCAAGATATCCGGCACCTACAGGATCCGCTCGGTTATGGACTACAACTGGGACAAGAAGATGGAAGACGGGGCGGGATTGGGCCCAAGCCACGACAATCCCTTATACAACGGCTATTTCGATCAGCGTTTTCGCATCAAGCTCACCCACACGAGAAGCGAGTTTCTGAAGGCGGTGGTGGTTGCAGACATCGTGGAAGACACCTGGGGACAGCAGCGCAATCTTCGCTGGAACAATTTCACGGGAAATAACATCACCGGCAACTCCGGCTTTATAAACACCGCCTACATCGAGGCGATAACGCCGATCGGCCTTATAAGGGTCGGGGGCAACCTGGAGGACAAGTTCGGCCACGGGACCTGGGTGGACAGCAATTTTATGGGAATCGGCACCACCGATTACGGAATAACGTACGGGATGAAGGTCGATAATGTGATCGCCGCGTTCACTTACATCAAGTATGTGGACTTCGTTCAGCCGGTGCTGAACAACATTACCGGCGGCGCCCCGCCGGCGAACACATTTTTCAGGACGTGGCCGGGAAGAGCCATGGACGAGATAGGCGGCTCCGGCACATCCAACTATAACGTGGACATGGACACCTACGTCCTGACCGTTCAGTATATCACAGATAATGTGAAGGCGGGCCTCCTGCTTCAGATGGTTCTCGATCCGAGGAGCGTTGCTTCGGGACTTTTAGTAAAAGGCATTACAGACCAGTCATCTCTTCCCAACGGCTCCACCTTTGCAGGGGAGGGCGGATCGGGGGGATTGTATGCCGTCGCCCCATTATTGATATCGGCTCCCGGATACGGCGCCCTCGGCCCCACGGCCTCCTTCTTCGATGCCGGCGCCGGGGAACTTTATGTCGTTCCCCTGTGGCCCACTCCGGCGACCGCCTTTCCCGGTCAGAATTTCGGGCTCGACGCCATAAGCAACGTGGGATACAACCTCGGCCTCGGGACTATGGGGATGTACGGCGTCAAGGCCTACACGGTGGCCACATACGTCGACCTGAAGTTCTTCGACGACAGGCTCATGTTCAAGGCGGAGTACGACAGGGTTTTCGGTTGGGCCGATATAAACGCCTACGGCAGGGGATACAACGCCTTTCTGAACAGGATACAGAATATGGTCCCGGGGATAGGGGTGACGCCCGGCCCGACAACAATGGGAAGCGCTGCGACGTGGTTTATGGGGACCACGCTTCTGCCCGGTCAGAGGGTCCCGGACGAGATCGGCATCGACTCGACGAACGTCTACGTGGATCTCTCCTACAACACGAACCTCTTCACGATCGGGGCGGCCTTCCTCTACGGCTCCGGGGAGAAGTGGTGGCACCCCTTCACCCAGTCCCACAAGGCGCTTAACACCACCGGAAACGACGATTTTCACTGGAGCAACATAATCGTCAGCGGGGACTGGAGCTTCTTGAACGGCGGCGCCCCGCTGGGCCTGGGAAATTGCCAGGAGAACGTCACCTCGGCCAAACTCTACTGGTCGGTTAGGCCCTTCGAGGACCTCGATATCCACGGGGCCTTTGTCTGGGCGAAGTACACGGAGCCTGTGGGCAGGTACGCCATGGATGAAAACTTCAACCTCGTCTCCAACTGGAACGCCTTCTACGGCCACCCGATGAATTACGCCTACGGGAACTACGCGAACCTCCCCACGGCGGCAAGCCCCGCGGGCGACTCCATTATCCCGGCGGGGATAGACGACGACCTCGGCTGGGAGATAGACTTTGGGATCACGTGGACGATCATGGAGGGATTGACGCTCAACTCCGAATTCGGCGTCCTCTTTACCGGCGACGCCTTCGACTACAGAAACACCGCAACCGGAGAGAGGGAGGAGTGGGGGGAGATTTACCGCTGGGTGAACACCCTTACGTTCGAGTTTTAAGAAAATCAATATATCTTTTCAATAAAGGCCCCCGAAGAGAGTTTCGGGGGCTTCTTTACTCAGGAGATAGATTAAATTTACCTAATTTTATCTTGACTTTAGTATTATTTTAATATAGTTTTATTCAAAGCTATCATACTAATCTTTTTTTAGGAGGTATAGATGAGAAGAATATCAACGATAATACTGACGGTTGCCTTCGTTGCGGCGGCGTTTTCCGCCTTTGCGGCGGAGACCACCTTTTCGGGAACCTACAGGATCAGGGCATACAGCGAGTACAACTTCGACAAGAAAATAGAAGATAACAATTTCAGCGGATTGCCGGGCCATGAAAACGCCCAGTACGACGGCTGGTTCGACCAGAGGTTCAGGCTCACCATCACCCACAAGAGGAGCGAGTACTTAAAGGCCGTTGTCAGGCTCGATCTCGTAGAAGACACCTGGGGGCAGCAGAGGAACCTCTGGATCAACAACAATAACTTTGGCAATTATATTGATCTGGCCTACATCGAGTTTACGGTCCCGAAGATCGGGACGTTTACCGTGGGCAAATTCCCGGAGACCTACGGCCACGGCCTTGCCTTCAGCGACGAGGGCAATGATCCGAGTGGAGGCTTTTTGCTTGGCCCTTTCATCTCGTCTGGGCCGATCGGCCTAACCGGTGCCCGGTGGGCCAACAGCTGGGGCCCCGTATCGGCGTCCCTGCTATATGCAAAGGTGGCGGACAGGATGACATTTGTGATCCCAATCCCATCCTTGTACAACTGGGATGCCGATCTCTTCGCGATAAATCTGAAGGTGGCTCCCACAGATGACCACGTTATAGAGCTCTTTGGAGGATATCTTCAGGACAATGAGGCATTTTTAGGCTGCTTTTTTAACTCTTTCAGCTGGCTCAACTATTTGGATGCGTGGGTTTTTTTACTGCCGGCTTTTTATAGCGCCGACGTCGGCTTTGCGGGAATCGCCTATACGGGCAATATCGCCGACATGATCGATATCAAGTTCGAGAACAGCTACATTATGGGCCATGCCCACCGTCACTTATGGACGGCAATTCCTTTTCCACTTATCGGAGGGCCGTTTTATCCCCAGCCGACTCTTACCATCCAGGGGTATAACATCTACGCTGATGTCTCATACTACAACGACCTTTTACGAATCGGTGTGGCCTTTATCATGGGGAGCGGACAGCACCACCTCTGGAATTCAGCCTCCATGAAAAACATCAACATGAACTACATCAGCCAGGATGATTTCACCTTCAACCAGATACTGGTTAACGGCGGCAGCGGGACCAACTCTGTCTACGGCTTAGGCTCATCTCTTTTTGGCAAGAACAGCATCGAAAACATCACTGCGGTGAAGCTCTATTTTGAAATATGCCCGATAGAGAAGCTGACACTGACCGCCTCGGTCACATGGGCCGAGTGGACCGAGGATGTGGGGATAAATTTTGCTGGCACAAGGGCTGCGTTGGTTACATCCAAAGGCTCCGCCTACTCGCACCCGGCATATTTCTACGGCAATAACCTGTATGAGTCGTGGGATACCAGCGACGATCTTGGCTGGGAGGTCGACTTCGGCTTTTCCTACGAGATCATGGAGGGGTTAACCTACAGCTTCAACATGGGCGTCCTCTTTACCGGCGACTCCTGGGACTACGAGAAGGCTGACGGCACCAGGGGAGAGTGGGGGGAGATCTGGTCGATCACCAACTCCCTCGTCTACGAGTTCTAAAACATCCAAAAGATAGATTGATGATACAGGCCCCCGGCGGGAAACCGTCGGGGGCTTTTTTTGCTCAGGAGATGGATTAAATTTACCTAATTTTTTCTTGACACCGACTAAAAAAAATTGTAGTGTAATGGTAATAATATTCATTTTTATCAATCCTTGAGGAGGTAAAAAATGAAGAAGCTATTGGTAATTATTCTGGTTGTATTGTTTACTACAGCAGCTTTTTCCGCCTTTGCGGCGGAGACCACCTTTACCGGTGAATACAGGGTCCGGGCGTGGAACGAGTACAACTTCGACAAGAAGCTTGAAGATGAAGGGCCAATTCCTATTCCTTCGCATGAGAACGCCCAGTACGACGGCTGGTTCGACCAGAGGTTCAGGCTCACCATAACACACACGAGGAGCGAGTTCTTGAAGGCGGTGATAAGGCTCGATCTCGTAGAGGACACCTGGGGACAGCAGAGAAACCTGTTGATCAACAACAATAACGCGGGCAACTTCATCGATCTGGCGTACATCGAATTTACTATTCCGAAGCTAGGCACCTTTACCGTGGGGAAATTCCCGGAGACCTACGGCCACGGCCTCGTCTTCAGCGACGAGGGAACAGGACCGGTCGCCTTCATTTTAGACAATGTCGGATCGATCGGCCTTACCGGGGCCCGGTGGGCCAACAGCTGGGGCCCGGTGGCCATGTCTCTCCTCTATGCAAAGGTGTCGGACAGGGTATCATTTGGCCCTTCGTTCTTATACAATTGGGATGCGGATCTCTTTGCGATGAACTTGAAGATCACCCCGGCCGAAAACCACGTTATCGAGCTCTTTGGGGGCTATCTCCAGGATAATGAAGCATTTTTTGGCGTCTTTGCAGACTCCTTTAGTTATGCAACTTCACTTCTTTTTCTTACCGGTGTTGCAGCGCCCTATGATGCGGATATCGGCTTTGCGGGAATTGCCTATACGGGTAACATTGCCGATATGTTCGACATAAAGTTTGAGAACAGCTATATCATAGGCCATGCGAGCCGCCACGATTGGGGAGGGGGAGGAGTACCTTTTGTAGCTCCGGGTATGGGCCCAAACTATCCCCAGCCGACTCTTACTATCCAGGGATATAACATTTACGCGGATATTTCTTACTACAACGACCTTTTCAGGGTCGGCCTGGCCTTCATAATGGGGAGCGGGCAGCACCATGTTTGGAATACAAACTCCCGCAGAAGCATAAACCTGAACTACGTCAGCCAGGACAAATTTACCTTCAACCAGATACTGGTTGGCGGCGGCGGTGGGCTAAACTCCGTATACGGCAATAACTTATCCCTCTTTGGCAAGAACAGCCTTGAAAACATCACGGCGGTTAAGCTCTACTTCGAGATATGCCCGATAGAGAAGCTCACGTTGAACGCTTCGGTCACCTGGGCGGAGTGGACCGAGGATGTGGGAATTAATTTTAATGGCACCAGGAGGGTGCTGGTCAGGTCAAAAGGTTCCTCATATATGCATCCGGCGGCGGTTTACGGCAACTACATATATAACTCCTGGGATACGAGCGACGATCTGGGCTGGGAGCTCGACTTCGGCTTCTCCTACGAGATCATGGAGGGGCTGACCTACAGCTTCAGCATGGGTGTTTTGTTTACAGGCGACTCTTGGGACTACGAGAAGGCGGACGGCACGAGGGGAGAGTGGGGCGAGATCTGGTCGATCACCAACTCCCTCCTATACGAGTTCTAAATAGTTTAGCAGATAAAACGTTTGTAAAGCCCCCGGCGTAAAACGTCGGGGGTTTTTTAAGAGTGATTTCATGGTTTAAAAGCTACGCCCGCAACAAACCTTCCCCAAAACAGTGCCAAGAAATACCTAATAAAATCTTGAACTAACCAATTCTCCGAAGGTCTCGGCTCTACAACATCTATTTATCGCGTTAATTTGGTTTTCTATCGATGGTGTTGAGTGAAATATGAGATTGATATGGAGTTGTATTGAAATGTTACCATGCATGAAGCGAAAAGTTCAAATTATATATATAAAATATATGAGAATTGTAAAATTAAAACTTGCAATAATAATATCTGTAAGTTAAAATTGCCATAATCGCAAAGGGGCGAATAAAGAAAGATTTTAGTACAT
>CAZIWT010000154.1:0-8063 GCA_964542895.1 uncultured Thermodesulfobacteriota bacterium
TTTAAGGATGACGACGAGACCCGTCATGATCAAGCCGAAGTTCTATTTTTTGCCTTCTTTAATCCCTTGAAGTCAGATTATTTCGTCTTTATTTCTCGCTCAATTGACATTTTCTCTCCCCTATCTGTAATTACGCCCCGTCCCCTTACAGCCCGTTTTAAAAACATTCGTCCCAATTAAATCTTAATCTCAGTTCATCCTCTCCACATTGATGACGTTTTTTTGTTTCTTCACCGATTTAATAACCTTGTTGAGATGATTTAGGTCAACGACCTCCAGATTAAAAACGAAATTCGCCTTATTGTCTTCGGTAGTTAGATCAACGTTGCTGATGTTCGCGTCCGCCTCCGATATCGCCGTGGCGATGGATGCGAGAACTCCCTTCTTGTTTTCACACAATACCAGGATCCTGCTTGTGTAGACCCCCGCCTTGTCCCTGGTGTCCCACTCAACATCGATCAGGCGCTCCGCCGGGAACTCCAAAATGTTGGAGCACTCGGATTTGTGAACTGTAAGGCCCCTTCCCCTGCTTATAAATCCCACTATACTGTCTCCCGGAAGCGGATTGCAGCATTTGGCGTACCTGACCATGACATCATCCACGCCGCTGACCAAAACCCCGCTCTTGCTCCTCCTGGCTTTCTCCCCCTTCTTAATCTCCTTTATCTGAACGGCCTCGATGTCTACCGTGTCCTTGATCTCTTCTTTCGGGATGAAGAATTCGAGAACCTCCGATACGGTCACCTTTGCATTGGCGACTTTGGACAGAAGGTCATCCAGGTTCTTCGCCTTGAGCTTTTCGATCGCCTCGTTCATATGGCGAGACTTCTGTTTCTTCTGAAAACTAAGGCCGTTCTTCGAGAATTCCTTCTCAAGGATTTCTCTGCCCAGGCTGATGCTTCTCTCCCGCTGTTCCGTTATGAACCAATGCTTTATCTTCTGCTTTGCCCTTGACGTGGCTACGGAGCGGAGCCAGTCCTTACTCGGCTTTTGCCCCTTGTTCGTTATTATCTCCACCGTATCGCCGTTCTGGAGCTTGTATTTCAGCGGCACTATCCTGCCGTTTACCTTGGCACCCGAACAGGTATTTCCGATGTCGGTATGAATGCTGTAGGCGAAATCTAAGGGCGTCGCCCCCCTCGGGAAGGCCTTTACGTCCCCCTTGGGAGTGAACACGTAGACCTCCTCCGGGAACAGGTCTATCTTTACGGTCGCTATGAACTCCCTGGGGTCTTTCACGTCCTGCTGCCACTCGAAAAGCCTCTTTAGCCAGTCGTAGCTCTTCTGGTCATCCTGTTTTACTCCCTTCTTGATCTCTTTATAACGCCAGTGAGCGGCTATCCCCTTTTCGGCGATCTTATGCATCTCCTCGGTCCTTATCTGTATCTCGATCCTCTCGCCCTTGGGACCGATCACCGTTGTGTGGAGGCTTCGATACATGTTCGGCTTAGGCATCGCTATGAAGTCCTTGAATCTCCCCGGGACCGGCTTCCAGAGGGAGTGTATTATCCCCAGCGATCCGTAACATTCCTTTATCGTATCTACGATGACCCTGAAGGCGACTATATCATAAACCTCTTCAAATCCTATCTCCTGAACCACCATCTTGTTGTGGATTCCGTAGAGGTGCTTTATCCTGTTCTGAAGGCGTGCCTTGATACCATTTTTGATCAGCTCCTTTTCGATGATCTTCATAACAACTGCGCTGTATTTTTCCAGCTCCGCCCTCTTCGATTCGACCTTTCGTAAGAGATGCCTGTATATATCCGGTTGAAGGACGAGGAATGTCAGGTCTTCAAGCTCGTTTCTTATCCAATCGATCCCGAGGCGGTTTGCCAGAGGCGCGTATATATCGATTGTCTCCTGGGCGATGACCTTCCTCTTTTCCGGATTGTGAAATTGAATCGTCCTCATGTTATGGAGGCGGTCCGTGAGCTTTATCAGAAGCACCCGAATGTCTTTCGTCATGGCTATGATCATCTTCCTGAAATTCTCCGCCTGCCTCTCCTCATGCGTCGAAAAGCTCATCCTGCTTATTTTCGTAACGCCGTCCACCAGAAGAGTGATCTCCTCCCCGAAAGTCTCCTCTATCTTTTCTATCGTTGTAAGGGTGTCCTCTACGGTATCGTGCAGAAGGCCGGTCGCCACGGAAGGGACGTCCATATTCAGGTCGGCCAAGAGAGATGCCACCGCCAGGGGATGGGAGAGATACGGCTCCCCGGAGAGCCTCACCTGCCCCTGGTGCACCATGGCCGAGAATACGTACGCCTGCTTGATAACATCTATATCCGCTTCGGGATTGTAATCTCTAACCTTGTCTGTTATTTCGTTGAGCCGTATCATCTAAAAAAAACCGTATTTCAGATACGCCGCAAGCCTTACTTAGATCTGAGCTTTTTTGGATTTTTCCTCGACCCTTATCTTCTCGATTTCCTTCATAAGGATATCCAACATATCCTCTTCCTTTACCTTCTTTATCACCTCGCCGTTTCTGAAGAGGAGCCCCACACCCTTACCTCCCGCTATCCCCACGTCCGCCTCCCTGGCCTCCCCCGGCCCGTTCACCTCGCAACCCATTACGGCAACGGTTATATCAAGGTCTATTCCCCTGATCCTTCTCTCCACTTCGTCGGCTATCTTGACAATATCTATTTCTGTCCTGCCGCACGTAGGACACGATATGACCTCAATCCCCCTCTTTCTGATTCCCAAAGCCGAGAGGATCGTATAGGCGCACATCACCTCTTTGACCGGATCGCCGGTCAGGCTTACCCTTATCGTATCCCCTATTCCCTCATACAGCAGTATGCCGATGCCCACGGCGGATTTCACTGCACCCCTGAAAACCGTTCCCGCCTCCGTTATCCCAAGATGAAGGGGATAGTCACAAACCCTCGAAAACTCCCTGTATGCTAAGACCGTATCCATTACGTTCGCGGACTTCAGCGAGAATTTAATATTCGTGTAATTAAAATCCTCGAATATCTTAAGACAATCAAGGGCGCTCTCCACCATCGCATCGGGTGTCGGCCCTCCGTGCTTCTTAAGTATCTCCTTTTCCAGTGACCCGGAGTTCACGCCTATACGTATCGCCACATCGCCGGCCCTCGCACGATCGATTATCTTCTTAAGTCGCTCTTTACCTCCGATATTGCCCGGATTTATCCTTATCCCCACAGCGCCCGCCTCCATCGAGGCTATTGCAAGGCGGTAATCGAAGTGTATATCGGCTATTATCGGGACGGGGGATTCCTTGACAATATTCTTCATGGCTGATACCGCATCCATGTCTTTGACCGCCACCCTCACTATCTCGCACCCGCTATTGTGCAGCTCCTTGATCTGAGATACGGTCGCCTTGACCTCCTTTGTATCGATCTTTGTCATCGATTGAACCACAATCGGGTTTTCCCCTCCGATTCTTACATCGCCGATACTAATGACCCTCGTATTTCTTCTTTCGATCATCTGTTTTTTAAGAAGGATTTTAGTTCTTTTGGGTTCTAATTTTTCTGTTTTTCTTTTCGATCTTTGCGGCGTACATGGCACTATCCGCGGCGTCGATAAGCTCTTCTACGGATTGGTGGTTGTCCAAGGATGATATCCCAATGCTTATCTCCAGATCGCCGAAGTTTTCCTCGAACTTCTCGGTTATACGACACGCGATCTTTTCGGCATTTTCCTTTTTTGCATCGGGAAGTATTATCGCAAACTCGTCTCCGCCGTATCTGAAGGCGAGGTCTACATTACAGCGGATCGATTTCGTTGTGATCTTTCCGAAGGTACGAAGAATTTCGTCACCCGCCAGATGTCCAAACGTATCATTAAATATTTTGAAGTCATCTATGTCCAGCATCATCAGACACAAGGGACTCGACTCCTTTCTGGCTAATATCAGCTTTTCCTTCAATGTCTTAGAAAAGTGCCTTCGGTTGTAAAGGCCCGTCAGGCTGTCGGTTATGGTGAGGCGCTTCAATCTCTCTTCCACCCTCTTCCTGTCACTGATATCCTTTCCCACAACTAAAACGCCCTCTATTTTGTCCTTATCATTTAAAAGGGGGGAGGTGCTGATTACCACATTCCTTACGCTTTTGCCGTCACTCTCGAGCATCTCTACCTCGTATACCTGTCTTACCCCATCCTTTAAGGTTCTTCTAAATCTCCTTCCCCTGTGTCTGTTTGAGAGTATCTCGAGAAAGTATTTACCCAATAAATCCTCCCTCTTGTACCCGAATTCCTCCATCTTTGGATTTAGATATGTAAATTGCCCGCTCCTGTCAAGCACATAAATAATATCATTTGCGCTCTCTATGATGTTTTCGAGGTAATCCTTCGCCTCGCTCAACTCCGATTCAGATTTCTTCTTTTCCGTTATATCTCTCGCAAAACACAAAATGGCAAGCCTGTTTTTGTAGCGCGTCAGGGAGGTCGTCATCCACATGGCGATCTTTGAGCCATCTTTCCTCATTACGTAATACTCGTACTCCGTTTTTTGCCCCTTTTTTTTGTAGGCGTTTTCGTAGGAATCAAAAAGATCCTGTTTCGACTCAGCGGTGACAAAGTCCAAAAAATCCCTTCCGATAACCTCTTCTTCCTCGTATCCGAGGATCTTGAAAAGCATCCTGTTTGCGAATACTATCCTGTAGTTCTGCACAACGAAGATGGGATCGGTACCTCTCTCCACCATCAGACGATACATCCTCTGGGACCTAAGGAGTTCCTTCTTTACGTTTTTGATCTTTGCGTTGGAGCTCTTGAGTGTATCGTACTTTCTGGCGTTAATAATAGAAACGGATATGTTATCGGAAAGGGCTTCAATACTTTCTATGTCTCTATCGTTTAGTGTGCGTGAAATGTACTTGTTATCCAGGATAATCACGCCGATCGGCTCTTTTCGATTAGTTATGGGGATAATTATATACGATTTCAAATTCAGGCTGTTTACGAGCATCTCATCCTGAAATGTCTCGTCTTTTTTAAAATCATACTTGTTTGAATCCTTGACTATTATCGAAGTGTCGTTTAAAAGGGCGTATGCCGATGAGCTCAACCTGCCGTCTTCATCAGGATTTAGAGATACGGACGGAAGTTCCTTCAGCTTCTTGAGCAGATCCCTATCGCTGCATCCGATTTCACCTCCCAGCCTGAATCGCAAAACGGGGGAGTTCCTATTCTTGAGGCCGATAATAACCCTTCCGTAGCCCAAAGTCTCTACAATCTCTTTGGTAACAGCCTTTAAAACAGAAATAGCCCCGCCGCTCTTCGTTGAGGCTTCGGATATATTCCTGATCGCCTCCAGATGCTTCTGGATATTTAGCTTGTCTGACATGGGCAGTGTTTTACAACATCACTTGTGAATATTTTGAATACTCTATAACTACTTACAATTATAGCATAATTTAACCTAATTTACAATACTATTCCAACGCTTTATGTAATCATTATCACAATTTCAGTTAACGCTGATAATTTATTAACGTCCCCCTACAACTTGAATCCAAATTAATTTCCACCATCCAATACCCTTTGATTGAACTTTCTGAGCTTTCAATTCAATCGTATTTTATCTACAAATCCAATCAACGTCAATACAATAAATTTCAATTCCCCACTTTCAAATCTCATATCTATGTTGAGCGATGTTGGTCAAAGGATCAAAATAGAAATTTTCGATATCTCCAAAGATGCTTGACGACCGGTTCGTTTTAATATATCTTTATAAAGATTTTTTATACAACCATTTCCGTTTTTTTTACATAGAGGAACGATTTGAGAGATTACCCTAAAGAGTTTTCGCTGGACGATGTCTCAAAATTTCGCGAAATCCTTGTCGATTTCATAAAAGAGACTATGGCTGACAAGGGATTTAAAAAGGTTGTTCTGGGGATGAGCGGCGGCGTCGATTCCACCCTCGGGGCCTTTCTGGCGGCTGAGGCCCTGGGGCCTGAAAACGTAACCGGTGTACGGATGCCCTACAAGTCGTCTTCTCCTGCGAGCCTCGAGCACGCGGGGCTTTCTGCGGATAAGCTCGGAATAGAGACAATGACCATCGATATAACACCGATGGTGGACGCCTATTTCGTCCGCTTCCCGGACGCCGATCACGTAAGGAGGGGAAACAAGATGGCGAGGGAGAGGATGTCCATCCTCTACGACCAGGCTCAGAAGGGGGGCTCCCTCGTCCTCGGGACGTCGAACAAGACCGAGGTAATGCTGGGATACGGGACGATTTACGGCGATTCCGCCTCTGCACTAAATCCCCTCGGCGCTGTATACAAGACCGAGGTGTGGATGATGGCGGAGCTTGTCGGTGTTCCTGAAGTCACTATAGAAAAGGCGCCCACGGCCGATCTCTGGGATGGGCAGACGGACGAGAGCGAGCTGGGGATCGACTACCTCACAGCGGACAGGATACTGTATCACCTTATCGAGCTGAAGAGCTCCGAAAACGAGATAGAAGTACTGGGTATTCCAAAAGCTAAAATTGAAGCGATAAAAAACTTGATAAAAAGCTCTGAGTTCAAGCGAAAATTGCCCGAGGTCCCTGTGCTTCAGAGATAATATCCATATCAAAAAATATCATTTAAAGGAGAAAATCGTGAGCAAAAAGAAAACCGAAAAGAAGGGTGGATTCCTGTCAAAACTCCTCAAGATCGGCGTCGTCCTGCTTATAATCCTCGTCGCCCTCGGGGCGATTTATCACAAGGAGCTGGTAAGGCTCTACAAGGTCATTACTCTCTTCGACGAGGGCGTCATCGTTGAAAACTTCAGAAATATGGGAAGCTTCATCGATTACAGGGTAGTCCATAAAGGCGACGCCATCTACGAGTTCGGCAGGGCCGAGATGGAGCTTCCAAAAACGTACGAGTATAACGGGGAGACTAAAAATATAAAGAAGTTTCTCGACGACACCTGGACCACCGGACTTGTCGTCATCGTAGACGACAAGATCGCCTTTGAAGAGTACTACCTCGGAAACACCGAGGAATCGAGGGCGATCTCCTGGTCGGTGGCAAAGTCGTTCGTATCGGCCCTGGTTGGAATCGCCGTGGACGAGGGCTACATCAAAGACATCGCAGACCCCGTGACTGACTACGTCCCGATACTTAAAGGCACCGGCTACGACGGCGTCTCGATAAAGGACGTCCTCCAGATGTCTTCCGGCATCCGCTTCAACGAGGACTACTTCGACTTCTTCTCCGACATAAACAGGATGGGGAGGGTCATAGCGCTGAACCTGTCGCTGGATAAATTCGTTGCGTCCCTCGTCAATGAGCGGGAGCCGGGCACGTTCAACCACTACGTCAGCATGGACACCCAGGTTCTGGGGATGGTCTTAAGGGAGGCCACAGGCCGCGACCTGTCGTCTTATTTGGAGGAGAAGATCTGGAAGAAGATCGGGATGGAGTCTGACGCCTGGTTCCTCACCGACGGCAAGGGTATGGAGCTTGCCTTCGGCGGGCTCAACGTCGTCCTGCGCGACTACGCCCGCTTCGGCCGCCTGTATCTGAACAACGGCAGCTGGAACGGCGAGCAGGTCGTGCCGAGGGACTGGGTCAGGGCGTCGGTCACGCCGGACGCCCCGCACCTCATGCCGGGGGAGAATCCCGCGTCCGACTGGGTCCTCGGCTACGGCTACCAGTGGTGGATTCCGCAGAATCCTGAGGGTGACTTTCTGGGGATCGGTGTTTACAACCAGTTCTTGTACGTCTACCCGAAGTACAACGTTGTGATCGCCAAGACCTCGGCTTACGCCCACTACGACGTGGACGGCTTCGAGAGGGAGCTCGAGACGATTGCAGTCCTTAGGGCGATAGCGAAGGGGCTGGGTAGGTAGTTTGAAGGATTGGTTTTTTGTTGTTTACCTTGAAGGGGGGCTATCCCCCGCCCCCCTTACAAAACTATAATCCAATTAGTTTCTAATAGAATAAAAGATGAAAAAGATACTTGTAATTGCAGTTACACTATCATTGGTTATAACCATTTTTGTTGGATGCGACACAAACGAAAAAAAAGACGTTCCCGTCAAATTGAAGTGGCGCTATAAAGCAATTTTTTATTCT
>CAZIWT010000155.1:0-8035 GCA_964542895.1 uncultured Thermodesulfobacteriota bacterium
CAACCTCTGATTCTTTTGAATATATGACAACTCGT
Organism: uncultured Thermodesulfobacteriota bacterium; assembly: GCA_964542895.1. Lineage (GTDB taxonomy): Bacteria > Desulfobacterota > Zymogenia > Zymogenales > Zymogenaceae > Zymogenus. Next base: position 36 of record CAZIWT010000155.1, read on the forward strand.
AATTTCCATTTCCTTTTCTTGAATATATTTTTAGGAAAAAGCCTCCTAATAAGTCTATGGAAATATTATTTTTCTCTACAATATTATAAGTTCTTATTATGTTTTTGCCGTTTCCACTGATTACATCAACATAAAGTAAAAAGCCATTAGGTGGTTTAACAAAATTTATACTAAAACCGTAAGAATCAGAGACGAGATACAACAAATCGGATTCTTCATCATTTTCAAGCTTTCCTTTAATAACTACATTTTCTCCTTTAACCTCTTTAGTAAATTCATCGAAATCTATTTTTCTTACGGATATTTCAAAATCCTCTAATTCATCATAATTCGTCTCTATTCTGGTAGTACTGGGTTCTTCTATAGTATATTCCGCCGTCCATGAACCTTCACCTTTTTTTGAAAATACCTTTAAATAGAAAGTACCGCCGCCATAAAGAAAAATAGATTTGTTTTGATCAAGGCTATATTCCCCCAGTATTGTTTTTCCGTCCATACCTATTAAGCGAAGATAGAAGTCACAGCGGTTTCTGTCATAATCAAATTTTACTTCAACATTATCTTGGCTGCCTGCATTAACAGTAAAGGTATAAGAATCTCCAGGACCTGAAAGATAGCCTTTTTCTGTTACTGCTATTACATTTGAACTAAAAATGGTAATAAAAGATATTACAAATACTGCTTCTAAAAGATATTTTTTAAGCTTCATTTTAATTACTTATTATAGATAAAAAATGTACTTACAAAAACAAGATCACCTCTATTTTCCCCTATAAAAGCTCACCTTACTTTTCTGACATAATCAATAGATTTATTATCTACAATTCCAAGGCTACCGCTTCTCCTCCGGGCATTTGATTGTCTTGAGGTCAACCGAGTACACAAAATTGTCGTCGTTCTCGACGTCGTGGCACGTGATGCAGTCGTTTGCGGTCGGAGTCTTTTTCATATTCACCTTTGTGTCGAGGACGTGGCGGTTTCCGGGGCCGTGACACGCCTCGCACTGGACGCCAATAAGCTCCCCGGCGGTGTAGATGTTGGTGAATCCCCCCGGCTTTCCGTAACCGGTGGTGTGGCAAGAGAAGCACTCCGGCTCGAACTGTCTTTTTTCCTCTCTCAAGGTGTCGAAAGCGCTTGTGTGCCGCGTCTTTTTAACGAAATCGGCGATGGATTGGTGACAGCTGCCGCATATTTTTGCCCCTACGTAGTGGGGATCATGTGCGAGGTCCGTCGGGCGCCTCTTGCCCTTCTTCAGCATATCCTCCTGAAATTTCCCCTTCTCGTTGATCAGTTTATCCTTGTATTTTTTGTCAATCTTCTTTACCTCGGGGTCGTCCGGAATGTTTTCACCGAGGCTTATTAAGGAGGCCTTGACACTGTTTTTGTGCTCCTTTTTATTTTCCTTCTCAAGCTTCTTGATCTGTTTTTTTATATCGTCTAACTCATCTTTGACGATTTTCATCCCCTCGTCGACGTTTTTTCCCTCCTTCTTTTTCCTTTCAAAATTTTTATACACGTTTTCGAGCTGCTGCCTTCTCATGGTCAGCTTCTGGTATTTAAAGTTCGTGATCTCACCCTTCCCCTCCAGGTGGAGATCGTAGGGTCGGGACGAATCGTTGATCTCGACGTCTAGACGACCCACATACTTGCCTCTGGAGTATATCTGGGAGATAAGGGTGCCGCCGATTTTAGTAGGCTGGTAGAGATTTGTCACGGGTCTGTGGCCCGCCAAGATAAGATCTATCTCGTCGAATCTCTCCGCTATCTCCTTTGCCCTTTCCAGTCCGGTGGGACAGAGTACAATTATAAAATCAGACTTCCTCTTGAGCTCCTTGATTATCCCCTTAAGGGCGTCAAACTCGTTGTCGACGTATACTCCCATCTGCTTCTGCTTTTCACCGGTGAGTATCTCCCGGCCGATAACGGACGTTATTCCCACGTCGAAGCCGGAGAGCTTGACGACGGTGTAGGGGGTGAAGACGGGTTTACCCCCCTCTTTTCCCAAGATGTTTGCGGAGAGGAAGGGAAAATCCGCCATCGATTCGAGCTCCTTGAGATAATCGATCCCGAAGGAGAGGTCGAACTCCCCTATCGACAGTGCAGTCCAGCCCATCGCGTTGTAAAACTCGACTATCTTCTTCCCCTGAAGAGAGAGTCTATAATCGGGTTTTTTACCGTAATACTTCTGTCTGAAGAGAAGGTTGCCGGTGTCCAACAGCAAGAGGTCGCTCACTTCTCTCCTTACCTGCTTTATGTATGTCGCTTTCCTGGCAAGACCGCCAGTCTGGTTCGATCGTCACCCGCAGGGCTCGGTCTCTCCCAGGACGTCGTTGGAGTAGACGATGCTGAATTTAGTCTCGTGTTTTTTCACCTTTGCGCAGTAGGTTACACCAAAGAGGGCCAGGAGAATCGTCAAGACAACGACAAAGTCTTTTCTGAGGGCGGCAAAATTCATTTTAGTATGTATCCTCCTTTAATAGGCTATCCTTTCTATAATATAAGACATTGTCGATTCTGTCAACGATAAAGAAATCCCCTCCCTCGAAATCTGGCCGCTTCAACCGACACCTTGACAGGGAAGGAGAGTAAAAGTAAAATCTTATGATGAAGATAAAGGATGAGGGAGAGAGGGAATATCGGCCGGTTGCGGTCAGCGTTATAATCCCGACGTACAATCGGATGCGGCCTCTCGAGGATGCGGTAAAGAGCGTCCAATCTCAAACCTACAGGGATTTCGAGCTGATCATCGTAGATGACGGCTCCACGGACGGGACGGATCGGTTAATCGAAAAATCGGCTCCCGATGCTGTCTACATAAGGCAGGAGAACCGGGGGGTGAGCTCGGCGAGAAACAGGGGGATTTTGGCCTCTAAGGGGAAATACATTGCGTTTCTCGATTCGGACGACAGGTGGCTGCCCGAAAAGCTCTCCCTGCAGGTCGGGGCGATGGAGGAGGGGCATTTCGTCTCCCACACCGAGGAGATATGGATAAGAAACGGCAGGAGGGTAAATCCGGGGGCGAGGCACAAGAAGCACTCGGGAGACATCTTTTTAAAGTCGCTCCCCCTGGTGGTTATCAGCCCCTCTTCCGTAATGATAAGAAGGGAGATCTTCGACGACGTGGGTCTCTTCGACGAGAAGCTCCTGGCCGCGGAAGACTACGACATGTGGCTCAGGATTACGGTTAGCTACCCGGTTCACTTCATCGAAAAGCCCCTGATCATAAAGAACGGCGGACACGAGGATCAGCTTTCGCGGAAGTACTGGGGGCTCGACATGCTCCGGATCTACGCCCTCGAAAAGATCCTGAGCTCCGGCGTCCTCGAAGGCGATGAGAGGCTGGGGGAGAGGGTCGCCGTCATGGAGGAGATCGTAAAGAAGGCGAGGATAGTGAGCGGGGGAGCGAAAAAGAGGGGGAACGTAGATGGGGAGAGATATTTCAAGAATAAGGCGAGGGAATATGAAGATAAGATCCAATCAAATACTAAATAGTGCGGTGCCGATGGACATCTCGATCGAGAAGATAAATCTCGAAGACAGGCGCTACACCGTTTCTTTAGATTCGGACTCATTCGATCAAAATTCCGACCTTACGGCTTCGGTCGCATCATACGGGATTTTGAACCGGGTGAGGCTGATCGACAGCGGCGACAGCTATGTCCCGATCGCCGGGTTAAGGAGGCTCTTCGCGGCGGAGAGGCTGGGGATAGGGACGGTCCCGGCGCTGGTTTATAATGACGGGCTTTCCGACGCCGATGCGATGAGGATTGCCCTCGCGGACAACTTCCCGGCGAGGGAGTACACGGCGATAGAGGCGTCGGGGGTCGTCTCCAGGTTGATCTACGATTTCGGGGTCGGGGAGGAGGAGGTCGTCGGGGAGTTCTTCGACCTACTTCACCTCCCCCACTCCAGCAAGATAGTGAGCGACCTCCTCTCAGTCGCAGCGCTTTCCGACGAGATAAAGGGACTGTGCCACGCGAGGCGATACCCCCTAAAGCCCATTGTGCGCTGGTGCGGGTTTGATGAAGGCGAGGGGGATGGACTTTTGACGTTGGTCTCGGCCGCACCGTTCGGCTCCGGCATTGTAACGGAGCTTCTGGGCTCTGTTGCGGATATCGTGAAGCGGGATGGAATCGCGGTCGATGAGATTTTGGAGGACACCGTGATAAAAAGCATCCTTGCGGACGAGGGTGTGCCGTCGGGAGTGAGGGGGGAGAGAATAAGAGAGAGGATTCGCGGGATAAGGTATCCCATCCACTCCGGTCTCAACAAGAGGTTCGATGACGCCGTTGGGAGACTGGGCCTCCCCAAAGGGGCCGAGATATCCCACCACCCCCACTTCGAGGCGGATTACCTCGATCTTAAGTTTCGCTTCAAGGACGGCCGGGACCTAAAGAGGCTGGGGGATTTCTTGAACACAGCATCGGAGTCGGAGGAGATCGAAGATCTCCTCGATATGGTGTAGATTTGTACGGGTTTGAAAATATCTACGTCGAGGAGGGGGCGAGGGAATTCCCCTTAACGGAGAGGATTCTTAACCGGCTCGGCAGTGAGGCTGTGGTCGTCTCCGACTTTCGCGATATCCCGGTGGCTGAGGAGGGTAAAAAGAGCCTCGTCCTCGCTGTGCACAGGGGGCGGGTCGTCAAAAACTGCCCCGGCACCGCAGGCCACGTCTGCTGCGGCTACCACGTGATAAACCAGGTCCTGGGGTGCGACGTAGACTGCACCTACTGCATTTTGAATTGCTACATCAACGCCCCCGGCGTCGTGGTCAACGTAAACCTCGGCGACACCTTTGTTGAGCTTAACGGGGTCCTCGACGGGAAAAGAAAATATATCTACAGGGTTGGGACGGGGGAGCTGACCGACAGTTTCTACCTCGACCGCCTGACAGGGCTGGCGGCCGGGTTCGTTCGATATTTCGCAGACAAGAAAAACGTCCTCTTCGAGCTGAAGACGAAAAAGACCGATATTGATGGCGTCCTCGACCTCGATCACAGAGGCAAGACCATCATCTCCTGGTCGCTGAACGCCGATCCGGTGGCGGGGTCGGAGGAGGCAAACGCTGCTACCATAAGGGAGAGGCTCGAAGCGGCGGGGCGCGCCCAAAAACAGGGCTACTACATCGGTTTTCACTTCGACCCGATGGTCCATCACAAAGGCTGGGAGGCCGGGTACGATAAGACGGCCCGGGCGATCTTCGACTTCGTGGATCCGAAAAGGATATTGTGGATAAGCCTCGGCACCTTTCGCTCGCCGCCCCGGCTCTTCGAGATAATCAGGAGGCGCCATCCGAAGAGCAGGATCGTTACCGGGGAATCCTTTCCGGGCGACGACGGCAAGCTGCGATACATAAAGCCTTTGAGGGTCGAGATGTACAGATCTCTCCTGAACTCCCTCAAAAAATACGGCGGGGACGACCTGTTCGTCTACCTCTGCATGGAGAGGAAAGACGTCTGGGAGAAGGTCTACGGCAACGCGTCGGAGACGCCCAGAAACAGCGGAGATCTGGACAGGATGTTTCACGAAAACTTGAAGAGGAAGTGGAGCGTAGATGGCGAGAGTTAAAATCACCCTTAAGGGCGGAGCCGTCCGGGATACTGTAAACAATGAAGATGCTGTAAAGGGAAAGGGATCTATCGTGACCGATATCTCCCCCGACTCCGAGGAGTGGGAGGCGATATGCAACCGCTGCGGCAAGTGCTGCTTCGACAAGCTGGTGGACGAGGACGACAACCTCATCTCCATATCTCCCTGCGTCTATCTCGACGACGAGACGGGGCTATGCACGGTCTACGAAAGGCGCTTTGAGGTCGAGGCGGACTGCCTGAAGCTCACGCCGGACAACATACTGGATTTCGACTGGCTCCCGGACGACTGTGGCTACATAAAGTATTTCAAGCTTCGGGGAAAAAAAGGGAATAAAAAGTGAGATTATTAAAGACGATTCATCCCTTTTTTGGTATAATCCCCCTTCGAGTTTTCATTATAAAAAAAGTAATGATGGGATACTAAGTTCAATCAAATCCCATAATAGATACTGGAGCATTAAATGCACGAGCTTCCCGTTACAGAGGAGATATTGAAGATCGCCGTGAGGCACGCCGAGAAAAACGGCGCCAAAAGGATCATCAGGATACACCTCGCCATAGGCGACCTCACCGACCTGATCGACGAGTGGGTCCAGCGATATTTCGATTATCTCTCCAAAGACTCCATAGCGGACGGAGCGAAGCTGGATATCGAGCGGGTGCCGATCACGGTCCTGTGCGCAAAGTGCGATAAGCCCTTCGAGGTGGACAAGAAGGAGATGAACTTCAGCTGCCCCGTCTGCGGCGAGAAGGGGACGGAGCTGCTCAGGGGCCGCGAGTTCACGGTAAAGAGCATCGAGATTGAATGAGGAACTATAGAAACCTATTACATTAAAAAAGGAATTAGAGGTTTTTATCATGTCAGTTCCACAATATCATGAGATGTTTAATCCGCTGTTAAAGGCACTTCATGAGCTTGGCGGATCCGCCACAATTTCAGAGCTCGAAGAAAAGACAGCTGAGATAATGGAATTGTCTGATCAAGACATTAGTGAATTGCATGATGAAAATAGAACTAAGTTTAGTTATAGATTGGCATGGGCTAGATCATATCTTAAAAAATATGGTTTAATCGAAAATTCCTCAAGAGGTGTCTGGTCTTTAACAACAAAAGGATGGAAAATTAAGAGTGTAGATAGCGATGAAGTTATAAAATCATATAGGGATTATCTTAGAAGTGAGAAAGTAGATAGTCAAGAAGAAATTGGTGAAGAAGTTGATACAACATGGCAAAACGAGTTGATAGAGATAATAAAGAAAATGAGTCCAGAAGCCTTTGAAAGACTGTGCCAAAGGCTGTTAAGAGAGTCCGGTTTTACAAACGTCGAAGTTACTAAGAGGAGCGGAGATGGTGGCATAGATGGTCAGGGATTTGTAAAAATTGGAGGTCTGCTTTCATTTAATGTTATTTTTCAATCCAAGAGATATAAAGGAAGTGTGCCACCTTCCGTTGTCAGGGATTTCAGGGGTGCTATGGTCGGGCGCGCCGATAAAGGTCTTATAATTACTACTGGGACATTTACAAGAGAAGCCAAACTTGAGGCCAAAAGAGATGGTGCTCCTCTTATTGATTTAATTGATGGAGAAGAGTTAGTGGAGAAGTTGAAAGAACTATCAATTGGTTTAAAGGTGGAGGAGAGAATCGAAGAAGATGTAATTATTAACAAGGAATGGTTTAAAAATCTATAGAATTTCAGTTCAGAAGGAGATAAAGATGGCGGTTAAGCTTGTAGTAATCAAGGAAGAAATCCTGAAGGACAACAACGAGATGTCCGCGATGCTGAGGAACAAGTTCAAGAAAAACAAGACCCTTGTAATGAACCTCATGTCGTCGCCCGGGGCGGGGAAGACCTCAGTCATCCTGGAGACGCTCGGGCGCCTCGGCGGCGAGATCAAATCCGCCGTAATCGAGGGCGACATCACCTCGACTGTGGACGCCGAAAAGCTGGACGACGTGGGCGTACCGACGCTTCAGATAAATACGGGCGGGTCGTGCCACATAGACTCCGCCATGATAGAGCAGGCCATCGTGGACTTCGACTTGGATCCATATGATTACATCATCGTGGAGAACGTGGGAAACCTCGTCTGCCCCGCCGAGTTCGAGGTGGGAGAGGACATCCGGGTGATGATACTCTCTGTGCCGGAAGGGCACGACAAGCCGAAGAAATACCCCCTCATGTTCACGGAGACCGAGGCCTGCCTCCTGAACAAGATAGACCTTCTCCCCTACACCGATTTCGACATGGACGAGTTCAAAGACACCGTAAAGAGCCTGAATCCTAACACCACGATATTTCCCGTCTCGATGAAGACGAAGGAGGGGATCGATGAGTGGATAAAGTGGATCAGGGGGAAGATCGAGGATAAAATGGGCGGCTGATCCCGGCGGATTGACGATTCGTTTGG
>CAZIWT010000156.1:0-7973 GCA_964542895.1 uncultured Thermodesulfobacteriota bacterium
GGACGAGAAAATAAATCCCATACATATTCATAATCAATTACAATTTCATCATCTGGTTTCTCGATGAATTTTACTGTACCGAAATCTGAGTTGGGTTCAAAAGAACCTAACGAAAAAATCTTTTCGTATTCTTCCTCTTTTTCAATTTTGGCGAGAACACTAAATGAAAAGTAATCATACTTGCCAAAAGAGTTCATGCCTTTAGAATATTGGGCTACTAATACCCATTCTTTGTTTTCAAATTCTCGTCCCTCAATCAAATCTACAAATATCATATATTTTTGATGATTTTCCATTTCTTTACTCAATGCCAGTACCTCTTCCCCTCCTTGGTGATCACCTCGACGCGGGGGCGCTTGGAGAGCCTTTTGGGGCGGCCGCCCCGGGTGAAGAGCTTCGCGATCCCGCCGCCGACAAGCCCCACCAAAAATCCCCCAACGTGCGCCCAGAAGGCAATCCCGCCGGTGGCGCCGGTGGAGGCGGCCGTGGCAACACCCATTATAAACTGCATCAGAAACCATAGCCCCAGAAAGACGATCGCCGGTATCTCCATCATGCGGATGATGTATATGATTATCACGGCGGTGAGCACCCTGGCCCTGGGGTAGAGTACGAGGTAGGCGCCCATTACGCCTGCGATGGCGCCGCTCGCCCCCACGGTGGGGATCGTGGAGCCGGGGGCCGTGGCTATGTGGAGGAGGCTCGCCCCTATCCCGGAGCCGAGGTAGAAGAGTACGTAGAAGAAGTGGCCCATCCTGTCCTCCACGTTGTCGCCGAAGATCCATAAGAAGAGCATGTTCCCGATGATGTGCATCCAGCCGCCGTGGAGGAACATCGACGTGAAGAAGGGGAGGATCTCGTATCTCGGCCCGTGAATCCCGGCGGTAACCAAGGAGGGAATGAGGCCGAAACGGTTTATGAAATCGTTGATTTGCTGCCCCTGGGCAAGCTCGATGAAGAAGACAATGACGTTGAGGCCGATGAGAATGTAGTTTATAAAGGGTATCCTCTCCGAGGGGATGTTGTCTTTCAGGGGTATCATGGCATTTATATCTTGTTTTTTTTAAAAGCCTATTTATTATGAGAATATATTATGGGGGGGCGTATGTAAAGCTATTTTTGTTAAATTTCCCTTCTCGGTGAATCCTCAATTGACACGACGGGAAATTTCGTATATAAAGGGTGTGGTGGGAATCAGCGCCCTTTTCGTGATTCCTCAACAAATATGGAGGTAGACTATGTTTCCTATAAAGAAGATTTTATGTACCACCGATTTCAGCGATCCGTCCTTTAAGGCGATTGTCGCGGCGGGTGAATTTTCCCGGAAGTTCAAGGCATCTCTTATGGTTCTGCACGTGGTCGAAGAGATCCCGGTCCTCCCGGCCCTGCCGACAAATCCTTCCATCGACGTCCCCCTCTATCAGGAAAAGCTGGAGGAGATGGCTCTGGTCACCCTCGATACGATCGTCAAGGATAAGATCGGGAAAAGGGCCTCGGCGGATTTGATTGTCGGTAGGGGAAAGGCGGCCGAAGAGATAGTCAAGACCGCGGCGGATAAGGGTGCCGACCTGATCGTAATCGGGACGCACGGGGAGACCGGATTCAGGCACCTTATCTTGGGCTCGGTGACGGAGAAGGTGGTGAGGCTTGCCGGCTGTCCCGTCCTGACGGTTCACGCGGCGGATTAGTAATTTCTATGTTGGGGATATCGTCCCGCCGATTCTTCCCGCCTGAATACTTCGTCGGTCGGTTTTTTAATCGGGTCGAGCCGTGATGTAAAAGTTGATTGGAGGATGGAAGCTTTCTCCTATTACTTCGATCAATAAAAAGGGGGGCGCCGAAAATTACGGAGCCATTTTCTTGTTGCCGGTGTTGATTTCTATTGAGGTTCCGGCCGCAAGCTGTGAGGATAAAAAGGGGTACCGAAGATCCGGGAGCCCCTTTGTTGTTGTTGCTGAATGAAAAAAGGGGCCCCGGAAAATCCCGGAGCCCCTTTTTGTTTCCAATGGTAATCTGTGATGTACGTTTCCCGTCCCCGCCGGCGCTATGAGCAGAAGCCTTCGTCGGTGATATCGAGGTAGCCGTCTTCCTCGGTCTTGATCGCCTTGATCTTGCCTTCTGTCCTGGCAAGAAGGTTTCCGAGGTAGTAACCAGCGGCGTTGATCTTCCCCGCGTAGAAGGCCGCCTCGGAGCTGTCCTTGATCTTCGCCTTCAGCTCGTCCCCGATGGCGCCGCCGGTCAGCTCCTGGAGCTTCGGGTAGGCCACTGTCGACTGCCAGAGGAGCTGCCATCCCATAACGAGGTCGCCCATGACCTCCATCAGCGGGCAGGCGTTTCCAAAGATCAGGCCCATCTTTCCCTTACCCATAAGCTCCTGCTGGAAGGCGAAGGCCTCCTCCAATCCCTTGAGGGTGGCCTCGACCTCGCCCGCGTAGCCCGCCAGCGCCTCGATACCCTTCGCCTCCGCGACGACCTTTTCCACCTCCTCCTTGAAGTAGCCGAACATCACCATGCCGTTTAAGAGGGTCTTTCTGAAGGTAAAGTCCATCGCCTGGATGCCGTTGGTTCCCTCGTAGAGGGACGCGATCTTGGAGTCCCTGGCGAACTGCTCGACAGGATATTCCTTGATAAATCCGTAGCCGCCGTAGACCTGGATCGCCTGGCCCGTGATGTCCCACACTATATCGGTCTGGTAGCCTTTGCAGACCGGAATTAATAGGTCGAGTAGCCCCTGCCACTTCTCCTTCTCTTGTCCCTCGGTGGTCTCGACGTTGTCAATCAGGTATCCCATGTAGTATTGGAGACCCCTCATTCCCTCGACATAGGCCTTCATGCGGGTGAGCATCCTCCTCACATCGGGGTGCTGGATGATCGGGACCGATGGCGAATCCTTTTCCGTCATCTTGGTGTAGTGTGGTCCCTGAATGCGCTCCTTTGCATACTGAACCGAGTGGAGGTACGCCGCCGAGCTGGTGGCCAGCCCCTGAAGTCCCACGAAGATCCTCTCCTCGTTCATCATGGTGAACATGACTTTCATGCCCTTCATCTGATCTCCGAGCATGTAGCCGACGCATTTACCGTTGTCGCCGAAGTTCAAGGTTGTGGTGGGCGATCCGTGGATACCCATCTTCTCCTCGATGCCGCTGCAGTAGAGGTCGTTTTTCTCACCGAGCGAGCCGTCTTCTTTGACGAGGTATTTTGGGACAATAAAAATCGAGATGCCCTTCGTCCCGGGTGGGTCGCCCTCGATCCTGGCGAGGACGGTGTGGATGATGTTTTCCGACAGGTCGTGCTCACCCGACGTGATGAACGACTTGGTGCCAACGATGGAGTAGGTGCCATCGGGATTCGGCGTTGCCTTACACTTTGTCGCCCCCACCTCGGAGCCGGCACCGGGCTCTGTAAGGCACATAGTCCCCATCCACTCGCACCCATACATTTTTGTCATGTAGGTGTTTTTCTGCTCCTCCGTGCCGAAGTTCTCGATCATGCGGGCGGCGCCGTGGGCGAGTCCCGGAAAGGCAATAAAAGCGAAGTTCGCCCCTGTGAAAAGCTCGGTGCAAGCCATATATAGGGAATAGGGTAGTTGCTGTCCCCCGACTTCGGTTTTTTCCGCCATGGCGATCCATCCACCCTCCTTATAGGCCTGAAGGGCCTTTTTGAAACTTGAAGGCGTGGTGACCTCGTGGGTCTTTGGATCGTATTGTGAACCAACCCTGTCACTCTCCTCGCTTGTAGGAAAAATTTCGTTTACCGTGAGTTTTTCTGCTTCGTCCAGGACCATATCAAAGATGTCTTTTGAGTGCTCCTTGAATTTATCCCTCTCGGTGAGCTTTTCTATATCGAACTGCTCGAAGAGGACGAAGCGCGCGTCTCGCATATCAACGATTGGATTTGCCATGATCGTCTCCTAAAATTTTGTTAAAAATATATTAAACCAACAAAATTAAGCATAACGGTAGAAATTCACTACCAATTTGCCGCCAGCCATTTATGAATGAATAGTCATTCACCACTCATTTTTAGCACCGACCGTGTAATATGTCAAGGAAAATATAAAGCTTTTTCCCTTTTTAAGAATTTGACTCGAAAAGACCGCAATGAAAACAGCTTGAAATACTCCCGGTTATCTGATAATCTGAGTATAAACTCGAATATAAACTCTGATTTTATTTGATCTGCGGTGGATGAGGAAGGAGATATCATCTCTAATAAGCGGGGATGGGGGGTAATATCGGCCTTCGGTTTAGGGTGGATTTTGGTTCCAAGTGCGATTACAACAGCGGAGATGGTCGTAGGAAGATCGTGGGATAGGATTAGACTTTACTCTTTGTAAGAGAGCGGTTTTTTTAAGCTGCGATGATTGTAAACAAATTCAATTATTGAACTTTTTCTGATTACTATGGAAGAACTGAAGAGGAGAACGCTCGAGCTCCTTTTGGGGAGCGGGGCGATCCGTTTCGGGGAGTACAGGCTCAAGAGCGGGAGGATATCGCCCTACTTCGTGAACATCGGCAATGTAACCGGCGGTGATACTATTTCGGAGCTTTCTGATTTGATGGCCGAAAAGACTGAGGCGGATATCGGCATTGAAGGATTTGACGTCGTCTTCGGCCCCGCCTACAAGGGGATCGTCCTGGCATCGGCCCTGGCCGTGTCTCTTTGCAAAAGACACGATGCTATCAAGGGATTCGCCTACGACAGGAAGGAGAGAAAAACCCACGGTGAGGGGGGCGATCTCATCGGGGTGGACATGAAGGGTAAGCGCGTCCTTCTCGTTGATGACGTCATCACGGACGGCAAGACGAAGATAGAGGCGATCGATCGAATCGAGGGGGAGGCGAAGGCCGAGGTCATTGGAATTTTGGTGGTCGTGGACAGGATGGAGAGGGACGGGGACGGAAAGATATTTTCAAGGATTATCGAGGAGAAGCGAGGTGTTATGGTTCACTCCCTTATATCCGTAATCGATATCATCGAATATATCGAGGCCGTGGGTGCAGACGGTTTGGGAATTGCCGCGGATATCCTCGTTAAGCTGAAGAAGTTCGTGGATTATCCAAAGGGAGGTTAGGTAACTTTTCAAATCGAGGGCGGGTTTAATTTATCGTCAATAAAGGTGGTTTTGTGATACTTATCACTTCCGTATGACTATGTTCATATTAAAAAATACAAAGTCAATCCAAAGCATTGTTCCCGCATTTTATTCAGTATGGAGAGTCGATTCGATTAAACGAGAGCTTGCTTTAACGTCCATTTTTAATCGAATTTATTGTGTAAATAAATAAAATTATGATAAAATAGAGCTAATCGCCTATTTAGGGAGATGGTTTTTTGTTTTGTCCGTTATAGGAAAGGATGTTCGGGGGATCGCCGTTTTTTAAATACTGTGAGACTATTATTTATATGTGAGAGTCGGCTTCATAGTAAAGATTTGGGGATTAAATGACAGAGGAATTCCTTTCGTCAAATGTGCTTTGGGCTTTTTAAAGCATGTACTTTCGTACAAGGATGAAAACTGAAATAAGATCCATTTATGATGAAGAATAAATCGACGCTCGTTCTCCTAGTTGAGGATGACAATATATATGCAGACCTGATTAAAGAGATATTTGGGGATACAGTTGCGGATTCGTTTGATCTCGTTCACGCCGAATCGATAAAACAGGCACTTGTATGCCTCGCCGAGGAGGATATCGAAGTAATACTCCTTGACCTTATGCTCCCCGATTCCAGCGGCCTCGACACTTTTCTGAAGCTCAAGGCGGAGGCCATAGAAATCCCGATTGTAATAATAACTTCTCTGGACGATGAAAGTTTGGCGTTGGAGGCGCTCAACAAGGGCGCGGACGAGTACCTGTTCAAGATTGAGGTAAAGCCGGACAACCTTATTCGTTCGCTCCGCTATGCCTTGGAGAGGGGAAAGGCCCAAAAGGAGATCCGAGATACCAAGGAGAAACTCAGCACACTATTTATGGGATTCCCCCTCCCGTCATATACCTGGCGTTTTATCGACGGTGACTTCGTATTAGTGGACTACAACAAGGCCTCCCTTGAGGTTACCGAGGGTAATATTGAGGAAATGCTAAATGTAAGCGCGGAAAAATTCTTTTCCGACGATCCGAAAATCATCCAGGAAATGACCCGCTGCCTCAAAGAGAATATCGTAATAAAAGAGGATTACGAGTATAGCTACAGGACCGTAAAGAAAAAGAGGATTTTAGCGGTTACGATGATCTCGGTTCCACCGGATTCGGTCTTCTTTTTTACCGAAGACATTACCGACAGAAAGGCCGCCGAGGAAAGGCTCAAGAGGTCGAGAGACGATCTGGAGATCGACGTCAAGAAGCGGATGGAGGAGCTGTCGGAGATGAACGAGAAGTTGGAGATGGAGATAGAGGAGCGAAATAGGATCGAGGAGGCGCTGCGTAAGAGCGAATCACAGTTCAAGGGGATGATAGAGCAGTCTCCATTCAGTATTCAAGTCATGAATACCGAGGGTAAAATCGTAAAGGTTAATCGTGCCTGGGAGAGGCTTTGGGAAGCTTCTATAGATGATCTACAAAACTTCAACATTCTCGAGGACGAGCAGCTCAAGAGACTCGGAGTTATGCCTTATGTCGAAAGGGCGTTTTCAGGGGAAGAGACGGTCGTTCCTGCGGTGGAGTATGTTACTACGGAATCCCCTAATAGTGTTAAGCGTTGGGTGGAGGGGTATTTTTATCCGGTCAGGAACTCAGAGGGGGATATCAACAGCATCATTATGATCCACAGGGACATTACGAGTCAAAAGGAAACCGAAAAGACGTTAAGGATCAGCGACTGGGCGATGAAGTCCTCCATCAGCGCCATAGTGCTCTTCGATCTAAACGGGATCGTTACCTACGTGAATCCCTCGTTTCTCAAGATGTGGGGATACGATGACATCTCCGAGGTCATTGGTATGTTTTGGGATGAGATCTGGCACGACGAAAAAAAGATCAGGGAGAATATAAATTCCCAGAAGGAGATGGAAAGCTGGGTTGGGGAGGTAGTTGCAAAGAGAAAGGACGGCTCTCTGTTCAACGTCCAGCTCTCGGCAAGCCTTGTCACCGATGAGGATGGAAAACCGATATCCATAATGGGCTCACTGGTCGACATTACAAATCGAAAGAAGCTGGAGGAGGAGCTCTGGGTACTCTCCATAACCGACAGCCTCACGGGACTCTTTAACCAGCGCTATTTCTACAGTAAGATAGAGGAGGAGGCGGCAAGGGCCAGGAGAATGTCTTACCCCATTTGTCTTATGATATTCGATCTTGACAACTTTAAACAGTATAACGACAAGTACGGACACCAGAAGGGGGACGATGTCTTGAGGGAGATCGGCGAGATCACCAAAAAATCCGTGAGGAGGGAGAGTGACTCGGCGTTCAGATACGGCGGGGACGAATTTGCGGTGATCCTTCCCAACGCAAAAAAGGATGACGCCCTGGAGGTGGCAAGGCGCGTCGAGAGGGGTGTTTCCGAAAGATATGACGATATAGGAATCAGCTTCGGGATTAAGCTGCTTAAGGAAAATATTACCATCGAGGAGTTTATCAGGGCGGCGGACGTGGCAATGTATAAGGACAAGGGACGTAAGATAAAGGGGAGCAAGAAGGATTAGGAGGGGTAGGGGATCTGGACAAATGGGGGTGAGAGGGGGGGAAAGGGAAGGAGGAAGCATTAGTTTAGCAGGGGGTAGGGGATTTTTAGGGGGAGGGGGGAGATTTTATCTGTGGGTGGATATTTAAGGGGCGGATGTCTCTTTTCAAGGGAATAATTATTAATCGTTTATGTAAAGTTTAAGGCGGGAAAGGATTTGACAACGGTTTACCGTTTCTGGTAATATCTACCTTGGAGTACTATACCGATTCAGCGCTTCTAATCCGGATCTTTTTGGGGGGTATGAAGGGGGGGCATCGTTACGCTCCTAATTATACACGAAAAGC
>CAZIWT010000157.1:0-7865 GCA_964542895.1 uncultured Thermodesulfobacteriota bacterium
AAAAGTGCACAAAGTGTCTCTTCAATCCTATATCGCCGACCACGAGAAAGGTGAAGGGCGAAAGCTCCGTTTCATCCTCGCTGACCCTCATGATGTTTTCCCAGTGGTTTCCGAGAAGCTTCGGGGGCTCGGATTCACATACCCATCTGCCCAGGACTATCGATGATGCGAGAAAGGCGAGGGTGATAAACGACAAGTACGAAAGGACAAGAAATAGAAGCCTTACTTTAAATAACAGCCCCTTCATAATAGTCCTTTAAAAATAGCAAAAGTATAGATAATATGATTGCAGGCCAAGATCGGTTATATGAGCCGCTCTCATCAAGCGGGTCGTTCTCTTTTGAATTATCAGTGGAGGGAGAGGAACTACTATTTTTCTTGCGCCCCCAAAATCTCCATGCTATCCTTTGTCCATTATGCAGTCGCCATACGTATCCAGGGCCTACAGGCTCTTCATACTCATCGCCGGAACATACGATATTATCGTTGGCCTTTCGGGATTTTTCCTCTACGCCGTTGTCTACCTCCTGATGAGCGCGATAGATCCCAACCTCCCGATGGCGCCTGACAAATCGATGGAGATGGCCTGGCTCAAGATGAACGGCGTCTTTATGATATTTGTCGGCCTCGGATACGTTTTCCCATACGTCAGCTACGAGAGGTACAAGTTCTATATCCCGGTCTTCGGGGTCGGCCTCAGGACCTGGGGTGGAATCTTCCTCGTTTACGCCGGGCTCTTCTGGGGGCTCACCTTCATCCTCGTTATCTTCGGCGCCGTCGATCTCCTCCTCGCGGCAGTGTTTGTCTACTTCCTGGGCGACTACAAGAGGAGGAAGGTCCACATCAGGAATTATTAGCCTCCTATCTTGACTCCCGGTGGAGTCGAAAGCCTGATCTTCATCTTCTCCAATACCTTCTTTACCTGAAGGTTCACCTTGTTGCGCATCCCGTAATAGTCCTGGTCCAGCTTGACCCAGTAGACCAGTCTGAAGATCAGGGAGAAGTCGAGATAGTCGTTAAAGTCGCACCGAACGTCCTCCCTAATGCCGTCTATGCTCTTTACGGTCTTGACTATCGTATCCGTCGCCTTTTCTATGGCCGCGGCGTTTACGTCCACGGCGACATGGATATTGGACACCACCCTTTTAGCCTTTCTCGCCGATATATTCTCCAGTACCGAGTTCGCTATCTCGCTGTTGGGGATATAGACCTTCGTGTCGTCCCATGTCCTGAGGGAGCTCATCCTGAGGCCCACCTCCTCTATCGTTCCCTCATGGCCTTTAAAGAGGACAACGTCGTCGATCTGGAACGGCTTGTTCATGAAGATGTTGAAGCCGCCGAACATGTGGCCTATCGTGTCCTTGGCCGCCATGGCGATGGCCACACCGCCCAGACCGAGGCCGGTTACCAATGACAGGACGTCGTAGCCGAGCTCGGAAAGGAGGACGATGATCACCATTATCCAGATGGCGATCTTCGCGAGGTTGGAGATCACGGGAATGACCTGATCGTCCAGCTTCGATTCCGACTTTGCCACGAGGGGGGATAAGAATCCCTTCACCACAACGTCCACGAGCCTGACCACGAGCCACGTGGCTATCAGGAGGAAGACGATGGTCAACACCTGGGAGACAAACGTCTCGAATCCCTCCGAGAGATTCAAGGCCTTGAAGGCCACCCAGAAGCCGAGAATGACGATAATCAAGGATATCGGCTCCTCGACGAAATCGATTATCATGTTGTCTATTTTTGTGTCGGTCTTATTGGTCAGTTTACTTATCTTATACTTAAAGGTGTAGTAGATGGCCTTCGCCAGGATGGCAAAGCCGATGATGATAATAAAGAAGTAAAGGTACTGATCCAGGGTGTTGCCGAAATATTCCTGGGAGAGATATTTAATGAGATTTTCCATTAAGTTGCCTCCGTTTTTTTAATCAAGACTTCAAGTTGAAAACGCCTGTAAAGGGCTCAAATCGGATCCGTCAAGGCTCACCCTCCTTCAGCGCCTCGGTGATGTCCTTGACCCTGACGTATCCGTCGGGTACGGTGAAGAGATCGGGGGAGGGAGGGCCCCTCTTTATCTCGATCAGCTCCCACCGGGTGATATAGAGGTCGGGGTCGCTCTTCAGTCTGTATTCCGTCTTTATCGTGAGGTGATTCAGATCCACGGCCAGCCATTCGGTGTAGTTGGTGAAGGTTCCGTCGAGAAACTTTTCCTTGACCTTGAATTTCTCGCAGGTGTAGCCACGGACCTCCTCGACCCCGAGTCGCTTCCTCCATACCTCGTTTGAGGAGGGGCCGAACGGTCCAAAGGGCCCTGCGAAGATGGAGCTTGAGCCGGGATGGATTTCGCCCGAAGATGAGTCGTCCCCAGTGAAGCCTTTGTTTCCCTTGTCCCCGGCTTCACTTTTGAGCTCGAAGTAGCGCCTCCTCTCCGGTATGAGGACGTAGGTAAGCTTGAGGTCCCCCCTCTCGACCGTGACGTGGCTGTAGTTGAGCTCCCCGCACCTCGGCGTCTCGTACCTGATCTTTTTCCCGTTGATGGCGACAAATCCCTCCTCGGTCTCCTCTGCGGCGCCGTTGACAAAGTAGGTCAGCCTCGTCTTTGCGGTGAGCCGAAGGCCTGAGACCTCCTCCCCCTTCGCTCCTCCCGGGCCGCCCGTATCGTTGTTTGGGGCGTCTTTTCCCGTCTCGGAGGGCGATTTGCCGTCGATATTCGGGATTTTGGTGACTACCTCGGAACCTTCCTCCCCTCCGGAGCAGGAGACGACGAAGGAGAGGGAGAGGATGAGCATGAAAACCGCAATCCACTTCATAGCGATTGTAGCGGCACCTCCGGCCTCGTCCCTCTTCGGTCTTATTTTCGACTCATCTCCGACCATCTTGAATTCCACATCTGTCCCCGAACGGTGCGGGCATTCTACCATTAATGGATAAGATATGCAATCGCCCCAGGTGGAATTTTTTGCGATTTGTCTGAAATCATCTGAATTTCTTTTGACATTTATGTCTGAAGATAAAATCATAATCGTCGAGGCCCGGACCGCGCTTCTTCAGCACTTCTTTCGCCGCCTCTTCTCCGTTGATAAAATACTCGAAGAAGGCGTCGACGTACTTAACTATAACGTCGTGTCTCTTCTCCTCGTCCCTCTTGTTTCTGTACCTCAGGACGCTCTCCGCAAACGTCAGGTGATCTGCCCCCGAGATCACGAGGAGAAACTTCGGCTCCGAAAGACACCGAAACTGGAGCTCCAACCCCCCTTCCTTGCGCCCCCTCTCGTTCCCGCCATACATCAGCATGGCGGGGATCTTTACTTCCGCCATTTTATCGCACGTAAAGACCCTGTCGCCGGGCCCGGACATCGCAACGACGGCTGTAATCCGCGGATCGTGGGCGATATCGATTACGCCCGATACGGCAAGCGCGCTGTAAGCCCCCAGGGAGTGGCCGACGATTCCTATCCTTTCCGAGTCCACGAGGCGGTAAAAGGGGGATGCGGGATCGCCTCCCGTGTCTATTATCCAGTCGACCGCGGCCGACACCTCCATGTACCTGTATTTGAAGTGGCCGGTGTCGTATTCGCCGCTGGAGAGCGCCCGGCTCAATCGGATCGCCTTTTTCAAGAGCTTAACCGTGTATCCCCTCTCCCTCACGAAGTCCTCCCTCAGGCTGCACGCCTTCAGGTCGTCGGTGTGGTCCGGGGCGATCACGATGAACCCCGACCTCGCCAGAGACTCCGCCAGAAAGACGGATGAGTGGGAACAGCCGGAATAACCGTGGGAGTATACGATTATCGGCAGCGGACCGAGCTCACCGTTCGGGGCGGCGTTTAAGATTGCCTTTCCCTCGACCACACTCTTTCCGAAATCGTAGGCAGCCTTGGCGTTTCCGCCCGTCGCCGGGTACCATACCCCGCACGGAATCTCATACTCGCCCCTCACTGAAACCGTGATGACCTTATAACCTGCGGCCTCGTCCGCCGTTGCCGGGGCGCAGAGGGCAAGGACGAGAAAAACGAAAATGAACGAAATATGCAGCTTTTTCATCATGTCGGCTCCTGTAAAAAGTATGACCTTCAAGATTCGTTTCATTGAAGGTTGGAATGGCGATTGAGATCGGAAATTCGGAGTGGTAACCATGACAGGCAGGTGGAAAGCTCCCCCATGCAATATAGAGTTGACCGGCGTGATCGGAATTTACCAATATTTCGCTCGGTAAAATAGATTTTTCCACCATCTCTCGGGCGCACCCGATACCGGGAAGATCAGCCGAAGGCCTGTTGCGTCCTCGATATGATCGAATCCTGGAGTCCGCGGCTCAGGTCGACGAAATAGGCGCTGTATCCCGCCACCCTGACGATGAGGTCCTGATATTTTCCCGGATTCTCCTGGGCGTTAAGGAGAGTCTCCTTGTCCACCACGTTGAACTGGACGTGGCTGACCCCGAGGTCCCCCCATGTCCTGATGTAGGACTTGAATATCTCCTTCATCTCCCCCTCCAGGGCGGATGGGGGAAACTTCTGGTTCAACAGGTGGTTGTAGGTCTTGGTGGTGTCGATCTTTGAGGCGGATTTCAGGACGGCCGTGGGGCCCTTCCTGTCCCTACCCTGAATGGGGGAGAGGGTAGCGTCGCTGAAGGCCTCCCCGTCCCTTCTGCCGTCCGGGGTCGCGGGGGTGTTTATGGCGACACCGTATGTGGCGGAGACGGCGCTCCCGTCGCCCCGGCAGGGATTTCCGAAGCGGTCGGTGAACTCCGCCATCACCCTGGCGGTCTCGTGGTGGACCCGGACCGCGATCTCGTCCGCGTAATCGTCGTCGTTTCCGTACTTTGGGGCGTTCAGCATCAGCTGCCTGATCCCTTTGTAACCCTCCCAGTTGTTGTCCATCGCCCTGATAAGCCCGTACATCGTTATCTTTTTGTCTTCGAAGATCACCTTTTTGATCGCCGTTATCGAGTCGGCCGTGTTGGTGGGGCCCATCATGATGCAGATGTCGTGGACGCTGGATGGATACGCCCACTTTCTCGAATCCATCCCCTTCTCGATGCACCCGTCCAAAAGCGCTGAGTAGAAGGGCCTGGGGAGGTACTTCTCGTATAGATCCCGACAGGTGTTCTCGATCTTGTTGAGTTTGCCGAAGAAAAAGCGGACCTGCTCGAGATACGCGTCCATCAGGTCGTCCACAGACTTGAAGGACCCGGGGTCCGGGGTGGGGGCGCCCCACTGCTCCCCGGTGTCGGGTTTTTTACCCATGTGGAGCGCCCACCAGAGGCACTTGGTCAGGAGGATTCCCCCGTAGGCCCTCCTCGCTATGTTTTTGCCCGGCAGCTCCAGGTAGACGCATCCCGTGATGGCGTAGTCCCGGGCGTCTTTTTCCGGGACGTCCCATCCCTCGAGGGTGGGGAGTATCGACTTGTCGTTGAAGAGGGAGGGATAGCCGATACCGGTTCTTATCACGTCGATCGTCTTGGAGAGGAGCCTGTCCGGCGTCCCGTCGTGATACCTCAGGGCGATGCTCGGCTCCAGCGTCCTCATGCTCTCGGCGGTGTCCAACACGAGATAGGTCATCTCGTTTGTGACGTCGTTCCCGTTTTCGTCCACCCCCCCCAGCGTTATCGCCTGAAGGGACGCAACGCCGCCGTACACAGCGGTCAACATGGGGGAATAAACAAGACCCAGCTCGTGAAACTTTACCCAGAGGAGCTGAAGGAGCTTCAGCCCCTCCTCTCTGGTTATGGTTCCCTCCTTAAGCTCCCTCTCGTAGTAGGGCCCGAATATCTTGTCGAATCGAATCCCTATTCCCAGAGTGGAATACTCGATATACCGAACGACGTGTATGAAGAAAAAAGATTGAAGGGCCTCGATCAGGTTTCGCGGGGGATTCTCCGGCACCCGGAGGCACGTCTCCCTGATCTCCATAAGCCTCCTCTTCTCCTCGGGGTCTGCGGCTTTTAAGGCCAGTTTTTCCGCCAGGTCGGCATAGCGGCGGGCGAACTTGATAACCGCGTTGAGGGAGATTACGACCGCCTGCAGAAACTCCTTCCGGTCCACGTAGTCGGGCGGAACATCCCTATCAAGCTCCTCGAGGTGCTCCCCCGCCTCCTCGATGATACCCTTGAGACCGATCTTGAAAATCTTCTCGTAGTTCGGGATTCCGAGCTCCGACCAGTGCGTCCACATGAATGTCCCCTCGTAGCGCCAGTACTTCAGCTCGTCTCCGGTGAAGATGTTCTGCTGGATGTCGCTCATGGATCTTCCGCGCCAGTAGTCGACCAGCTCCCCCAGCTCCTCCCTCCCGGCGTCGTCGAGAAGGCCCTCCCCCTCCTTTCCGCCGACCACCCTCTTTACGGAGCGCCAGTTCATGTCTATGGGGAAGTAGAGCCCCTCCGGCGTGGAGACGTTGTTTCCGACTATCCTCTCCCAGTCCTGGATGTAGACATCCATTTTGTTAAGGATGTTGTTAAGCCCCTTGGCCCTCCTTATCACCATAGGCTCCCCCTCGGTCTCCCTGTACGATTCGGTCAAGAGGCGCGACCTCTGTATGTCGAGGGTGATCCCGGGGCGGTACATACCCCTGGCGGATTCGTCCTCGGCGTATCCCCGCCGGACGTTCCTGACAGCCTTTATCTTCAGCTTATCTTTTAGATTTAACGCTTCAGATTTCATGGTCAAATCCCCATTATTTTTTAGCCTTTAATTGATTTATAGTTGATGTTGCGCCGAAAGTCAAGGGGTATGGGGAAGCGATGAGAGACCCTCGGCCCTCCCGTCAACTCGTGAATCTACACAGGACCAGGCTGTTTAATCCGGATAGACTCGATATTTTTATCAAATATCGGGTGCCCCTCTTTCGACAACGAGATATAGAATAACATATCAAATGGAAGCCGGAATTCCGGCCGGAAATGGATCACGATACCTTGGGAAGTCCTTCGGGGAATGATATGGAGGTTCAACAACAATATCGGTGGAAGCGGTGGAGACAACAGCTTTTAAGACCTGCCCCTCACAAGGTTTTGATCTTTTATCTCTGACAAATATTAAAAGCTTAAAGGGTCGTTCCCTTAAAGAAAAAATCAGGGACAGCAGTATTAATAGAATTCTATTAATCCCGTGTCGTCAGGGTGTAGTAACAGGTATCGTCCCCCATCGCCTTGCACTTGATCTCCCTTACTATATACTTTTTCTCTCCGTAGGCCCAGTCCGACATGAACTGGAGCGCCCCGGCGGTCGTGGTGCAAATCGGTCTCTTGGATTTGTATTTTATGCAGGTAAGGCAGTTGTAGACGTCGAAATCCGCCTTCCCGTCGTCTCGCATGACTATCCTCCCCTCACCGGTGGCGAGGCCCCAAAGCTCGAGGGCCTTCAAGAATTTCTCGTCCGGCTCGAGGTCCTCCACCTCGTCAAGGACGTGTCCTATCTCCACCGCGTATTTGGCGCCGGTAAATCCTATCCGTCTCCAAACGCCCAGGGCACCTTCGAGTCCGAGGAGATTTGCGACTTCCGCAATCATTCTGTCCCTCTCGCCCTCGGTTATACAGGGATTGAAATCGTACGGGGGGGGATTCTCGCAGACACTTAAGATTCCGGCCCCCTTGAATATTATCCTGCAGCCCTTCTCCCCCATGATTTCAGTTATGGCGTCGACGGAGCATCTCATGGTGATGTTGGAGACCATCCCCTCTTGGGCCATCCGGTCCTCCTTTGGCTTGCCTAAAATAGGGGATTTATATATCTACATCAATTTAAGAAAGCAACGAGAACTATTATACGGCAAGCACAAAAAGGATTTAATAATCAACCTTTTTTTGAAGTCGATCCCATAAGAATCGATTTCAAGCAGCCAACGAATATATACGGTCTTTT
>CAZIWT010000158.1:0-7755 GCA_964542895.1 uncultured Thermodesulfobacteriota bacterium
AGTATTCCCCCCCCTACTTTCCACTTGCAAAATTGACAAATTTTTCGTATATTGGCGAAAAATTAATACAATCTCTAAAAAAGGGGAAACGAAATGTCTGCGAAAACGAAAAATATAAGCGGGCTTAAAGTCTTGTTAGTCGTTCTAACGGCCGTATCTCTGGGCCTCGCCTTCGGGTGCGCAAAGAATATCGAGACGGAAATACCGATCGACTCCTGCATCCGCATCACCGGGATGCCGGGGCCGGAGGACTTCGCCTACATCGAAAGCGAGAATATCCTCGTCGTCTCCAGCCACGACAGGAGAAACAGCGAGAGCGACGGGAAGCTCTTCTGGATCGACCTTACCCTTCCGCCCGAGGAGCAGGCGGGAAATCCCATCGATATCGAATACCCGGAAGGCTTCAAGCCGCACGGCGTAAGCTACATACCGACGAACAGCGGGGGAAAACTCTACGTCATATCCCACCCGAATCCTGACGAGGGACTGCACACGGTAGAGGTCTTCGACATGACCGGAAAGGGAAACCGCAGGGAGTGGAGCCACGTCGAGACCCTTCAGAGCGAGCTCTACACGAGTCCCAACGACCTCGTCGCCCTGCCGGACGGGACGGTCTTCGTCTCCAACGACTCCGGCAAGGGAGGAAACACCATCAAGAAGATCAAGGCCCTCTTCAAGATAAAAAACGGCGATATCATCTACTACGACGGGGCTGAATATATCGACTTTGGCAACCCGGAGTCCTACGGAAACGGGATCACCTACTTCAAAGATGACGGCGCGGAGTACCTGTACCGCGCGGCCCTGATGGACAAGTCGGTCAAGAAATACGAGATCGTAAGGACCGACGGCAAGATCACGGAGCTGAAGTATCTTTCGAAGGTCGAGCTGGGAACGATGCCGGACAACCTCGAGATCGAGCCGGACGGAACCATCTACGTTGCATGTCACTTCGACTCGTTTACCTTCTTAAAGCACGCCAAGGACGGCGCCAACATCTCTCCCACGCAGGTTTTTAGGATTACACCGGACGGAAAGATAACCGAGCTTTACGCCAACAGGGGCCAGGAGATATCGGCGGGAAGCGTGGGGCGCGTAATCGACGGCAGGCTCTACATCGGACAGGTCTTCGAGGAGTTTCTCCTCTCCTGCCCCTGCTGCTCGGAGTAGAAGTAATTTAAGATTGAGATATTCTGTATTATAAGAAGGGGGCGGCGGGAGATGCGAGGATTGCATGACTCTCCCGCCGCCATCTATGTAAAAGCCTTCCGGCTGGACTAAAGATACCTGCTTTTCGCGATTTCCCTTCCGGTATCCGTCTTAAAGAGATTTTCGATTATTTCCTCAAGTTTATCCCTGTCATCGATATTGTATAAGTCCGGGATGCTGGAAATCCAGTCCGCATCCCAGATAATCCTGAACTCCACTGTGTCGATATCCACCGCGCTGTGGTGGCTCCCCACGATCCGAGACACGTGCTCTATCGTATCGCCGTCAAGGCCCAAATCCTTCATGATACCCTCGGCGATCTTTGGGCCCTCCATCTCCTGGTACTTGGCGGCGGAGGAGCCGTGCACCCTTTCCGCCTCCTTGATGCCGATGTCGTGAAGGAGCGCCGCCGCCGCCACGACCTTAGGGTCGCCCCCCTCTTTCTTCAGGATTTCTTCTGCATACTCGAAGACGGAGAGGGCGTGGTCGATCCTCTTTCGATCTTCACCGAACACCCTCTTCACCTCATCGATCAACCTGTCGGTCAAGGGCATATCCAGAGCATCCTTTCCCTCGACCCCGGCCGGGTCAAAGCCGAGGCACTCCTTTGCGTGCTCGCACCATTGGGCGCAGCCGAGACTGAGCCTCGGATTCACGACCCGCCTTCCGCAGGCCCTGCAGCGCCTGGCGGCGTCGTCCTTGAAGAACTCCACCGCATTTCCGCAACCTCCGCAGGGCACCTCGAATATGTCACCCGCCCTCCAGTAGCGGGTATCCTGACCCGGGCATAAGACCTGTTTCACGGCCGATCCCCCTTTACCTATCGAACCAATAAATCTTACAAAAAGCCGAGTATATTTCGCTCGATCAGGCCGCGGCCACCGGCTTTACCGATACTATCTCCCCGTCCCTTCCGACCACCACCCTCGTGATATCGAGCTTAACCCCCGCCCTCTCCGCCGCCTTTTCCGCCGCAACCGCAAGGCCGCCGCAGCAGGGCACCTCCATCATGACGACCGAAAGGGAATTGAGATCCGCCTCCTTGATAATATCGGCTAACCTCTGAACGTCGTTTTCATGGTTGTCGAACTTGGGACAGCCGATGGCGACCGCCCTCCCCCTGATGAACTCCGGGTGGAGGTTCGGATACGCCACGCCGGCGCAGTCCGCCAATAGGACCAGGTCTTTGCCCTTAAGAAAGGGCGCGCCCGGCCCCAAGAGCTTCAGCTTTATCGGCCAGTGGGAAAGCTCCGATTGAGCAATCCCCGCCCCTATGGCGCCCCGGTGTGCGATGCCTGTGGGCTTTAGCTCAACGGCGCTCTCTCCGGGGCAGCCGCACGCGAGAACTCCCCCTCCGCCAGCTTGTCCTTCGTTGGTAGTTTTAAGCGACTTCAGGCGCTCCTCGACCTTCTCCTCGTCGAAGTCCGGTGCCTCCTTTACCACGATGGAGAGCGCCCCCTCGGGGCAATCTCCGATGCAGGCGCCCAGTCCGTCGCAGTATACGTCGCTCACTACCTTCGCCTTCCCGTTTACCAGCTCCAGGGCCCCCTCCGCACATGCCATTATACACTGGCCGCATCCCGTGCACTTCTCCTCGTCGATCTCTATTATCTCTCTTTTGGCCATTATTTTTTACTCCCGAAAAGATTTTTCACCTCCGAAAGAGAGGTCCTCGAAAGGTGCTCCCTTATCTCGTCTCTCATCCTCACAAGGCGGTCGCCGAAGATACACTCACCGTTTCGGCAGATCGGCCGATCCAGTAGGCAGTTTTTCGCCTCGATCTTCCCCTCCATCAGCTCGTATATTTCAATCAGCGTTATATCCTCCGGGGACTTCGCCAGGTAGAAGCCCCCCTTCGGCCCCCTGGCGGAATCCACGTAACCCGCATGAGAGAGCCTCTGGAGGACCTTCGCCAGGTGCGCCTCGGAGACGTTAAAGGTGGCCGCGCTCTCTTTTGCCGAGATCACCTTCTCCTCATCGCTCGCCAGAAGGGCCATTGTGTGGAGCGCCAAGGACGCGGCCTCCGATATCTTGAAGAAGTTGTTCATGGAAATATCAATACAATAAATATGAAATAAAGTCATCTATTCAAGTATTTAGGTACTATTATACCTAATTATTTCACCATGTCAAGCACTTTTTTAAAAATCCGGTTGTTTTAATTAGATTATTTAGTGCCGACAGGCTGGACCAATGGATGAAAACGGCTACTCCCCCACTCTCTCGACCATCTCCGCGAGCCACCGGTGAATGGGGGCCATCTTTCTAAAATATTCAAAGGCGTAATCTACCATCGCCTCCGTGTAGAACTCCTCGGGAATTGGCGACTCTGCAAAGGCGGTCAGCCCCCTGTTTAACAGAAGGTCCGCCCTCTCGTGATCCGGGTCGTAGCCGCGGGGCACCCTCTTGTAGCGCTCCCCGCCGTAAAGACCACACCTGCCGTCCCCCTTGACCGTAATGCTCCCCTCGACCTCCCCTATCGCCTCGGCGAGCTTCGGGCCGTGTGTCGGGTGAACCACCGATCTCCTGTACTCGTCTAAATGCTCCTTGGGGAACATGTAAAGCCCCGCGCCGAGCAGTAGGAGCTCCGGCTCCACGTGGAAGTAGAACCCGGAACACTCCATCCTTTTTCTCCTGCCCTCCCAGAAGAATATCGCCAGGTGCGTCTTGTAGGGAGATTTGTCCTTGCCGAACCTCACATCCCGGTTTATCCGAAAGAGCGACTTGTTTACCCTCGGGTCGGCGATTATGTTCGGGGCGATCAGCTCGAGCCTCTCCCCCATGTCGACGACGAAATCCCTGGCGGTCGCCATGACGTGATCCTCGAAATCACCCCTGTGGTCGTCGAACCACTCCTTCTTGTTGTTCGCCGCAAGGCCCTTATAAAACTTCAGCGTATCATCGCTGAAGCCGGTGAAATTCCCTCTGTCCCCCATCCTAATATACTCCTTAAGCTCAATGCCATTTTGAAACTAATATAATAATAGTCTACTTTATATGTCAGGATTTATCAAGGAGATTGTAAGACAATGAAATTTATCCCGTGCTTTTGAGCGAATGGTTTTTATCCGTTCAGTCCGTTCTTTCTTGTCTTCAAGCTCCAACTCTGATAGTATTTTAGCCTCTTGTTTTTTTCTTTTCAAAATATCCGGTTAAGGAGCTGACCATGACTAAGGCGGTAGTGATCGGAGCGGGAATGGCGGGACTCACCGTGGCGGCGTATCTCGCCAGGGACGGGATGGATGTTGACGTATACGAGCAGTCTGAGGTGATCGGCGGGGTGACGAGGTCGATGGAGTCGAAGGGATTCACGTGGGACATTGGGCCGATGATAATCGAGGCCGTGGGGCCCGGTGAGCCGGGGGGTGTCGTTCTTGAGGAGATCGGTGCTACGGACAGGTTCGAGCTGATCCTGGGAGACCGCGTGGTGGCCTTTCCCGACTATACAGTCAAAAAGCCGGAGAAGTACGGCGGGCCCTACTGGAGAAAGGATCTGTTGAAAGAAATCTTCCCCGACGAGGCCGACGGGATAGACCGCTTCTACAAGATCTGCGATATCGTAACCGACCTCGTCACGCTGGACAGGATGGCAAAGGTAAGGGGGCCGATTCGCGCCTTCTTCTACAAGATCGGGATGCTGATTCTCTATCTCAGGATAAAAAAATACGAGAAGCTCTCGGCGATGGAGCTCCTCGACCTCTACTTCACCGACGAGAAGATAAAGGCCTTCTTCACCGCGATCTTGGCCGACCTCGTCGTCCTTCCGTCGGAGTTCATCGGGCTGGGCGTCCCCTTCTTCAACCCGGAGACCGCCTACGACTACAGGATCCCCGCAAAGAGGGTCTTCGGGATAGGGCCCAAGAGGGTGCAGTTTTACTACGTCGCCGGGGGGATCGGGAAGATGGTCGATGCGGTCGCCGAATCGGTAACCGAGGCCGGAGGTAAAATACACACGAAGGCACCCGTCAAAAGAATATTGACCGAGGGGGATAAGGTCACGAGCGTCGAGCTTGAGGACGGTAAGGTTGTTAAGGCGGACATGGTGTTCGTAAGCGGCGGCGCCAGGGAGTGCTTCTTCAGGCTCATCGGTAAAGACCGCCTTCCGGCCGACTTCACGGCAGAGATAGAGGACGTCCCGCTGATGGAATCGGTCTTCATGGTGCAGTTAGGCGTAGATATCGACCCCACGCCCTACCAGGACAGGCCGGTCGTCTACTACATCAACACCTACGACATCGAGGGGGGAGTCTACCTCACCCGCGACGGGGAGTACCACGAGGGGAAGGAGGGTTTCGTCGTCTACATCAACTCCTTCCACACACCATCGATGGCGCCTAAAGGTCAGCACTCGATAACGATCTACACCATCGCCCCCAGCGAGATCGAGGGGGGGTGGGAGGCGGTCAAAGACGAGATGACCGAGAAGCTCCTTATCGAGGCGGAGAGGGCAATCCCGGGGTTGAGGAAGAGCGCCAAGGTTACGATCACGCTGACGCCGGACGACTTCAAGAGAATCACCTACATGCCGGATCACCACTCCTTCGGCGGGATGTGCCCCATCATGGGAAAGGAAGCGCCCAAGTTCAGGACGCCGTTTAAGAACCTCTGGTTTATCGGGAGCCAGAGCGAGGCGGGCGCCAGCGTTCCGGCCCAGATCATAAACACCAGGCGGATATTCAAGATGGCGAAGAAGGAGCTTTAGGAGGCCGCCTGTAAAAGACCCCTCTTCCCGGACAGGGGCCACCGGAGTCTTTACAGAAAATAAGGCTCCCCCTTAACGAGGAAATGCATGAAGAACGACGACTCGATAGGATACTGGTCCGCCGTGGCCATCGGGATAGGCGGGATGGTCGGTGGCGGCATATTCGCCGTACTTGGCCTGGCGGTGGAGCTCGCGAGAGGCGGGACACCCGTGGCCTTCGCACTGGCCGGGGCCGTTGCAATGGTCACCTCCTATTCATACGCGAAGATGTCCGTCGCCTACCCGAGCCAGGGGGGGACGGTAGAGTTCCTGAACCAGGTCTTCGGCCCCGGACTGATCACCGGGGGGCTTAATATCCTCCTCTGGCTGAGCTACATAATCGTCCTCTCCCTCTATGCATATACCTTCGGGAGCTACGGGGCGAGCTTTTTCCCCGAATCGATGCAGCCGGTCGTAAAACACATCTTTATCAGCGGGGCGGTGATCCTTCTGACACTGTTGAATATACTCAGTGCAAAGATCGTTGGTGAATCGGAAGAATTTATAGTTGCGGTAAAAATCATTATTCTGCTTGTCTTTATCGGCTTCGGCATCGGGAGCGTCGACCTATCGAAACTCGGCCCGTCGACCTGGACGGCCCCCTTGAATATCATTACGGGGGGCATGATAATATTCGTGGCATACGAGGGATTCGAGCTGATCGCGAATACGGCCGGGGATATAAGGAACCCCAAAAAGACCCTTCCCGCCGCCTACTACACCGCCGTGGGATTCGTGATTTTATTATATATCGTCGTCGCCGTCGTAACAGTGGGAAATTTGCCGCTTGAGCAGATAATCAAGTACAAGGACTATGCCCTGGCGGCCGCAGCTAAACCCTTTCTCGGGATGTTCGGGTTTACCATGATCGGGATAGCGGCGCTCCTCTCCACGGGCTCCGCCATAAACGCCACGCTCTACGGGGCGTCCCGCTTCAGCTACATAATCGCGAAGGACGGGGAGCTACCGAAGGCCCTCGAGAAAAAGACATGGAACCGTCCCCTGGAAGGTCTCTTCATAACCTCGGGGTTGACCCTCGTAATCGCAAACCTCTTCGACCTATCGAGCATCGCCACGATGGGGAGCGCTGGATTCCTCATCGTATTCGGGATGGTTAACGCCGCCAACGCAAGGGCAGCAAAGAAGACGGGCAGCCTGAGGTGGCTCTCCCTTGTCGGTCTCTTCTTATGCATCTTCGCACTGGGGGCGTTGATCTGGCAGAGGGCGACGACGAATTTAGTTGAGGTATGGGTCCTGGTGGTCATGGTGGGACTGGCCTTTATTATAGAGTGGTTATACAGGAGGGTTACGGGGAGAAAGCTGAGGCACTTTGGGCTAAAGAGATATTGAGCACGTCTAGATTTCCGCATTGTTCTGCCGTCTAACAAGGCGGATTTGCTCCCCACAATGACATTGAAGGGGGAATTATGGTTGATTCACCCTATCACAGGGCAAACCGACAACACAAATTGTGACTAATGTAATTTAATCGATTGCAAGACCTATAAAATTGCTGATTATTTCTATAACACTTTCTTTCCGATATCTATATAACGGCTATTTTACCCATTCATAATTATCTTTAAATAATGGTAATATTCTATATCAGCACCACTATAAAGCGCTACTTCAGATATTAATAATCAGTAGAATGACTTTAAATACCCGTTCTTCTTATCAACGCCTATGATGTATGATTTATCAGATGGATTTTTAGTTCTACCTGGAGGTCTTGGAGAGTCCCCAGGCGGTCAAGATCGCTGCCGGAGTTGGTCGCCGGTTGCCCATCCACTGCACGGGCACGG
>CAZIWT010000159.1:0-7670 GCA_964542895.1 uncultured Thermodesulfobacteriota bacterium
GAAGTGATATGAATTCCGAACGCGTCATACGGTATACCAGTTGAGGTTGCAGTCATAGTGTTACCGGATATGATTACGGGGCGCTCCTCCGAGCCTACACTTCCGTAAGGGGTATCAAGACAAATGCCCAAGGAAATAACATCTCCTTTTATTCCCTTTGACATGTCGTTTCCGGTAATGACGGCGTAGATGTCGCCATCCCTAAGGATATAGGAGTTAATCCCCCATGCGCCTGAGTAATTGCTTGTAACGGCAATCTTATTCCCCGAGATTAATACGGGTCTTGTCTTGGAGCCTATGTTGCCGTTGATCGAAAAAACGGAAAGGGATATTCCGAAAGCGTTATTGTACCCCGTAATCGAATTGGACATGTCGTTTCCGATAATTGTGGCGTAGATGTCGTCAGAAGAATTTACATTTAGATATATACCGCCGGCTTCGCCTCCCGTGGACTCTATGTTGAAGCTGTTGTTTGCAATTAGAATCGGGTTGTCTTCCGTACCGATACCGGTTCCGATGTCTGCATAAATTCCGAAGGCGTCGCCGGCCCGGGACATTTCAAATAGATTGCTCGTTATCTTTATTCCCCTGCCCCCTGCGCCGTTTAAGATATTTATGCAATAATCGCTGCCATTAACGTCAAAGCCAAGCCCCGTGACGGTGGAATTGGCGGCGTCGAGGGTCAATGCGTCGTTTATAGTCGGGTGGCCTATAAAAGGCATGTTGGAGACCGGGTAGTCCGGGTGGTTCACGCCGGAGCCCCAGAGGAGAAAGTCCGCAATGTTTAAGGTGGGGTTATCCGCTATCACGGCCACAGCCGAGCTGTTCATGACGTGGATCGTCCTACAGGCGCCGGCTAAAATCCTCGGATCGCTGGCAAGGGCATGGGAGATCGTGGCGTAAGGATTATTGACCGTCCCGTCTCCGCTAACGTCGCTTCCGGTCTCGCTGACAAAGACCACGTCCTCTATCTCCTCACCGCCGGAGGGGATATTGTCGTTGTCGTTATTGACAATAACCTTTACGTCCACATCACGCCTCGTCGGCTCCACCATCCTTTCCGGAAGCTTTTGGCTTCCGACAAACACGTCGCCGATTCCTGTAAACGGGTTCTTTCCGGTGACGAGGTTCCCGACCGAGAAGGGCACCTCGAAAGTGACCTCGCCGTAATGTTCACCCTTGCTGTAGTTGTCGTGGTGAAACTCGTAGTTGAGCCTCATGAAGTCGGTGGGGATCACCTCGAGCCTCGCCATGAAGCCGTTGATGTCCCTTGGCCCTTGTAGTGGTAGCCGCCGGCGTAGGCCCACGTCTCCACGTATTTTGATATATAGGGTATCCTCACCCCCGCCTCGTAGTCGAAGCCGCGCATCGGCTCCTCGACCCGACCGCCGGCGAGGATAATCCCGCTGTCCGACAGGGCGTAGCTGGCGTAGGGCGTCCCAAGGCCATCGATCTTCGTGTGCGAGAGAGGGTAATAATAATTAAACCTTCCCGTCAGTCCGAGGTTGAAGGCTTCGAGCGGGATATCCGCCATCGCCTCAAGCCCCACGCCCCATTGCTTGTGGTTGGTCCCCCAGTCTGTCCTCCGTTTGTCGTAGTAGGCGTTTAGCCCTAATAGTAATTTGTCATCCAATAGGAGACGACGGTACCCCGCCCCCACGTTAAGCTCCCAGCCGTCGTGATCATTGGGGGTGTACTTGATGTTTGAAAAGACGATGTTTTTTTCGTCCTGGTAGAGGGGAATTAAAAAGTCCATGATGTAGAGGACCCGAGATTCCGTCCCGAAGCGAACCCCCGGCCTGAAGTAGATGTTCCAGGCGGAGCCCGAGTCATCGGTTTTTTCCGCGGCATGAGACGGCGCAACAAATATCGCTGTAACAATAATAAGAATAAAAGCGACCGCAATAGACGTAAAAGCCCTCTTAAACTTCATAATATCTCTCCTTAAAAAGAGCTTAAAAAAAAGAGAAAGGGGCCTTGATTAGATTAAATGATGAGCCTAAATGATGAGCCTAAATGATGAGTCCAAATATTAAATCATATCCTAAATCGCATTCATAAAAGTGGATTTTACCCCCGTACAATACTATTATTAACCTCCTATCTTTTGTCAAGAAGTTTTTTCATTCATATCAAAAATCGTTTTGTCAATTCAAAGGCAACGAAACGCGATCTCTAAGCTTTGAAGTACGCCCTTGCCCCCTCGGCCGCCTCCTCCGGCTTGATTATGGTCAACACCTCGTGGTGGAGCATCTCGAAGAAGTTTATGTCGCTGGCCCCCATGGGCGGAAGGTGTGTCCTCGGGACGATCCTCATGTGTGTTGGATATTCGGGACTTTCGGGATCGGCGAAATATATCGACATATTAAAGCTCGCGAAGTTCAGCGAATGGAGGTAGGCCAAAATCGACCTTATTCCGGAAATCAGCGCATTGAACTTTTCCTTTACCTTGTCGCCCACGGCCGTCATCTCCTGGCCGCCCTCGAAAACCGCCAGAAACTCGGTGATCCCCATCGACGCAAAGGAGGCGAGAAAAACGATCCCTCCCTCCTTTGCGATGAACCTTTCTCCCAATTTTTCCTCTTCACTTACCAGCTCCTCAAAGTAATCCTTCTTATGCTTCTTTCCGTAATTCCCCGCCCTTTCGGCAAGCTCCCTCTGATAGTTGGTGGGGATGTCTCCGGCTATTACCTGTATGTGGGGATGGATTATGCTCCCCCCGGCCGTGGGCATGTAGTTCATGTTTATCGAGTGGTGGCGATATTCCGGGTATTTCTTGTACACCCTTCCTATAAAATTGCATGCGGCCGAAAATGCGTCCGAAAAGACCTCGGGAGTGAAGGAGTCCATCGGAACGAAGTGCTCTTCGCCCACGACCCCGACTCCGCTGAAGGCGTCGTAGGGGAATGCGTTGGGAAAGAGGACCGAGCCTCCTGCCTCTATCCTCCCTTCGGGAACCAGGTCCTTAACGAACTTCGGCGTCCTTTCAAAGACCGCCGGCCTGCAGAAGGGACAGAACGGCTTTGTGGCATCGGCTATTGGCCTCTGGTCGGGCGGGGGAGGCAGCGTAACCGGGAAATATATGATTCTCACGCTCCTTCCGAAGAGTGGATCGATACGGATCTCCGTCGCCCTCTTTGTCAATTTAAACTCATTGAAGGGATCGAAAAATTCCGCGTCCTTTACGACCTTTTTGAACTCCATGTCTCATCTCCTCAAAAAAATCCTTTTTTTACTGAACACTTTTTTTCCTCTTCTCGATTTTCCTCCGAACTACCAGGTAGATGATGTAAAAGGCGGCGATTATGGATATAACTGTAAAGATCGTGTACGAGTATACTTTAAGGTAGTACTTAAGCTCCTCC
This sequence comes from uncultured Thermodesulfobacteriota bacterium, assembly GCA_964542895.1. GTDB lineage: Bacteria > Desulfobacterota > Zymogenia > Zymogenales > Zymogenaceae > Zymogenus. Next base: position 3,366 of record CAZIWT010000159.1, read on the forward strand.
CACCTCAGTCCCGCCCGGTATCCGATGAACATGATCCCGCAGTTCCAGACGAGTACGCTCGTAAAGCTGTAGAGGGCGACCTTTATCGCCGGCATCTTGGCTATCCCCGCCGCCACGAAGAAGAAGGAGCGAAATCCGGGCGTGAATCGATTGAGGATGATTATCGCCCCGCCCCATTTTCGCCTGAAGGCGTTTTCGAGGGCCTGAACCCTCGATGCGGAGAAGAACTTGAAGTTTTTCTTCAGGAAGTATTTCCTACCCTTTGTGGCCCCAAATGCGTAAAGGACCATGGAGCCGGCGAAGCTCCCGAGGGTGGCGCTGATGAATACCCAGTGGAGGGGGAGAAAATTTCTCCCCACAAGGAAGGCACCGAAAAGGAGGATCGTATCTCCCGGAAACGGTGGGAAGAAATACTCTGCAGAGGAGGCAAAGAAGATGAAAACGAAGACGACAGATACTGCCTTCGTTTTCATTATCTGCATAAAAAATTCCGTAATATCCATCCGAGAGCTAAGTGAAATGATCCCTTTGGCGATCCCTTTTAGTTAACGGAACCGATGTTCCTTCATCAAAATCGAATACAAAAAAATCCCCCCCTTGAGAGCTTAAAAGGGAGTTTATACAGGAGTTTGTGCTGAGATACCCCTCCGTCAGAGCCCCACCGTTTTATCTCAACACAGATTGACCGTATATGTAAATTTCAAATGTCCTATAAATACGATCTATTCAATCGGTCTTTGGAAATTTGCGGCCGCTTCTACAGGATCACCTCGATATCTTCTTGAAGTAGCCGACGGTCCCGTCCGAATCCCAGGCCCTTCCGCCTACCAGCCTTGCCTCTATAACACCTTTTTTATCGATGATAAAGGTCGTGGGGATGCCGCTAACAACGTAGCTTTTCGCAACGTCCTTGCTGACGTCGTGCATGACGGGAAAGCTGTATTTCTTTCCCTCTATAAAGCTCCTCACGTGATATGTCGACTTTCTGTCTATGCTGACGGCCAGTATCGTAAAATCGTAGTTTTTCATAGCCTTGTGGAGATTTTCCATCGACGGCATCTCCCTGACACACGGCGGACACCATGTGGCCCAGAAATTCAGAAAAACGACCTTTCCCCGGTAATCGGACAGGGTAACGTTCTTGCCGTCAAGGGTTATGAGTGTAAAATCGGGGGCTATCGCCCCTTTGTCGGGGTAACCCATTGCATTGGCCGGAGGCTCGCCTTTACACGCGATAAAAACGGTAACCAGAGCAATTAGAACAGTTAAACAGAGCCGATTACTCCGCACCGAATTAAATTCCATCTTCATCGTTTTTTCTCCATTTCCCCTTAAAAAACCTCCTTCCCAACACAATTTCAGTGACGCTTCATATATATCATATAGTTTTAAAATTGACCATCTTTTTTTACAAGGTGTGTATTAATTTGATATAATAAATCTTTAGAATTGCTCTGTTAAGAATATGGGAAAGAACGGTTACGAAGTAGAGGCCGATCTCAAGGCCGTAACGGATTATATCGAGTCACTGGATCGGGTCATCGTCGCCCACTCCGGAGGGGTCGATTCGACCCTTCTGGTCAACATCGCGAAGATCGCCCTTCCCGAGAGGGTACTCGCCCTTTCGATAAAAAGCCCCCTCGTGCACGACTTCGAGACCGAGGCCGCCGCCAAGGAGACCGAGAGGATCGGCGTCCCCCACCGTGTTGTTCATTTCTCTCCCCTTAAATTAGATGAGATAATAAGCAATCCCCCCGACAGGTGCTATCACTGCAAAAGGGAGATGTTCAAGATCATCTTGGAGTTGGCCGAGGAGCTCGGCACAGAGCACGTCCTGGACGGTACCAACGCCGACGACACAAATGACTACAGGCCCGGGATGAGGGCGCTCTCGGAGCTGAAGATCAAGTCCCCCTTTCTCGAGCTCAAGATCGGAAAGGAGAGGATCAGGGAGATGTCGAGATACCTTGGTATCTCAGGGGCGGAGAGGCCGCCCTTGGCGTGTCTCGCCACGAGGTTTCCCTACGGCGAGGAGATCTCGGCCGAGAAGATCGACATTGTCAAAAGGGCGGAGCTAATATTGATAAGTCACGGGTTCAAGACGGTGAGGGTCAGGTATCTCGGGGACTCTCCGAAAACGGCCAAGATCGAGGTGGGCGCATCGGAGATAGAGAGGCTCATGTCCCCCAATCTGAGGGAGCGGGTATACTCCGAGATAAGGCGCCTGGGATTTTCGTCCGTGACCGTCGACCTCGGCGGATACCGCCCCGGGAGGATGAACGAGGGGCTTGAGGGATCGGACGTGGACAAGCGTTAAATCACCAATCGAGCTGGGAATTACAAAAACGTCATTCCCGCGAAAGCGGGAATCCAGAGGGAGGATCATCGAGCAGCGTATGTCATTCTCGTGAAAGCGGGAATCCATGTTGATATTTTCGCTGGATTCCCAATCGAGTTGGGAATGACAGTATAGATTCGCGGAGGTGGTCTGCGCGCCGGGTGGCACTGACAAGCGTAAGCTTGACATTGGGTCTTTACACCAATCCCCCTGTCATCCGGCATTTTGGATCGCCGTAAGCTCCTGTATGTAAATCACTGACGATTCCAAAAGCCGGCGAATGAATGTTTCACGATTTTTTTTAAGGGAACCGATAACCTATTTTCCCCTATTGCTGAATTCAAAGAGATAGACAAAGGAGCCTATCTCTTCATGAAAATCGATTTCCCTGCCGCGGCTTTTTACAAGGTTCAAATACAATTGCTCTACTTCCGCCCGCTTTTTTTCGTTGTAAACGTGTGAAAACAAGATCCAGACCCTTTTATGGCCCAACACAATTCTATATTTAAATGCATAGAGTGGCGGATTTTCCCGAATCATGGTATCGGTATAATATCTACTTATATCAAATTCATATCTCTTGGCATAATACAAGAACTGGTCTCTTGCTCCGTAGTAGATATAGACGATATCCCCCTCTCTTTGATGCTCCTTGATATATACCAAGACCGGCTTGATCTCCTCCCTTGTAATGGGCTTGAAAAAATAGTCGTTCCCGACGAAAAAGGAAGAGAAGAACAGAAGCCCAATTAAAAGCACTCCCACAAAATTTGCTATTACGGTTGTAATTGGTTTACCTTTTTTTGCCCCAACGATCTCCCACAATCCCACCGAGAGAAATATCACCACCGCGGGGGTGATGAACAGGAGGAGCCTTTCGGAAAAGGGATACTTGTGGAGGCTCGATGCGATCAACGTGAGGAAAATCGGTGTGATCAAGAGGAAGAAGCCTTCCCTCTTTTTAAAGATAAGCGATATACAGCCTACGAGGGATACAACGGCCCACAAAACCGGGTACGCGAGATTCATCAGGTACTTGTTTCCGAAGATCTCTATCAGGCTGTCGACATACCATTTGAAATCGGAGATCGAGGCGGGCACGAGGGGCGCAAAGTGTTGTTTGCTCCAGTACGACTGGAGGAGCTCGTTTGAGGTGAGATGTCTCAGGATAAGAAAATATATCGCGGCAAAGCTGGCGAGCCATACCAAGGAGGCGGCAGTGACCCGAAAAAAGGCCTTCCACTCCTTTCTGAGAAGGGATGACACCATAAGGGTCAATCCGATTCCGCCCAGGATAAAGACGGACGGATGGGAGAACCATATCAGAACCGCGCCGACGAGGGCGATAAGCAGGGTTCCGATTAGATCGAATTTTCTCTCGTAAAGGTGGAAGGCCAGCGAGTAGAGGACAAGGGCCGCGGCTACGTCGCTCGAATACTGCTTTAACTCCGTGGAGAAGTAGATGAGGGAATAGGTACAGCAGAAGAGGATAAGGGCGACGGGGACGATCCTTTTATCGAGCAGCCTCTTTATCACATAGTAAAAGGCGAATAGCGCGATTATCCCGGAGACCAGCGGGAAAAGCCTCAGGGCGTATTCGCTGTTTCCCAATAGGATCGTGTTTACCTTTTCGACTATTAAAAAGCCGGGGGGAGGGGGCTTTGAAACCGGCCCGAGAAAATCGCTCAATCGACTGTCCAATATCATCAGCGCAAGCTTCGCCTCATCCCTCCAGAGAGACCTGTTGCAGAGATATTGATAGAGGCGAAAGAATATCCCCAGGCCGATAATATACCAGGGGAGCCTCTTGGAGAGGTAAAACCTGCTTAACGACTCGGTCAGCTTCTTCCACGTCTTCTTCAAGTCACCGACACGATCCGTCATCTGTGAAATCCTTTAAAAATGTCTAAAGAATCGTAGAAAAATGTCAAAGCTGTACCGTAAAGAGATTGTTCAAAATGATCTTC
>CAZIWT010000160.1:0-7555 GCA_964542895.1 uncultured Thermodesulfobacteriota bacterium
GCTTACATTGCTGATTACGGGGCCGTGATGAGTCATTTTGATCTCGATTTCTATCGGATCACCCCCCTTAACCTCAATTGTCTCCTTTCTCACGGTCATATCTCTCCATTTTCCGTCGTAGAGGTACTGATTCGGATCTTCGGGATTGAGCCTCTCTATGTAGAAGTCGCTGGGATCTGCAACCCCGGTCGGAAGACCCCACGCGAAAAAGTCTGTATGACCCTCTACGACAAGGGGCGTCCCGGAGATGGCACCTCCATGTATGGTGAATTCGGGGCAGGAGAGCTCCAGCTGATAATATGAATTCGGGATTTCGAGGCTCAGGTGGGAGTCATCGGCTAGGATCGCCCTGCCGCTCTTCGTCAGCTTTCCGGAGACCGCCCAGGCGTTGCTGGCGGGGAGATGGTAGGTCGGAAGTAAGCCATCGAGATCGCTTATTCGGGAAAACAGCGTGTCTTCAAATAAGCTCTTTTCTACTTTAAAATCGGGGAAAATCATACCGGAACCGGCCGGGTAGTATCCGAAGACCTCCTTGAGCTTCTCATCGGAGATAATCTCAGATAACCTCGCCCTCAATATCTCCACACCCATCGATCTGTTCAATGCAAAGGCCATGATCATATTCATGGCGACTACGTCTTCAGGGTTAAACGGCTCCGGCTTGTAACCGAGGAGGAGAAATTCCAGGGGCGGTCTGTCATCGGTGCTCTCCAAATAGAAGTTGATGCCCGAGACAAATGCATCTGACATCTCTTTGGCGGCGGGGGGGAGCTCGTTGTAGAAATCAAGCGAGCTCTTAGGGGCAAATATTGTCCGCAGAAAACGATCGTCCTCCAACGTTGACTCGCCGAATATCTCCGAGAGTCGGCCGTAGGCCACCCTTCGCATAATATCCATTTGCCAAAGCCTGTCCTGAGCCATGGCATAACCCGCCGCGAAGAAGACGTCGTGCTCGTTCTCTCCAAAGATGTGCGGCACACCGTACTCGTCTCTGATTATCGAGACGGGGGCCTTTATCTCGTCTGTCAGTATCTCTCCCGAAATGTCGGGCAATGTGGACCTGAGGATTCCGTAAACAAGCGCCGCGCCGATGACAATCAAGATGAGAAGAGCTACAGAGATAATCTTGAAAATCTTCATTTTCTCTTTCCTTTCAAAGCTAGAATGTATGGAGGCAAGCTATCTTGCCGCGATTGCTTCCATCTCCACCATCATCTTTGGATGGGAGAGGCCGGAGACAATGCGGAGCGTGCCTCCCGCCGGCCCCGGATTCGGCGGAAAATATTCAAGGTACGCCGAAGAAAACTCTTCCCAATTTTCGTAGAGCTTCGCCTTCTCCGTTACGGTTATCGTCAGAAAGACGATATCGGAAATGGACATTCCAGCGGAGTCCAGAAGCTCCTTCATCCTTTCAACTTCGTAGCGGAATTGTTCAATGACACTAAGCTCAACCACCTTCCTCATCTCGTCCATTGGGGGAATCCCCGAGATGAAAAGCCACTCCCTTACTTCACTCAGTTGAAGTGCCCAAGGAAATGCCAGATAGGGAAGCTTTTGGTTTTTGATTTCGACTTTCTTCATAAAATCTCCTCGTTGTAAATCAGCATGGATTTGCCCCATTTATTGGTTTTATAGATATTAAGGGAGGTGCATGGAGAGACTCCACGCACCTCCTTTTCATCAATCTCTCTCCTTGACGCGTTTAAGGATACCGTCGATATCTTTTTCAAAGATGTCAACCATATCAACACCCCTTTTTTTCAAACGCCAGCGTCGTTCAATATAAAGGATTGCACCGAGGGCAACGACCACAAAAAAGACCGCAACGGAAACGAGAGAGAGATAAAAGCCTAACAGGATATAAATTACAGCAATAGTGATCATCCCGACAGGCCAGAAAAAACGCCAAAATCCCTTAAGCTTGTAAGGAGCTTGTTCATAATGATCAGGAAGCTTCTTCTTTAAGCGAATAACCCCTACGGCAATAAGAATTGAAACAAGCATGACACCCATAACGGTAACAACGGCATACTCTAAAATTCCTGCACCGAGGAGGATTCCAATAACACTCAAGAGTGTTACCAGAGCAATGGACATGTATGGGGTTTTAAATTTCGTGCTCGTAAGTGCCAGCCACCCCGGAAATACTCTATCTCTCGCCAGGGCAAATACTTCCCGGGGAGATGTAGTGAGGATCCCGTTGATAGATGTAAAAGCGGCAAAGATCGCCCCGATATAGATAAACAGGACGAGCCAGCCAGGCAGCATCAATCGGGACGCGTCAATCACGGCGGTTATTGAATAATAAGTGTCTTCGGTTACGAGTTCCTTATCGGTGACAATACTCTGCCAATCGAGAACAGCTGTCAGAGAAAAAGTCACAATAAGATAGATAACGAGGACTACCAAAAAGCTAATCAATATTGCAAGCGGGATATTCCGCGAGGGTTTCTTAATCTCTTCACCCAATTCGACAATCACAAGAAAACCAACATACGAGAAGTATGCCGGAATAGCTGCCATTAAAACCGGTGAGAAACTCCCGTCAGGAAAAAGCGGAATCATGTTTTGTGGATCACCATTAAATATCCCACTAACACCAAAAATGAGGAGCGCCGCCATGAAGATTATGACCATGATGCTCTGGATCCAGCCGACCAATCCAATCCCGATCATGTTGATAATTCCAAACAAAATGGTAATAGCAATTGCCACCCACATAATCGGTAAATCCTGAATATATAATCCCAGATACTCGGCAGTACCATAAGCAATGAGCGGAACACCGATGAGTGTGGTAATCAAGACCGCCCACACGGTCATAAATCCCCAAAAAGGCCCGATCGTCCTGCTGACCATGACATAGTTGGCCCCGGCAACGGGCAGCGCACTTCCCACCTGGGCTGTAGTAAAACAGGTAAATAGGGCGGGAATTGATGCAATAAGGTAGGTAATCCAGAGTGCCGGGCCGGCCTGGGCGGCCAGCTCTCCAATGAGAATAAAAATTGAGGCTCCAACGGTATAACCAACGAGTATTGATATCGTACTACCAAGCCCAAGATCCCTTTTCAATTCACCTTCTGCCATAATGTACTCCCTTATAAAGTATTAAAGAACTTTCTATTTCCCCTGAAATTTTGGCTTGCGCTTCTCTAAAAAAGCGAGTGCTCCCTCCTGGACGTCTTCGGTCATGGCACAGGCCATCAGGGCTTCGGTCTCATATACCAGTGAGTCGTTAAATCCAATCTCCCCCGATCTCATAAGACATGTCTTGACCAGTCCCATAGATACCGGGGCGTTTTCCGCAAGAATTGATGCCGTCTCCATTGAATTTTTCATCAGAGCTTCCGGCTTGACTACAGAAGTAACGAGGCCGATCGCCTTTGCCTCCTTGGCATCTATTCTCCTGCCGGTGAGCATAAGCTCCATCGCCCGGCCAAACCCCACCAGTCGCGGGAGAAGCCAGGTTACCCCGTTCGTCTCAAAGAGCCCCACCTTTACCTCGGCAAACTCGAAGGTCGTGAGATCGGAGGCGATCCGAATATCGGAGGCAACGGCAATTTCCGCCCCCGCCCCGACGGCGTATCCGTTGAGAGCCGCGATAATCGGCTTTTTCAATGACACCATCTCTTTTGTGATCTCCTGGATCTCCACCACGCCTTGACGAATGTCAAAGTGGTTAACGTCGTCGGAAACTAACTTTCCCATCTCGGCAAGGTCCGCACCGGCGGAAAAGGCCTTCCCCCTGCCCGTAATAATAACGGCTCGTATTTTATCGTCTGCCTTTGCGTCGCCGATCGCCGCCCTAATATCGAGCCACGTCTGGTAACGGACGGCGTTTCTCACCTCCTCCCTGTTTAAGGTGATGGTGGCGATGTTGTCCTTCTTGTCGTAGATAATGTCTGTAAATGTCATATAAATATTATCTCCATATAGTGGTAATCAGCCCAATGATTTAAGAAGGTCGTTTCTGAGCCTTGTCCGGTCGGCCTTCCCAATTCGCGTTATCGGTATGTCATCCTTGATGACAATCTTTTTCGGGACCTTAAACTTCGCAAGCTTATCTTTGAGGAATCCCATTAATCCCTCTGTGTCCACCTCCGTTCCCCACACCGGAGCGATATAGAGCCAGATGACTTCGCCATAGATATTGTCCGGCACACCGATGGTAGCGGCCAATCCCACATTCTCGTATTCAAGAGCGACCTCTTCCACCTCCGTTGGGAGCACCGTGTAGCTTCCAACCCTAATTATCTGCTTTTTCCTCCCCTTGATATAAAGCTCCCCGCTCTCGGTGAGATATCCGAGGTCTCCGGTTATGCACCACCCGTCCTCGGTAAATCCCTCCTTGTTTTCCTCGGGCATATTAAAATATTCCAGGATGACAAGGGGGCCCCCGATTAATATCTCTCCCAATTCACCGGGGGGAAGCTCGACCCCTTTCTCATCTACGATCTTTAACTTGACCACAGACAGTGGATGTCCCGCGTATCCATCGGCGATCTTTTTAATATCGTCCCCCGGTAGCGTGAAGGCGACCTCCGCCCCCGATTCGGTGCTCCCGTAGCCGTTGATGAGGACGGGGGCTATCCTGTCGATGATACCCTGGGCGAGCTCCAGCGAGACCTTCTCGCCGGAGAGGATGGCGACCTTAATATGTGAGAGATCGAATTTGTCGAGATCCGGGAGAGATAGGATGATTGCATACATCGTCGGGACCCCACCGATCCACTGGATTTTCTCCTTTTCCGTTACCTCAAGGACCCTGTACGGATTCCAGTCATCCATGAGAATAATCTCCATACCCCCTACGATCGGCATTCCGATAAGCTCCACAGTTCCCCCGATGTGGCTCGGAGGCAGCGCGGCAAGGGTCTTGATCCGGCCAAAAAGTCCCATCGAAGTGAAATGTTCCACGAAGAAATGATATTCGATATAGGACATCAGGGTCATGTTCTTGTGGGAAAGAAGGGCCGCCTTGGGAACTCCGGTCGTCCCACCGGTAAAGATGATCATCGCGCCGTCTTCCGGCGTGAGCGACTCTTTCCTCTTTTCGAGAAGTCCTTCATTATCAAGGCCCATATTAAAAAGCTCGAAAAGCTCTTGAAAGGCAGTACCAAATTCGTCCGATCCTATAAGAACCTTTTTTATAGGATCAAAATCGGGTCCAAGTTCTTTCAGACCGGCAACCACATCAAAGTCCTTCGCCTCTGTAATCGAGATGATGAGTTTGGGCTTGGAATGGGATAGAAAGCGCTCAAGATCAGCGATCCGAAACTTCGTATCCATTGGTACGGTGATCGCCCCCACCACATACCCCCGGCAACCATAGTGACAACAAAATCAATTCCCGTCGGGAGAATCGTTACGATCCGATCGCCCTTTTCTATGCCAAGGGAAATGAAAGATTTCGCAAGCTTTAAAACAAGCTGGTAAAATTCCTTTGCTGTAACAACTCGATCCCCCTCCCTGAGGGATGGGAAGTCCGGGTCGACCCCGCTCCAGTACTCCACATACTGCCAGTAATAATCAAATTTTTGAAAATCCATTATTTTCCTCGAAAAAAACTCTTTACAGTCCCAGAAGTCTCTTTGCGTTCTCATAAAGATAGGCCCTCTTCACTTCATCTTTGAGGGGCATCGCCTCGGCCTCGGCTACAACCCGCTCAAACGGCAAAAGGGGCCATTCGCTCGCGTAGAGGATCTGCTCTTTCAATATCGAGTTGCCGTACTGTATGAAAGTCTCCCAGCCGGTTCCGGGCCGGGCGATATATTTCGGGCTTACGGCCCCGGTCTCTATATAAACATTTTTGTGTTTCCACGCCACCGCTACCATCTCATTGACCCACGGCCAGCCCCCGTGACTGGCAATAATCTTAAGGCTTGGGAAATCGCACGCAATGACATCAAGATTAATCGGCTTTCCGTAAAGCATCGAGTGAGTGAGAGACCAGTTGACGCCCGTATGAATGGTAACGGGGACGTTTAACTCGTTGCACACCTCGTAGAGAGGATATAACCTCCGATCGTGGGCCTCCATCCGATACGCCCACGGCTGAAGGTTCACGCCCTTCATCCCTTTTCCGATCCATTCCCGGGCCTCTTTTGCCATATCGACGGAGTGTTCCGGGTGAACGGTGCAGAATCCGAAGAATTTATCCGGATATTGCTGCACGAGTCTGTAAACGGCTTCATTTAGGTGTTTGTAATCGCCGAACTCCCACTCCGCCTGAATTACCGACATGTTTATGCCGTTTTTATCCATCGCCTCTATTAGCTCATTCACGCCCAGCTTGATTTCGAGCCCGGTCTTGTAAAGGTCGAGATAGTGGCTCATGTAGTGGGGTACAAAGGAAAGGTCGTTTGGATCGATGTTTGGAAACTGCTCCGCAATGGGTAGTCTTACCCTGAAATCGATGATCATTTTTTTTACTCCTTTTCACCGCATTTCGTTAAAAAAGTGTGGATGATGTTCCAGAGGGAATCGCGAGAGCTCTCGAGGTTGACCGAGCCTTCGTTGAAGACCCACTGAATCATCGTGCCGTCGATCGTGGCCTGAATGAGCGAGGCTACGGTTTCATGGTCGATCTTTCCCGAGTCTATATCCCTTGTGGCGTCTTTGATGAGCCTTGAAACTGTATTGATACACTCGATGCACAGTTTTTCGTTTACCTTCTTCTTGTATTCCAGATTCGACCAGAGCTCTACCTGGGCCTCGTAGTAACTGCGGTTTTCGATCATATGATCAAAGCAGGCGAGAATATACTCCTTCAGCTTATCGACCGGAGTTTGTGCGGTCTTTACTCGCTCCTCTATATACTCCTTTATCGACTTGAGAATCTTGTTCAGAACCGCCGACAGCAGACTGTCCTTGCTCTTGAAGTAATAGGTGATTACGCCCTTGCTGATGTCGGCCTCACTGGCTATCTGGTCAAGTGTTGTCTTCACATATCCGAAAGCCGCAATAGAGGCGATAGCGCTATCGATTATCTGCTTTTTCCTGATATCCTCTATCAACGATTTTTTTACCATAATGCACCTCCCTTTTGATCGAACTCTGCTAAAAACTATACCGAATATTTTTTAACTATACCGTATATTCTATAAGTTGACCAGTCATTATATAAATAGACCAGACATTCTGGTTTGTCAAGAAAAAAAAGAGACAATTCTAAAAAATATGATATTCCTTACCAAAGGAGGGCTATGTAATGGATTAGATTTTTAATGCATTTTTTAACTGAGAATAGGAGTAAAGCAGCGCCAATAAGCCATTCAATATGAAAGGATATTCAAAAAACGGGAGGTGTTCTTCAAGAATTTTTAGTTTTTTCTAAAGCAAACAATTAAATTATCATATGTATTTGTGTTACAAAAATGTTACAAATTCCAGGGCATTTCAGGGTATTCTGGGGCAATGTAGGGAATTAAAAACACCCCGCAGGGGCACGCTATTAAGAATTATGCAATGATGTCAATACTTTATGGTTAGGTAAAGCCTACTTCTAATCCGTAGGTCGCAGGTTCGATTCCTGCCAGGCGCGCCAGAAATTGTC
>CAZIWT010000161.1:0-7432 GCA_964542895.1 uncultured Thermodesulfobacteriota bacterium
AAGACTTCCTTCACTTCATCGGTTCGATCAAAAAATCATCTTGCCGTAAAAAACGGGGGCGGACTCAACATCCGCCCCTGTTGATATTCAGGCAGTTTGCGTATTTAATCTCTGCCTCAATTCGGCAGGGCACGATGGTCAGGGGTCAAATCCCCCAGTTCCCCCCAACCCCCCACACAACTCTGCCCCGGCCCACTGCACAATATTGGCCCAACCCCCCCATGTACTCTATCGCCTTGCCCCTTTTAGACTGCTTCCCCTACCACTTTCACGATATTGACCGACCCACTGCACAATATTGGCCCAACCCCCCACCAATGGAAATAAGGCTAATCTTCCTGAAGCTCCTTGATGTCCACGTAGAGGTCGAGGGCCTGGGGATTGCCCAGGGCGTCCTTGTTCAGAACCTCTTCCCCGTGGATCACCTTCTTTACGGCAAGCTCCACTTTCTTGAGATTGATGGTGTAGGGTATGTCGTCTATGGCTATCACCTTTGTCGGGACGTGGCGGGGCGTCGCGTTCTTCCTTATATCACCCTTGATCTTCTTTACAAGGTCCTCGGTCAGCTCCACCCCTTCCGCCATCTTGACGAACAGGATCACCCTGACGTCGCTCTTCCAGTCCTGGCCCACCACGATGCAGTCGTTGACCTCATCCATATTTTCGACCACGGTGTATATCTCGGAGGTTCCGATGCGCACGCCGCCCGGGTTGAGGGTGGCGTCTGAGCGACCGTAGAAGATAACACCGTTGTGCTCCGTGACCTCGATGAAGTCGCCGTGGCGCCATATGTTTGGGTATACGTCGAAATAGGCGTTGTGGTATTTCGAGCCGTCCTCGTCGCGCCAGAAGTATATGGGCATCGACGGGAAGGGCTTGAGGCATACCAGCTCTCCCTTTTCGCCGACCACGGGTTTTGCACTGGAGTCGAAGGCGCGAACGTCCATGGCGAGTCCCCGGCACTGGAGCTCGCTTCTGTAAACCGCCCCCATCGGGTTTCCGAGGGCGAAGCAGCCGTTCAGGTCGGTTCCGCCGGCGATGGACGATAGGCACATATCCTGTTTGATGTCCCTGTAGACGTAGTCGAACTGCTCCTCGTTCAAGGGGGAGCCCGTTGACATCATGCACCTCAATTCGGGGAGGTTGTATTTCCCCTCGACCTTGAGTCCCTCCTTCTCCACGGCGGCCAGGTAGCGGGCGCTGGTGCCGAAGTGGGTCATCTTGACCTCCTCGGCAAGCGTGAATATCGCCCCCGGATCGGGATAGAAGGGGGATCCGTCAAAGAGGATTATCGTCGCCCCCAGCGCCAGAGAAGTGGTAAGCCAATTCCACATCATCCATCCGCAGGTTGTGAAGTAGAATATCCTGTCCTCCGGCTTGAGGTCGGAGTGGAGCATGAGCTCCTTCATGTGGTGAACGAGGATTCCCCCGACGCTCTGGACCATGCACTTGGGAAGTCCCGTTGTCCCGGATGAGTACATGATATAGAGGGGATGATCGAAGGGGACCTGCTCGAAGTCGATTTTAAGGCCCTTCTCATCCGACATGAAGTCCTTGAGATGCACCGAGTCCCTCACCCCGCTGATGTCGGCGTTCTCTTCGGTGTATGGTACCACGACGACCTTCTCGATGGAGGGGAGGTCTTTTAGGATATCGGCTATCTTTTCGAGGGAGCTGAACTTCTTGCCGTTGTAGGAATAGCCGTTTGCGGTGAAGATGAGCTTCGGCTCGATCTGCCCGAAGCGGTCAAGTACCCCCTTTATCCCAAAGTCGGGGGATGACGACGACCAGATGGCGCCGATGCTCGTTGCGGCGAGCATCGCCATGATCGTCTCCGGCATGTTCGGCATGAAGCCCGCCACGCGGTCACCCTTCTTGATTCCCATCTCCCGCATGGCCTTAGCCAGGCGGGCCACCTTGTCGTAAAGCTCCGGGTAGGAGACGTGGACCAGGTCCTGGGCCTCACCCTTGAATATGATGGCGGTCTTGTCCTCCTTTGCGTGCCTGAGGAGGTTCTCGGCGAAATTGAGCTCGGCGCCCACAAACCACTTGGCCCCGGGCATCTTGTCCCCGTCCACCACTACCTTGTCGTACTTCTTCGAGTGGACTATATCCATGGAGTCCCAGATCGCCTCCCAGAAGTCGGGGATGTTTTCGATGGACCATTCCCACATGGGATCGTAGGTTTTGAAATCTTTGGAGAATCTCTCGTTGATGTAGTTCATGAATCGGTACATGTTGGTGCCCTTGATTCTCTCTTCCGATGGTTTCCAGAGGGGTTTGTCAGATGTCATGTCGGCTCCTCATAAAATATTAGTGAACAACAAATAATGATTCTTTTAAAATATTGATTGACTTCTCAATCAGTTTAGAATTCTAAAAAAATAAGGAGGGATTGTCAAGTCAAAAGAGGAAATTGTTGGTAAAAGGCTTTTATAACGAGGCGGCACGAGTATCTTAAACGATGCGAGTTTTTGGAGATGATGCTTATATGAAGCGGCAGTTTGTTTAAATATAATAATTGCGTGAAAATTACAGAAGTCCGCGCTCCACTTTTTACGAGGGCGTGGAAAAAAGCGGCCTATTCCTCCCCCATCATTTTGAGAAACCTCAGAAGGAGCATGACGCCGAAGCCAGTTCCCCCCTTGGTTACCCAGTCGTATTCCTTTTCGGCCCTCGCCGTCCCGGCGATGTCTATGTGGGCCCAGGGGTGGTCGTTATCCGCGAAGTGTTTCAGAAACGTCGCCGCGGTTATGCATCCGGCCTCTTTGCCCCCCACGTTCTTTATATCGGCGATGTCGCTCTTGAGCTGCTCTTCGTAGTGCTTATAGAGGGGCATGGGCCACAGCTTCTCGCCGGTGGAGGCGGAAGCCGCCTTCAGTCTTTCCAGAAGTTCGTCGTCGGTGGAGTAGAGGGCGGCCACCTTTCTGCCTAAGGCCACTATAGCTGCGCCGGTCAGCGTGGCGATGTCGATGACGGCCGTCGGCTCGTATTTCTTTGCGTAGGTGATGGCGTCCGCCAGGATCAGCCTCCCCTCGGCGTCCGTGTTCAATATCTCTATGGTAGTCTCGTCCATTGCGGTGACCACGTCCCCCGGCTTTGTGGCGTTTGAGCCCGGCATGTTTTCCGTCGCCGGAAGGATTCCCACGACCCCCGTCTTCAGCTTCAGCCTCGCCGCGGCCATGACCGTCGTAAGGACCACCGCCGCGCCGCTCATGTCGGTCTTCATGTTCGACATGCCGTTTGCAGTCTTCAGGGAAAGCCCCCCGCTGTCGAAGGTTATCCCCTTTCCCACCAGGGCCACGTTTTTGGCTCCCTTCTCCTTCGGGACGTACTCGATCGTAATAAGGGCCGGCGGCTCCTTTGCCCCCCTGGCCACGCTCAAAAACGCCCCCATCTTCATCTTTTTAATATCATCCAACTTGAAGACGTCGCAGATAAGCTGGTACCTAAAGGCCACCTCCTTGGCCGTCCTGGCAAGCAACCTCGGCGTCATCAGGTTGGGCGGTGCGTTTATGAGGTCCCGGGCGAGATAGATGGAGTCGGAGATGATCATTCCGGCCGTCGCCCCCTCTTCGATCTCGGAACCGTTTGCCCCGCCCGGCCTGTAGTTGACAACCGTGATCTCGTCGATACGTTTCTTTTCCTCTTCGCCGTGATCGTCCTTTATTATCTTGAGGAGCTTCTTCTTCCCCTTTATTGCAGTGTAGTCGTAGATTCCCAGGGCAGCCCCGATGAAGACTTCCCCGGAGACCCGGGCGTGATCGGCACCCTCAATCTTACAGCCTGAGGCGAGGTCGAAGGGGAGGGCGATCTTTTTCACCCCGATCGACTTTGCGGCTTTTGCCGCCGCCGCAGAGACTCCCCTTATCGTGTCAGGGTTGAAATCCTCCCTCTTCCCGAGGCCGGCCAATATGATCCTCTCGGGGCCGGCGTCGGCCATCCCGCCCTCCGGGTATATCGTCAGCGTCTCCTTCAGCTTGCCCTTAAAGTCCCCCGATGCGATAAGCCTCTTGATCTTTCCTTTGAGGGCGGTATCTAACCTTTGCACCTCTTGAGAGAGGTCGTCTCCGTTGGAGAAGACCCCCACGACGAGCGCCCCGGTCTTGATCGTTGAGAGGGGCCCCTGGGCGAAAGCGAGCTTTGGAAGCTCTTTACTTATATTCCTCTTCATCGCAGGCTCCTTTGAGAGTCTATATATTCAAATAGGTTAACATATTATATGTCCCACTCCTCCTCCACCACCCATGTCTCGAGGACCTCCTCGTCGATGTCCATAACGAACCTCGAGGCCTTCCCGTACGTTGGCCCTTTGTGGGTTATGATCTTCACGGGGTAAGTGATAAAGAGGTTCTGCTCGGCCCTCGTCGCCGCGACGTACATCAGCCTCAGCTCCTCCTCGAGGTCTTCCACCGAGTCCGCGGCGTAGGTCGTGGGGAAATACCCCTCGGCGGCCCAAATGATAAAGACGCTGTGCCACTCCAGACCCTTTGCCGAGTGGATCGTTGAGAGGATAAGCCTCTCCTGATCCGGGTCCTCCCTCGTGATGTCGGAGACGCTGTCGGTCGGGGGCTCCAGGGCCATGTCGGTTATGAAGGAGTCGAGGTCCCTGTACTTGCCGGTGATTACCGAGAGGTGCTCCAGATCCTGGAGCCGCTTCGGGTAGTCGTCGTACCTCTTCTTGAGGATGGGTGTGTAGTAATCTATCAGGTGGGCTATGGCGTCGGCGGGGCCCATCTCGCTCTCCTCCATGGTCGAGATCGCGCTTACGAGCCTCGTTATCCCCTCCCCGTACCTCCTGTCGCCCGAAAAGTAGGAGAGCCCCACCGACACCGACGTAACCCCCTCTGCCATGACGTGCTCCGAGATCTCCCTTGCGGCGGCCGGCCCCACGCCGTCCACGAGGAGAAGCGCCCTCTCCAGGCCAACGGCGTCGCTCGGGTTTGTCAGGATTTTCAGGTGCGCCATGATGTCCTTTACGTGGGCGGTCTCCATGAACTTGAAGCCCCCGTACTTGACGTAGGGAATGTTTCGCCTCTTGAGCTCCATCTCCAGGTCGAAGGAGTGAAAGCCGGCCCTGAAGAGGACCGCGATGTCGGTGAGTGCCACACCCTCCTCCCTCAGCTCCAGGATCTTCTGCGCCACGAAGACCGACTGCCCGGACTCGTCCGCCAGGGGGACCAGCGCCGGCGTGCCGCCCTTTTCCCTCTTCGTGTAGAGGATTTTCGTGTATTTCTCCCTCGCCCTGTCTATTATCGTGTTTGCCAGATCGAGGATTGACTGGGTGCTCCTGTAGTTTTCCTCTAACTTCACCATTTTCGTCTTCGGAAACAGCTTCGGGAAATCCATGATGTTCTTGAAGTCCGCGCCCCTAAACGAGTAGATGCTCTGGGAGTCGTCCCCCACGACCATGACGTTTCCGTTCTCCCCGGCGAGGTATTTGACTATATCCGCCTGGAGGCTGTTTGTATCCTGGTACTCGTCGACGAGGATGTATGCGTATCGGCCCCTCAGCTTTGCCGCCACAGGCTCCTTTTCCTTCAGGAGCCTCGCGAGGAAGACCAGCAGGTCGTCGTAGTCCATCAGCATATGCCTCTGCTTGTACTCGGTGTATGCCGACAGCAGCTCGTAGAGCTGATCGATCTCCTTTGCGAAGTGGGGAAACTCGGTCTCCACGACCTCGCCCATCGGGGTGGATCTGTTTACCGATTTGGAGAAGATGTCCGCTATCGTTTTCTTCTTCGGAAAGCGCCGCTCCCTGACGTTAAGCCCCATCCCCCCCCTGATGAGGTTTATCACGTCCTCGGAGTCGCTCCTGTCCAAGATGGTAAACGAGGGGGAGAACCCGATCTCCTGGGCGAACTCTCTCAGGGTTCGGCTGGCAAAGGAGTGAAACGTCCCCCCCTCGACACCACCGGAGATGGAGTCTATCCTGCTTCCCGTTAGCGCCGCCGCCCTCTTCAGCATCTCCTGGGCGGCCTTCCTGGTAAATGTCAATAGGAGTATGGAGGTGGGCTTTACGCCCCGCTCGACGAGGTAAGCGACACGGTAGACCAGGGTCCTGGTCTTGCCGCTCCCGGCGCCGGCGATGATGAGGGACGGCCCGCCGCCGAACGTAACGGCCGAAAGCTGGGCGGGGTTGAGGAGTTTCGCGTAGTCGATCGACATCGAGGAGATGTCTATCTCGACGGGTTGGCGCTTTATCGTGTACTTCTTCATATAACTAAAATATCAGAATGTCGACCGATTATCAAGTATTTTGCAAATCCCGATTTTTTTGGAGGTTGGAATTGTCGACCGATATCGTCAAGGAAGAGACAAATGTGACTCTAAAGGGGCCTTTTAGGACAAAAACATATTGATTTATGCCGACTTCGGTGATATAAAGACCAGTAGGGGGGACGAATGTTTCGTCGGGAAAAATGAAGATCGATGTAATGGAAAAGTTTGTTGATTTCCACCACAGGGAGATAATGAAGAGGGTAAAGGAACTGGAGAACTTCGGCCCCACCGATATCTGCTTTTTGAAGGGGGAGGTGGAGAGGAGCATTCAGGTTTTAAGGATGAAAAAGGTGGTTCCCCTTATGGAGATGAGGGGACTCTACATCGGGCTTATCGCAATAAGGGTTGTTGAAGTAGAGAGGGGGTACGCCTGACGGCCTTATGAATCCAATCAAAAGGGGACCTTAATCTTAAGACTCTCTTTAATAGTCTAATGGGGGGAGATCAATTCCCGGTTTTTTTTACAAATCATTAGAGGCAAAATTATGAGTCCAGAAGGCAAAATGAAAGCGAATTTTCGATCGGCCCGTACGCTCGCGCTCCTCGCGCTTTTTTCCGCGCTTGTTACGGTAACTACGATGATGGTCAGGATTCCAATTGTCGCCACAAAGGGCTACTTCAACCTCGGGGACAGCCTGATATTTATTGCGGCGGCCCTATTCGGGCCTTTGTTCGGCATGATCGCCGGGGGGGTTGGATCCGCCCTTGCCGACCTGTTCGGGGGATACATACATTTTGCGCCCTGGACTCTTTTTATCAAGGGGATCGAGGGCTGGGCAGCCGGCTTTCTGATACACCTGTTTAAAACAAAGCCCTGGACCATGAAGGGGATTGTCGTTTCGATCTTCTCCTTTGTCTTGGCGGCGGCCTGGATGATCGCCGGCTATTTCGGGGCGGAGTACATTATCTATGGATTGGATTTTGCGCCCCCCTTAGCAGAGCTTCCGTTCAACGTCGCCCAGGGGGGGATATCGGCCGCCATCGCGGTTGTCCTGGTGCCGATCATCGCCCTGGCGCTGCCCAAAAGGGTGGATATCACCTACTACGGAAGGGGAGGCGGGTAGGGGATCGGTCTTTTTGGAGTCCCGGCTCAAACTTTAGAGGGGGTTCGGCTCAAGTTTTTTTTAGGGGGGACGGTTCTGATTTTGTG
>CAZIWT010000162.1:0-7352 GCA_964542895.1 uncultured Thermodesulfobacteriota bacterium
TATATTATCATGGAATGTCAACCGGCTTCTTGATGCACTGGGTAAACCGGTTGGAATAATTGCAGCCGGACATGACATTACCGATCGTAAGCGGATGGAGGAGGCGCTGAGGAAATCGGAAGAAAAATACAGGTTCCTCTCCGAAAACATCCCTGACATCATATACTCCATGGACAAAAATTTCAATTTAGAATATCTAAACGAGACAGGCCTTAAGCTGGGCGGGTATGAACTCTCCGATGTAATCGGCAAGCCCTTCGCCCAGCTTATTCATCCTGATGACAGGGAGATCGTATTAAACTCGTTTTTGGAGGCGTTTAAAACGAAGGGGGAGAGAATAATAGGGTTGGAGTTTAGGGTTTGTGCAAAAGATAAGAGCATATATTGGGTTGAGCTGAATTCAAACATACAGTTTGACGAAGACGGTAATTACCTGAGGGAGGAAGGGGTTCTCCGTGACATTACCGAAAAGGTCAAGGCGGAGGATGCCCTGAAATACAGCGAGGAGAGGTTTAAAAACATAGCGGAGAACGCTATGGAGTGGATCTGGGAGGTTGACAAAAACGGCAGATACGTTTATTCGAGCCCCGTTGTGGAGGAGATTTTGGGATATAAACCGGAAGAAATGCTCGATAAGCACTTCTATGACATTTTTGATCAAGAAGAAAGGGAGGAGAAAAAAAAGGCAGCATTTGAAATCTTTGAAAAGAAGCTTCCTTTCAGGGAATTTATTAATAGGTGTGCCCATAAGAATGGGCATCTGGTATGGATATCTACAAGCGGGGTCCCCATAATAGATGATAAAGGAGGTCTGATTGGATACAGAGGCGCGGATACGGATATAACGGAGAATAAAAAGGCGGAGGAGCTGCTGAAGGAGTCGGAGAAGAGATACAGAGAGTTGGTCGAGAACATCGAGGATATCATATATGTCTTGGACGGTGAGGGAAAATTCAAATTCATCAACAGGACACTCGAAAAGAATCTCGGCTACAATACGGATGATGTATTGAACAGCAATTTCAAGGATTTTTTGACACCGGACTCCTACGAATACTCGGAAAAGTTGTTCGGGAGAATGCTCGAAGGGGAAGACTTTGAGGCGTTCGAGATAGAATTTTACGATAAAGACGGTCGTATTAGAATCATCGAGACCAGGATGCAGCCGATTTGGGAAAAAGGCCGGATTGTAGAGCTTAGTGGAATAGGCAGGGATATTACCGAAAGAAAAAAGATCGAAAAGCAGCTGATCCAGGCACAGAAGATGGAAGCCGTTGGCGCCCTGGCCGGAGGAATGGCCCATAACTTCAACAACATTCTCGTGGGTATAATGGGGTATTCCGAATTTCTCATCTCCAAGAGAAGCGAAGGGGATCCGGACTACGAGGCGTTGAAGACGATCCATGAGGGTACGATTCGCGCATCCTTCCTGACCCGTGAGCTGTTAAACGTGGCCCGTCGAGGAGAATACAGACCCGCAAAAATAAACCTGAATCACGTTGTTGGAAAAACCCTTCCACTAATAGCGGGCACCTTCGATAGATCGATCGAAATAGAGACCCATTTGGCGGAAGACCTTATGATAATGGAGGGGGACATCAATCAGCTTGAGCAGAGCATTTTGAATATATGTATCAACGCCCGGGATGCCATGCCCCGGGGCGGATCCATTACAATAGGAACTTACAGCCAAGATATAGACAGCGATTTCATAAGGACCCACATGGACGCCCGTAAAGGCAATTACGTGGTTTTGTCGATAACGGATACCGGCATTGGTATGACCCAGGAGGTAAAGGAGCGAATATTCGAGCCCTTCTTCACCACGAAAGAGGATAAGGGAGGCACGGGGATGGGCCTTTCGACGGTATACGGCATCGTCAAGAGCCACGGGGGGTTGGTAACGGTATACAGTGAAGAGGGAGAGGGAACCACTTTTAGGCTCTACTTTCCGGCAATAAAAGGAGATTTGAGAGAGGTGCCCGAGGTGGAAGACGACGAGAAATTTATCGGCAGTGCAACAATCCTCCTGGTCGACGACGAACAGGTTGTGATAGATATGTGGGGTGATTTTCTCTTACACATGGGACACCATATCCTTACCGCCCGGGACGGGGAGGAGGCGCTAACGGTGTATAAAGAGGAGAAAGAAAAAATAGATCTGGTAATTCTTGACTACGTTATGCCAAAGATGGGAGCCAGAGATACGCTCATCGCCTTGAGAGAGATAGATCCGGATGTCAGGGTTCTGGTCTCCTCCGGTTACAGCGAAAATGGACACGCCAAAGAGATTATCGCAGAGGGGGCCGATGGATTCATTCAAAAGCCGGCTCAATTAAGCGAGCTGCACAAAAAAATTGTGGAGATATTGCAATCCAAAAGGAAGCGGTGATGATGGCAAAGTGGTAATTTGAAAAAAAACAATCGAGAAAAAGATGTAAAAATCTTGACAATATTGTAGAACTATGAATTAATTGCCCTGGTTACTAAAAGTGTTGACAGGCGATGAGTTAATAAGTGACGAGTCATGGACTTCCTGTTAAGATGGATAAACCAAAAAACATCTTAACAAAAGGAGGAAGAACCATGACTCACCGAGAGTATATCATACGTCGGAAGTTGAACATAGTGGAATTAGGACAGACATTGGGAAATATCAGTGAGGCCTGCAGAAAGCTTGGAGTAAGCCATCGACCCCCTCACAACATAAGATAAACGGGCAATCCTCAACACAGTGGAATCAATCATGGTCCACTACCACCGCCGCCGCCACCGCCACCGCCGCCACCGCCGCCGCCTCCACCGCTATCGGTTGTGCTCTCCGGTATTATCATATTAGAAGAAGAATCGAATGTCATCCCCGCACCGAAGCAGAAAGTCCCGCTATCGTTGGAGAAGGATTTGGTCTTTTCCTTCTTCAATTTGACTGTCTCCATGTAAGTATTGACGATCTCCTTTTTATGATTTGCAAAGTCGAGCTCGCCCGAGGGCGTCAAAAGGCCCTTATCCTTTATAGATTTCTGAAAATCCTTATAAAACATCTTCGGGCCGGTAAATGCGCTGTTTATTGATTTGTCAAGTTCGGGGCTTTCGTAGGCAGATACGAAGGAATCGTCAATTTCGCAGTCCGCGTTTGGGTCAATATAAAATACTTGACCGGGAAATTGCTTCCCCTTTTCGACATAAAGACCCCAATTTTCGGGAACGTCCCCGACCGATTTTATTTTCCCGACTTTACCGTCGATGGATTTTTCGGTCTTGCCCTTCGGTATTGAGACAGACCGGGTTGGTGTAGCATAAAGATAAGCATAGTTTTGGTCATATCCCCAGATGCCTAGTTTTCCCTCGCCATCCGTTACGGGGTGCGTGCCGCCGTGGTTGAGGGGATCCCAGGTCGTCCCGGTGGGCCCTAACCTGTTTTCAGGGTATCCCGTGTCAAGAATACTGTGCCATTTGTCGTCAGGCTCATAAACCCAATGGTAGCTACTAGGGGCGGTATGTAGTTCTGTTGGCTCTGTGTAAATGAAAGTAATAGTAGTGCCGTATTTCGGTTTTGTTGACGAAGGCACAGGGGCTACGGTAGTGGCAGGTGGAGGTGTCGGTGTTGTAGCTGGTGGAGTTGTAGTTGGTGGTGGTGTGGTTGCAACAGGAGGTGCTGTAGTTGGGGTTGTCGGGGCTGATGGTGCGGTAGGTGGGGTTGTTGGGGCTGTTGTTGGTGTTGCGGGTGTACTCGGTGTGGTTGGAGCAGTAGTTGTTGGTGCCGAAGTCGTTGGTGTTGTCGTAGCCGGGGCTGTCGGGGCTGTTACTACGCCCGGTATAGTCGGGATACCACTGACGGTGGTGGGTGGTCCTGTTGCCGGTGTTGTTGGTGCCGTTACCGGAGCCGTTGGTGCTGATAACGGTGTAGTTGGCGCGTTCGTTGTCGTTGGAGAACTCGGTGAAGTTGGCGCCGTGGCTGTAGTGGTTGGGGTTTTTGGTGGTACAGTCGCAGGGGCCGGTCCGATGGTAGTGCCACCGCCTACTACTGCACCTATTATTCCGGATTTGGGACCGCCACCGGGAGAACCAGAACCGGTACTACCGCCGGTGAGCATGCTCAAGTATGGCGAGGTTAAATAAGAATAAAGGGCAAGATATTTAATTTCCTCCGGAATGATGACAAGAGTGGAGAAAGGTTTCTCTTCTTGGATACCGTAGCTTTTAGCTTTGTCCTTACAATACATTTTGAATAGAATTTTAGCAAGAGCAATTTTAGCGGGAGATATTAATGGAGTCTGTTTGAATGAACCGGGTTCATACAAGGGAGCGTTGGAAGGCGTCAGCCAGCCACCCATGTCAAATTTTGAACTGGTAGGGGAGTACTGTCCAAATGAAGGACCAACGAACATAATAAGACAGACCAATGCAAAAATCACCGTGAATACTATTCTTGTTCTTGATTTTATTGATGACATGGATACCTCCTGATATTGATGCCCATGAAAAAGTTCTGATTACAGGTTTGATTGACCATTATAACTTTGTGTCATTTTCCCAATTCTGTTAAAAGATCACACCCCCACTTCTGTCCAAGATCGCACGCCTTTTCGAAGTCCTTTTTCGCCTTTTTCACCTTTCCTAATTCCAGATACGCAGTTCCCCGATAAATATATATAAGGGAAAAGTCCGATGCTATAGAGACCGCCTTTGTATATTCCGTGACGGCGGCATCGTACTTTTTTTGGGAGAAGTAAAGGTCGCCCCGGGCAATAAATGCGAGGAAGTTTTTCGGGTTCATTTCGATTACCCTATTGAAATCGGTCAATGCCTTGTCGTTGTTGCCCTGACGCATATTTGAATAGCCCCTGTTTAGATACGCCATCTCGTATTTTGGCTCAAGACCAATAACGGTCGAGAATTCCGCCACCGCCCTGCCGTACTTTTTTTGAGACATGAGCGACACTCCCCTAAAATAGTAGCCAAGAATATCTTTGCTGCGGTAGCTCAAATATTTATCGTAATCCGTAATTGCCTTGTCGTAATCCTCAAGGACTTCGTAAACCGCTCCCCGGCTGAGGTAGTTGTCGGGAAAATCTTTATTTAACGATATCGATGTGTTAAAATCATTTAATGCCCGCTTATAGTCGTTGAGGTCCATGTACGTGTATCCGCGGTGACTGTAAGCGATGTAATATTTTGGGGATATTTTAATCGCCTTAGAAAAATCCTCCAAGGCCTTCGCATAAAACTCCTTTTTGTAATAAACAACCCCCCTGTTAAAGACGGCATCGTAGGAGTTTGTGTCCTTTTTAATGGATTCTGTGAAATCATCTATTGCGTTGTCATACTCCCCTTTGGCGGCGTAAGCCTTTCCCCTGCCAATTAGGGCGACGATTGATGAATCGTCAAGGTCCAACGCCTCGTCGAAATCGTCCAGCGCTTTGTCAAAATCCCCGAGGTAATAGTACATGTACCCCCGGTCGATGTACGCCAAGATGTAGTCCGAGTCCTCATCGATGGCATCGGTAAAGGCTTTGATGGCCCCCTTGTCGTCGCCGTTGTTGAAGAGGATTATCCCATCGTCGTAAAATTCTTTTGCGCTCTTTGCTAAGACAATCGTAACAGCAACCATTGAGATGATAATCGAGATAGCTACTAATAGAAGGCTCTTTTTCATTTTGGTGTTTCCATATTTAGTTTCGTGTTGGCAACAACCACAATAACTTTTTTGTGGGAATTAGTCAAGAAATATAGAGTGCGCAAAACTGTTAAAATTACACAAGGAGCCTGTCGGAGAAAAAATCTTTGGTTCATCCGATTAATGCGTACCTGAGCTAAAGGTTAAAAAGTTATTTTATAGAAGAAAATAATATATTTGACTTCATTGCATATTTCTTTTTATAATATGTCTGAATTAGCCCTTTAAAGTAATACACCCGTTTCCTGCGGAATACTCATCATTTTGAGGTCAATTATGTCTGAAGAAGTGAAAATGGCCACAAACATGGCCATCAGAGCGGTTATTGACAGCATCGGTGAGATTTTGGGGCAGAAGGGAACCGGCATAATTTTTAGAAATATCGGCTTTTCGGACATCTTCGAGAATCCCCCGGATTACAACTGGGAACCCTGTATCCCCACCACCGAGCAGGTAAAGATCTACACCGAATTGGTAAACCTCCTCGGCCTCAACGGGGCCATCGGTATTTGGAGAAGAATCGGTCATACCAATATGAAATACGGTGTAGAGATGGCACATGTACTCGATCCATTTGAGAATCTTCCACCGAAGGAAAAATGCTTTGAGGCCATGAAACTCTTTTGTTTCGCCACGGGGAAAGGAAGGGCGATCGTAAACGAAGAGACAGGGGCGGACCTGGATGTCTTCGACTGCTTGTTGTGTGAAGGCTATACATCCAAGAAACCTATCTGCTCACTATACGAAGGAGTCATGCAATATATCTGCGACTGGGCTTTTGGAAAGGGCGTATACATACCGAGGGAGATCAAATGCATGGCAAAGGGTGATGATGTTTGCTACTTTGTCTTTAAAAAGAAGGAGTTAGATTAAAACGACCGATTGGTTTATCTCGAACAAAAGGGGCCTAAAACGGCCCCTCTCTTCTTGTTTAAATATTGAAAACTGAACTCTGTCTTTCTACTGCAATTCTCCTACCCACATCAATCCACGGCGATCATGACGTTGCTCGCCTTTATTACCGCGTAGACCTCTTTACCCTCGGCCAGATTCAGCGACTCGGCGGAAGTCTTGGTGATGATCGAGACCACCTCCACATTGCCTGTCAGCTCCACGATTACCTCGGTATTGACGACTCCGGGGGTGACCTTATTGACCTTCCCCTTGAGTACGTTACGGGCGCTTATCTGCATTGTTCTCCTCCTGCCATTGATAACTTATAGTATTAAAGATGCTCCAAGGGGAAAAAGGGTGCTTTTGTAGCGCTTTTTCATTCGATATCAAATCGAAAACTCAGGGAAAATCGAGGCGATCCGCCGACGTCGTTTCGATGGGGCCGCGACGCTCAATAACGGTTGAGGATAAATCCGCGCCTCGGTTGGCGGCGATACTGCGATACTGATATTAGAGGGAGGTCAACAAGACCAAGAGAGCGTGGACTGCCGCCACGGCAAAGGAAATGTAGGCCATCCTCGGGTGCCACTTGAAGGGGATAAACCTGATCTTTCTCCTGTTCAGGATCGATATGCTTGCTGTCAGGGCAAAACAACATATGGCAATAATCCCCAGCCATTTCACCAGGGGCAGGCCCAAAATGTTGTAGTAGGCGATATCTACAAACATATTTTTGTCCTTTATAAGGGTGTCAATTGAGTTTAGAATAGTGGGTAAAGGG
>CAZIWT010000163.1:0-7174 GCA_964542895.1 uncultured Thermodesulfobacteriota bacterium
TTGTATCCGTCATTCGGGGGGCGGGTAAAAGGTCCTTTTACCAGATGATGGAGAGTTTTCCGGGACTATTCGGGATCGGCCAGCTCGAAATGGAGGGGCTTGATCCCGTCGACAGGTTCAAATTAGTCATAAAGACATATATTGAAAATGTTACCCAGATGTTCGGGACTTCCACTAACATCGATATCCAAGACGACAGGATAATCGAGAATATGCCGGACTGTCCCTGGTGTGTCGGTGTGAAGGCCGAGGGCCCGATATGCATTATCGAGGCGGATTTCGTGGCAGGCATGGGGGCCTGGTCGGGGGTAACCGGCATCAATGTGGTGGAGACGCTGTGCAAGGCCAGGGGCGATGAAATATGCCAGCTCGTTATCACTTTTGACAAGTAGGACAGGCCCTTACGCAAATTTTAACTTCGCTTAAAGCTTTTTTCTAATCTTAATTCCTTAAAGGTTCAAGGATTTTAAGTGGAGAAAATTTTTTTTTGGGATATTTAGATTGGTATTTCGGCCCGACAGGATAAACACTATCTCATAGTAATAGAAATAATAATCTTGCTTCAAAAATTCCATTAATCGCGGATGTTCGTTAAATGAGAATTGTAACTTTAAACTGCTATCTCGCGCTGATGTCGTTCGGGGCGGTCATCACCGCCACCGGCCCAGCCTTAAAGGAGATACAGGGCGAGGTCATGCTCACCACGGGCGAACTGGGCCTCTTCACGACGGCCCTCTCCATAGGCCTTATCATCGCCGTCCTCACCGGGGGGATCACGGTGGACAGATACAGGATCAAGATCGTGGGCCTCTGGGGCCAGCTCTTTCTTACCCTCGGCCTTTTCATTTTCTCCGTAATGGAGAGCCTTGCGGTCGGTATCTGTGCCTTCTTCGTTATTGGGCTGGGCGGCGGACTCATTGAGATCGTCGTAAACACCGTGATCTCGGAGATATACGTGGACAGGCGGACCTCCGCCATGAACCTCCTCCACGGCTTCTTCGGCGTCGGGGCGCTCTTGGGCCCCGTATTTATGGGTTACCTGATCGAGTGCGGGTTCGGCTGGAGGCTCGGCTACCAGATAATCGCCCTCTTTTCGGCGCTTACACTTATCCTTCAGCTCACGACGAGTTACCCGGAGAAGGTCAGCTCCGACAGGATCGACTTCTCGGTCTTCTTCAGGATAGCCAAAAATCCCTACACGCTGCTCCTTGGGGCGATAACGCTCCTTTACGTTGGGGCGGAGATGGGGATAAACTACTGGTCGGTCCTCTATATGGAGACCGGCCTCAAGATACCGAAGATCACGGCGAGCTCATTTCTCACGTCCTTCTGGATAGCGATGACGCTGGGGAGGTTCGTCTGCTTCGTCGCGGCAAGAAGGATAGGGGCGATAAAGCTCCTGGTCATACTCAGCGTCCTGTCGTTCTTCGCCTTCGGCGTCTTTCTCTTTGTGGACGACGCCGCCGTCGCCGGAGGCTCGATGGTCGTTCTGGGACTTGCCTTTTCCGGGATCTTCCCCACGATCATGGGGCTGGGCTCCGACAGGTTTTCGGACTCCCTGGGGACGATCACCGGCCTCATTATGACCTACATGGGCTGCGGGATGCTTTTATTCCCGTGGCTCATCGGCGAGATATCGGACCTCTTTTCCCTCAACACCGGGATGTTCACGATCCTCTTTATCACCCTTTTGCTGATGTTTTTGACAGGGTTGTTGAGGCTTAAGCGGTTGGGGCAATCGTGAGCCGAATATATTAAGCATGACACTGAAGTGAGTGGGGGAGATGGGGAGGGGAAGTCGGCTCGACCTTTCCAACGATTGTAGAGACCGTCATGTCAGGGGGGAGGGGCGCAACCCTCTGTTTTGGCCGCGGCCGTGTTAGGAGGGTAGTCCCCCGCAAGACGAATTGAGGGCCCACAATTTAAAACCGTAGCCCCCCACGATTTAAAAACCGTCCCTCGTCGATCCTAAATAGAGAGGATGTCGAGCGCCTCCCTTCCGGTCATCCCGACCACCACCCCCAGGGAGCCGGCCCTTTCCGTGATGGCCTGAATCTTGGCGACCAGCAGGTCGTCGACGACGACGAGCTGTTTTTCCGGCGTCCCCCTCGCCACGGCGACCGCCGCCCCGGCCCTCTCCATCACGCCCACGTCTATCACCCCGCAGGCGACAAATCCCTTGTCCGCGATTATCATCACGAACTGGGAGCCGACCCACGAGGCCTCGATCCCGAGGGCGGGCCCGCCCTCCGCGTTAACCGGAACTACCTTTACCTCCGCCTTTTTCCCCGCCATTGCTTCAGTTCCCTCTAACTAAAAAATTAAAAAATGTGGCCCTCGGCCCCCTTCCGCACCCGGCCCATGAATGGGTCGTCATAAAATCCCATGACGCCGAGGCTTAAATAAGGAAAAGCTTTTTTCGCCGCAGGTTTTCTCCCGCCAATTACTATAAATCAGCTAAATCTCCCCGACCCCGCTAAATATGAAAGGCGCTCCTGAGCTTCATCCCCTCCATTACCTCCCCGTCGATCTTCAGCTCCCCCTTGAAGAGGGCGGTCTCGATCCTCTTTTTCTCCATGAGGATGGCGGCCCAGCTCCCCGCCGGAATGGTCAGCGTAATCCCGGCGTCTTCGGGGATTTTCCCCTCGATGAGCTTTGCCTTTCCTCCCCCGACCTTTATCGCGAGCTGCTGCTCAGAAACGCCCCCCTCCGCCGTCAGCACGACGCCGACGGTTCCCTTCCAGTCCTGGGCGGCGACCGGGTCGAACCTCTCCATGAAGTCCTCCGTCAGCTTCTTCGCCTGGGGGGCGTATTTGGAGTAGTCCTTGCCGAAGAGGGGCGGCTTGAAGCTGGCGATGTAAGACTCCTTCTTCTCCTTTCTGATCCTCCTTTTTGCATAGAGGGAGGGAAAGGCCTTTTCCAGCTCGTCGGTGTAGACGTCGCGCCTCCTCTTTGCGGACTCGTAGATGGCAAAGCTTATCCTCAATATCTCCTTTCCCTGGTCTCCTGTAAGGAGGGGCGGCTCCTTACCCTTTATTGCCGAGATGAAATTCTCCGCCGCCCCCTTGAATCCCTCCAACCAGTCCGACTTCACCTTGTCGTAGCGTTTCCACCCCTTGGACGTGAAGAGGCTGACGGCGGGCCCGGTGTGGATGTCCCCCGTGCAGCGGTGGATGAAGATGAGGCCCTTGCTTCCGGTTATCTCGAACCACTCGTCGTTGGCGTAGTATTTGGAGGGGATGTGAAGCTCCTCCGCGAAGGCGAAGTCGCAGATGCCGTATTTTTTTGCCCCTTTATGCTTCCACATCAATGTCACGGGGCTGTCCATAAGTCCGTCGATGGAGTCTATCCACGCTGTTACCCTCTCGACCTCCCCCATCAGAAACCAGGCCGTCGCCCACTCGTGGTGGCCGTGGTCGTAGGTCTCGGAGAACCTCCCCTCCGAGTACTCCTCGAAGCGCCAGTCGTAGGCTGTGGAGGGGAGGTCCCAGCCGCCGTAGGCGCTGTTTACCATCTTCATCCTGATTATCTGGGGATCGCCGATGTCACCGTTTTCGATCATCTTCTTCGCCAGGGCGATGGGTGGGTAGGTGAGGTAGTTGTCGGTGACCTTGAAGACCTTTTTCGAGTCCTTCCCCTTCCTTATCATCCTGTCGGCGCTCTTTAAGCTTGTCGTCATCGGTTTTTGGACGGCGACGTGCTTTCCGGCGTCGAGGGCGTCGATCACCATCCTTTCGTGGAGCTTGTGGGGGGTTATGATCTCCACGGCGTCCACGTCCGGGTCGTCTAAGAGCTCCCGGTAGTCGGTGTACGACTTTTTTGCCTTCCACTCCTTTTTCCTCGCCTCGGCGATTTCCGGGTTCGCGTCGCAGACGGCGAAAAGCGAGGCCCTCTTGTTGTTCCTGTAACCGGGGGCGTGAAGGTTCGATATCACTCCGCATCCGATAAATCCGACATTTATCTTGTCCATAAAAACCTCATATTGTAGAAAAGATATATAAATATTTTGGAGACATTTTACTTCAGGTCGCCCGATGTTTGCAAGAAATAAGTCGTATCGGCAACATTCGAGTCTCCCCGCTTCTCCCGATTCAAGGGAGTGGCAAAATCGAAGCGCCTCAATCGTCCCGTCCGTCAAATCCTCTGAAGACCACGAAAAGGGATGCCGTAAATGTCATGAGGGAAAGGAGGATCAGATATAGGGGGACGTGGACCACTTCCACCGCCCTGTTTACGGATATCCCCGGAAATTCCACGATGTCGAAAAAGAAGAAAGCCGAGATGATGTTGAAGAGGGCGTGGGATAGAAACGTGTCCGTTACGCTGTACCCCCTGGCGATCATCGCCGAAAATAGGATGCCCAGAACAAGCGCCGCCGGAAACTGGACCGGGTTTACATGGACGAGCATGAAGAGGATCGACGAGGTGATTACGGCGATCAGCCTCCCCCTGTTTTTCGCAATTCCCCGGTAGATGACCCCGCGGAAGAGGGCCTCTTCCATCAGCGGCCCGAAGATCGTGAGGGACACCAGGCCGAGGAGCAGGTCGGCCCTGTTTTCCATGACGAAGAGCTTCGAAAAATCCTCTATGTACTTGAAATATGTCTCCGGCGAAAGGACGTAATCGGCGATGATGTTCTCCGCCTCCGAGGCCAGCACGGCGGCGGATAGCGTCATAAGGATGACGGGAAGGACCCTTCCTCCCCTCACGGCACCCCAGTGGATCGTCTCCTTGAGAGTTGTCTTGTTGACGCTTGAGGTTACAAATATTATTACAAGGGCGGGTACCGTTACGCCGGCAATAAGCATCAGTCCCTGTGAGCCGAAGACCCCCTTTACGAAGAGGGCGACGACAGCCTGAAGCAGGATAAAGAGGAGCGCCAGCAGTACCGAAAGGACTATATCGGGGAATTGCTTCTTCACATTACCTCCGTTTTGTAATTGATCCGTTTAAGAGGTTTTTGTTTCAAGCTTCGGCCTGAGCGGTAATATGTGCAAAAAGACCAAAAAGATTTTTGACAACAAGTCAAATCTATGGTAAAAATAGCCTGCCCCCCCGAAAATGTTGGAGGTCTATGTGCCCACGTCAAAATCTCTTTTGACTCATCGCTTGGCGAAGCTCCTTTTCAGGTGTGCCCTTCCCTTCATTCTCCTTGTCTTATTAACACATCCCGCCCATTCCCGCAAGGGTATAAAGATATGGGAGGAGGCCACGAAGGCGCTCAACGAAAAGAGATACGAGGAGGCGATAGAGCTCTACACCTACGGGATCGCGAAGTACCCGTACGACCCGGAGATATTCAAGGCCCTAACGAACCGCGGGAGGGCGCTGATCAGGATAGGGGAGCTGGACAGGGCCGAGGCGGACCTCAAGAAATCGCTGAGTAGAAACAACCGATACGCCCCCACCATCAACGCCCTGGGGGAGTTGAAGGCCGCCAGGAAGGACTGGGACGAGGCGCTCGCCTACTACAACATCTCCATGAAGCTCGATCCGAAGAATCCCGCAAACTACATCAGGCGCTCGATAGTCTACAGGAACAAGGGGGAGATCAAAAAGGCCCTTTCCGATATCGATGAGGCGATTAGGCTCAATCCGGATCTGGCCATAGCGTATTTCAACAGGGGGATACTTAAGACCGACTCGGGCGATATCGACGGCGCCGTCTCCGATTTTACAAGGTGTATAGAGATGATGCCGGACTACCTCACCGCCTACTACAAGCGGGGCTTGGTCTACGAGAAGAAGAGCGATTACAAAAGGGCCGTCAAGGACTACAATACCGTATTGAAGAAAAAGCCCCTCCACTTCGGCTCGCTCTTTCAGCGGGGATTGATCCACGCCAGGTACAAGAGATACAACCTCGCCATAAAGGACCTGACGGCCGCCGCCGCCGTGGAGCCGAGAAACGGCGCCGTCCAGTACAACATAGGTGTGGTCATGGAGGAGATAGGGAACTACGAGGAGGCGAAGAAATACTTCGACAAGGCCTGCACCCTGAACAAGGCGTTTTGCGATTAGGCCCCGCGGTCCCGGGGGATATAAGGCCGGGATTTGCGTAAACTTTTTGCCTCACCTTTTGGATAAAAAAAGACCGGCAGTAGATGCCGGTCCTTTTTTCATCTAAGCCCGCCTTCGGGAATATCGCCTTTGAGATTATCGATATAGCCTTCGGGCTTAAATATTCGCCGCAGCCCTCTTAGATGCCTTCAAGGGATTGAGCTTTAAGGCTTCGGTTTTCGCCTCTTTCTTGACGTGTGTTGCGAGGTTGCAGAGTCCTCTCACCCATTTTGCGGCCGGGTCTGCGGCGGAAGAGCAGTATTTCCCCGTGGGAAATTCTACGATTTTGTCGCATCCCTCGCACTCGCTGATGATGGTGTGGCATATGCCCCCGTTGAATCCGCATCCGTTCTTCGTCATGAAAACGCACTCAATCCCTTTCTTTACGGTTTTACACTCCAATGTCAGGGTCCTCCCAATAAGTGATCATTTTAAAAAACCGGGGCCCAAAATAGCGCCCCCAACCCAAAAATAGCTTAATTCTTAATTTTATATTAATGCTTGATCGGTGTCAATAAAAATCTAAAATAGTTTCAGAAATTCTTTAGTCCGCCCCACTCGTGATTCATATTTATTTAAGCCCATCAAAATTTCTATTGACAAAAAAATATAAACCGGATATTATTATTCAAAACAACTAATTTTACGGGGGATGAAGCGATGAAGTTGAAAATGAAGAGGGACTTAATCGCGGCCACTAAGATATCTGCCGCCGTCCTGGCCACCGCGCTCGCATTTGCGTTTCTTTTGGGCACCTCCTGCGGCGTGCCGGACGAGCTGAAGAGTGCAGAAGGGTGGTATAAAAAAGGAAAAGCTTACGCTGATGATGAAATGTACGGAAAGGCGATAGAGTGCCTGACAAAAGCCATTGCTATTGATCCCGAACACGAGAAATCATACAGCTTGAGAGGGTATTGCTACCATTCGATAGTGCAATACGACGAGGCGCTGGCGGACTTTGAAATGGCACTGAAGCTTGGAAACGAAAAGGCAGATGAGTCTTATTATTATATGGGATGGACTTATTATGATATGGGGAACTACGAGGAAGCAATAATCTGTTTTACTAAGGTTATTGAGATGCATCCCAACAGGGCAAGATTCTATTACGATA
>CAZIWT010000164.1:0-7147 GCA_964542895.1 uncultured Thermodesulfobacteriota bacterium
GAATTTGTGTTCATCAATCAACTCCTGCATGATTTTCTCGTGCTCCGGTGTCATTTTCTTCATCACAAGATCGCGAAAAAGAATATCCTCCTCTTTCCCATGATGTGTTCTGTCCGCGTATGTTCTTATGAAATCAACCGCCGTATCTATTAAGACGGCGTTTAGAGTGTTCGTCTTCGTTATACGTTCTTTTTCCCTTCTAATAATTGCGATCATTCTTTCAATAAGACGGTGCTCGTGCATCAGAGGCCCTATCGGTTTCATAATTTATTCCTCCTTTTTGAAGATGACTCTTTAGGAACCTTCGTCGAATTCTTTAACCGGAGCGGTTCCTTTTTTTAAACCCTTATCTTTTGGCCCCCAGTTAAACGCAAAACCCAACATCAGCTTCCAATTCAAATCATTGATGGATCTTTTGATCTTCCGCCCTGTCTTGCTGCATAAACCGTAGCTGTCGGACCGAAAAATCTTCTTATTTCTAATTCCATTTCCAATCGTATTGATCAGGGAATGAGCGGAAGCTCCGGGGCAGCAAAAAAATCCCATCATTTTAAGCCCCGGCGCTCCTCTAACGGCCCGCCGGATCAAGAATTCGGATCGGCGAAGTAGTAGACCTTTCCCTCAACCTTTTTTTGCTCCAAAAGCCCCCTCTCGAAGAGCTCCTCGATATACTTGACAACCTCGTTTCTGTGGATCCCCAGCCCGTCCGCTATGTCGGCCACGGTGCACGGGCGCCTCTGGAGCATCTTTACAATGTCATCCCGGGTCGAGGTAAAATCAGCCTCCCCATGAACCGACCGAAAGTCCGCGATAACCTCCGCCCTCGGTGTAAACAACTCCGCGAGCTCCTTCATCCGCTCTTGATTTACGGCCAGTGCAAATTCCTCGGACGGGGGCCGCGTCACGGTGTTGAGCTGAACGCGGTCAGGCCTGATCTTAAGGGCGTGGTCGGCGATTCTCTTCACGTCATTTACGGCCGTGTTGTAGCCGTCCAGGAGGAACACCTCCAGCCAGAGGTCGCCGCCGTACTCGGAGTTGAAGGTCACAAGGCCTTCCACCATCTTATCGAAGGTGATGCCGGAAACCGGCCTGTTGACCGCCTCGAAGGTCGATGGGTCGCCCGCGTCCAGAGACGGGATCACGAGATTCGCATCGATAAGCCCCCGGCGGACCTCCTTTTGCCACAGGAGCGAGCCGTTGGTCAGGACGGCCACCGGGACATCGGTCATCGAGCGAATTCTCTCTATCAGCTCGCCGATCCTTGAATAGAGCGTCGGCTCCCCCGACCCGCCCAGCGTAATGTAGTCCGGCCCCGTATCGAGCTTCGCCTCAAGCTCCGCCACGATATCGTCCAGAGGAAACCACTCCCCCCTCTCCATCGTGTGATCTGTGGTAGGCCCGAGCTGGCAGTAGATGCAGTCGTACGTGCAGGTCTTGAACGGGGCGAGATCAACCCCGAGGGACCGCCCGAGGCGCCGGGATGGGACGGGGCCGAAGATGTAGTTCATAATATAAGGTAGCTCCTTTTTTAATAGTAGAACATGCCTAACAGCGGGAGACGCTCCAAATCAAAATAGTTATTGAATCCATTGAACCACCCCGTTAATTAAATATGAGTCCTATTATTTATGACTATTTGAGCCTCAGTCGAGCATACACTTCTTCGGCATCCGGCTCTCGTCCGGTCTTATATTCACCCCGTTTTTCTCGAGGAGTTTTTTCACGAGCTTACCGTCCAGCTTTCGGGGTGAAATGTCTTCCTTAACAGAGAGGGCCGCCGCCGTGCCCGCCGCCTCGCCGGTGCTCATGCAGGTGCCGCTTATCCTCAGGGCGGACTGGGCAACCCTGTCGCTCGATACGCATCTTCCGGCCATCAGGAGGTTTTCTGCGTTCATCGGGACGAGGCTCCTGTAGGGGATGTCGAAGGGGGGGTGGTTGTCGTATCTCCCCACCTCCGTGTCGTCGATGGGGTGGACGTCTATCATGTAGCGGCACGACGCGACCGCATCTTCAAAGCTCTTACCGGACAGGGCGTCATCCTCGGTTATGACGTACTCGCCCGTGATTCGCCTCGTCTCC
Source organism: uncultured Thermodesulfobacteriota bacterium (assembly GCA_964542895.1). Lineage (GTDB taxonomy): Bacteria > Desulfobacterota > Zymogenia > Zymogenales > Zymogenaceae > Zymogenus. The sequence goes on from CAZIWT010000164.1 coordinate 2,080, forward strand.
CTCACGTAGATGTTGTTAGCGGTGACGGCCACGTATGCGTCCTTGAAGTAGGGGTGCTTTTTCAAAAGATCAACCGCCTCCCTGATCTGCTTCCTTAAGGCGATGTGTGCCCTTGTCAGGTCTTCCGCCTTCGTGCCGTCGACGTTTTTCACGTGGGCGAGGTTGACCAAAAGCCTCCCTCGACTCACCGGCATCGGGACTAGAAAGCTCGCATCGTATGGGATCTCGTAGTCTATCCCCTTCTCCTTGGCGAGAGCCATCAACACCGGCGCCAGGAGAAATATCCCACCCACCGGGATTGCGGGGTTTTCCTTAAGCTTCCCCTCGTTCTGGAGGTGAAACAGAAGCGACACAGAGGGCATCAACCCGTCCTTCTCCCTCCCCTTCTCGAAGGGGGCGCCGGAAAAAGCGGATACGTCCCCGTCGCCGGTGCAGTCGATTACCCTCTTTCCCATCACCGCCTGCCTCCCCGACTTGTTCTCGACGATGACCCCCTTGACGGCGCCGTCCTCCAGAATCGACCTCACGACCATCGTGTGAAGGAGTATCGTAACCCCCGCATTGTCAAGCATCTCCAGCGCCACGTCCTTGAATATTTCAATGTCATAGGTGTTAGACAGGGAAAAGTCGTAGACGACGTCAGCCGGGTCGTTTTTTATGTACCCGCCCAGCTCCGCCATGTTGTCCATGAACTCCCCAATCAGGCCCCCCTTTCCCATCATCTCCGGCAGCGGGTTGACCAGATACGAGGTCGCAGTCCCGCCGAGAAACCCCTCCTTTTCTATTAGAAAGGCCTTTGCTCCCCCCTTGGCGGCGGCAAGGGCGGCGAATATTCCTGAGGTTCCTCCTCCACAAACGATGACATCGACAGAATCGAAAACGGGAATCTCCCGCGAGCTCTCGTTATAGGTATCACCCATCTTTCAACCTCCTCTTTAGCTATGAATAGGATAGGATATTAAGCAACACAGCCCAAGCAGTGTCGACTCTTCTTAGAGGCCCTCCACGAACTTCTTCGCCAGATCAACCCCTTTTTTCAGGTCTTCGTCGGTGGGCCTTCCGTTGAACTCGAAGCTCTCCACAAGCTCCCACTTCAGGTCATCGATGAATTTTTTCAGCTCCCGTTCGGCACCGCCGGACCAGCCGTAGCTGCCGAACCGAAAGACCTTCTTGTTTTTGATCCCCTTTCTGACCGCAATGTCGAAGATGTGGGCGACCGGTACGAAGAGCCCCGCCTCGTAAGTCGGGGCGCCGATAACTACGCCCGACCTCGTCAGGAGGGAGGGAAGCACGTAGCTTACATGGGTCCGGGACGCGTCGAAGGCCTCGAAGGAAACCCCCGACTTTTTCAACGCCTCGATCACGACGTCGAGCATCAGGTCGGTGTTGCCGTACATCGAGGCGTGGATCACGGTTATCCCCCTCTCTCCCTCACCTGTCCCGTACGACGCCCACTTCCTGTAGAGGTCGATGATCCGCACCGGCTCCTTCTTCCAGATCAGGCCGTGGGAGGGCGCGATGATCTTGACGGGAACGGACGACAGTTTGTCGATCGCCTTTGTAACCATACTGCTGAACTTGGTTATGATGTTGGTGTAATAGCGAAGCGACTCCTTTATGTAGTACTCGATGTCGGAGCAGGTCTCGTCGAAGATGTTGTCCTCGATCGCCCCGTAACCGCCGAACCCGTCCCCGGAAAACAGGACGCTGTCTTTTGTCTCCAGGGTCATCATAGTCTCGGGCCAGTGGACCATAGGGGTGTGGAAAAACTTCAGAGTGCGGGACCCCAGAGACAGCTCCTCGCCGTCCGCCACGCTCATTACCCTTTCGGTGATTCCGTAAAACGCCTCGATTAGGCCCTTCGTCCTCTCGGTCCCGACGAAGAGAGCCTTCGGGGCGGCTTTTACCAGCCTGGCGAAGGCCCCGGTGTGATCAGGCTCCATGTGGTTGATTATTACGTAGTCTATCTCGGAGGGGTCCGCGATCTCTCCTATCTTCTTCAGCAGGTCGTCGGTCTGGAACGCCTTTGATGACTCGACGATCGCCTTCTTCTCGTCGTTGATGAAGTAGGCGTTGTTCACGATCCCCCCATCGGTAATGGGCCACATACCCTCGAAGAGGTCTGTTGTCCTGTCGTTGACACCGATCCAGTAGATATTCGGTATGATCTCAACTACTGACATGGGAAAAGCTCCATTAGGATTAGATATTTTAAAGGTGAATGATGTATCACCTGATAAGCTTGCTCGCAGGCTTCTCCTCAATCTTGATGTTGAACGTCCTCACGTTGTCCGATGAGTTCGTCACCTTGATGATGTGGTATCCGGTGAGGGGAGGCCTGAAGGTAAAGGTGCCGCTCTCCGTCGTAGTCCAGACGACCTTCCCCTCGCCGGTCTGCCCCTCTAACTGCTGCACGATATCGACCGTAAGGCCCAACCCCATATCTGTGGTGATCATATAGTCCCTGTCGTCATGAAGAAGCATCCCGTGGGTGAACGGCTCCCCCTTCATGCAGGCATCCTCGATCTCGACGGCAAATAACGGAAATGCAAAAGAGAGCAGGATCGCTGTCGCCAGAACAGAAATAGATATCTTCTTCATTCTTTACCTCCCATTACATTATTTTGTAACTTCCCGTGAGCTTCTCTTGTATCTTCTCCGAAGATAGCACATGATATGCCCGCAGTCAACCGCGTTGAAATTCAAAGATCAATTCTTCGGCAAAAAAAGCCCGACTTATATGCCGAGCTTCATTATTCGGTAATGAGATAAAGCGTCATATCAATATAGCAATCTTCCCGCACAAAAAAAGGGGGAGGCTTTGAGCCCCCCCCTTTTTTTCTCTTTAGATTTTCAGGATGCTTGATAACGTTAATTTTTTGAGTAAAAATATAGTTACTTCTTGCCGAGCAGCTCCTCGACCTCCTCTCTCCCCTCCTCCAGCTCCTCCACCTGTTCCTTGTCGTAGCTTAACAGAAGGGTCATGAACTCACCGACGTGCTCCTTCTCCTCCTTGGCGATGTCAAGCAGCACCTTCTTTAGATCATTATTGCTTGCCAGCGCCGCCATCTGCTCGTAGAGGTTGATCGCGTCGAACTCCGCGATAATCCCGGCCCTGATGATCTCCCGGTCGAGGTCGTCCTTTTTGATCTTACTAAGATCAATCGGTATCTGTGACAGCATACCTGCACTCCTTTCCGTTAATGTTAAACAATTCGAGACATCTACATCTTAATATGAGATACTATATCAGAAGGCCATATCCGGCTTCCATATCTCCCAGACCTTGCCCGCCAGGCTCGGTTTCGGACTCAGGGTCTTCTTGCCCGGCTGCCATCCGGACGGTGTCGCCTCGCCCGTCTTCCTGACGTGCTGGAAGGCCTTGAGCTGCCTCAGAGCCTCCGATACGTTTCTCCCCACCGAGGGAGTCAATATCTCTATCGCCTGTACGATCCCGTCCGGGTCGATTATGAAGCGTCCCCGCACATTTACCCCCGCCTCCTGGTCATAAACACCGTATACGGTCCCGATTCGGCCGCCGGCGTCGGTGAGCATCGGGTATGGAAGTCCCCCCTTGACCATCTTGGAGAGCTCCTCCTCCTGCCATATCTTGTGAGAAAACCTGCTGTCGACGCTCATGGCCAGAATCTCCGTGTCCAGCTTCTTGAATTCATCATACTTTACGGCAACTGCCGTAAGCTCCGTAGGTCAAACGAACGTGAAGTCCCCCGGATAGAAGCAAAGAAGTATCCATTTCCCCCTGTACTTGGAGAGCTTGATGTTTTCAAATCCCCCCTTGTAAAAGGCGCTCGCTTCAAAATCCGGGGCCGGCTTACCCACTTTTGCGATCATTGCGTGTCCTCCTGTTTGAATCACCCTTTGTTCCTCCGGCTTCTCCACGGACTCAAGCAGCGGTCCACCCGCCGGCTTTACACACTTGTCCTTTGGCTCTGCCATTTTGCCCCTCCTCTCATCGATTAAATTTACTTCCCTTTTTATCCACTAATTATATACTGAAAAACAATGATGTAAAAGCATTTTAACCACCTAAACGCCAAAGTTTACTTCTCCAAAAACAATAAGTATACTACAAACTATCTCAAAACAAGGTTATCCTATTTTGCAGTCGCCTCAACGCGCTCCTCCTGGGACATTGCCGCGAGCTTCTTTACATCATCCACGCTCAGTCCAAGACCCCTTGCCACACGCTCGCCGTAATCGCCGTCAACCTTATAGAAAAGCGCCGTCTGTCTGAGCTGAATCCTCTTTTGCGCATTTTTTAGGTGCCCGACGATGTTGCTCACGAGATTTTCACGGTCCTTATCTTTCATGACCTTGTTGTAAAGGGCCGCGGGCTGAACGAAATCCACATCCCCAAGCTCATAGGCGTGTCTCGCCGCCATCCCGGAAATATCGAGCTTCGGGAAAACCAAATCGGGATCGGGATTCGGTCCGCCAAAGCTGTTCGGCCAGTAGTTAGGCTCTCCACCGCCGTTGTCGTCGAAGCGCATATAGCCGTCCCGCTGATAGCTGTCCATTTTGCACGCCTTTGGGGCGTTAATCGGGAGAATGTGATAATTGGGGCCGAGCCTGTGGCGATGGGTGTCGTGATAACTGAATAGTCTTCCCTGAAGCATCTTGTCCGGGGAAGGCCCTATGCCATGAACGAAATTTCCCGGAGAAAAAGCCGCCTGCTCGACTTCCGCGAAATAATTATCCGGATTCCTGTTCAGTACCAAGCGGCCGACGTCCATGGGCGGGAAGTCGCCGTGGGGCCAGACCTTGGTAATATCGAACGGATCGAACCGATATTCCTTTGCCTGCTCCGGCGTCATGATCTGTACTTCCAAACGCCACGAGGGATGATCGCCGCGTCCTATCGATTCATTGAGGTCCCGGGTTACGCAGTCCGGGTCGATGCCCCTCATTTTCGCCGCCTCTTCCCCGGTAAAGTTGTCAATCCTCTGTTCCGTCTTGAAGTGAAGCTGAACCCAAAAGTACTCACCTTTTTTGTTATACCACATATATGCGTGGCTGCTGTACCCGTTCATATTACGATACGTCCTGG